>NZ_JBHOQJ010000185.1:0-22186 GCF_042408365.1 Thermoflexus sp.
GCCGGGCGCTCGAGGTGCCCGGCCCGCCCTTAAAATATTTTTTATGCTCCTCCTCACAGCCCTTTGGACCGTGGGAAGGGGAGATCAAGGGGGGGTGATCCGCGCTCTCCACTGCATATCCTCAAAACAAAAGTCGAACCCAAGGGGAAGAACACTAACAAGCGCCTCTGAAACCCGGGGGCGGACAGCTGCGTTCAGTCCACAAAAGGGGGTGAGCCAATGAGTGGATCCCATCGAGTGGTGATGAAGCCCTCGGAATATCGACGCGGTGCCCCTATGGAACGCATGCCTGGCGTTCGGGACTGGAAGGTGATTTACCCGGAAACCGGTTTCCCCACCAAAACCCTGGTGATGGGCATCGTGGAAATCGATCCCGGGGCCCATACCCCCCTTCACCGTCACAACTGCGAAGAGGTCTACTACGTGCTGCAGGGCCGAGGCTACATTGAATCGGAGGGGCACCGTTACGAATTCGAGGCGGGGGACGCGATCTACAACCGTGAGAACACCGCCCATCGGGTGTTCAACACGGGCGATGAACCCGTGCGCCTGTGCGTCGTGGCGGGCATCATGCTGATGAGCCTGGTGCCGGAATGGCCCACGGCCAGCCCTTATGAGATCCTGGAGCCGTGCTGAAGGGAGGCCAAATGGGTCGCCGATGGTCGCTCGGGGCTTAATCCCACAGAACTGCCGCAGCGTTCGGCAATCTCCCCAACGCACAGGGATAATCTTTCCATAGGGAAACTTCGATGGGGTGTGGCCGTGGAACCATGTAGGGGCACCCACAAGGGGTGCCCTGGTGAACCCGTTTGCAACCGCGCAAGACGCACTCAATCGTAAGCGTGTGGAGCGAGGGGAAGATGCGCTTGCTGCTGGTGGAAGACGATCAGTCGTTGCGGGAGACACTGGCGGAACAGCTTCGGCGCGAGGGGTTCGAGGTGATCACCACCGGCGATGGAGGCGAGGCCCTGGAGCTCGCCCGGACGACCCAGCCGGATCTCATCATCCTTGACATCATGCTCCCCACCCTGGACGGCTTTTCGGTCTGCCGGATCCTCCGCAAGGAGAGCGATGTGCCCATCCTGATGCTCACAGCCCGCAGCGGGCCGGTGGATCGGATCGTGGGGTTGGAGGTGGGAGCGGACGATTACGTGGTGAAACCTTTTCACGTTGGGGAGCTGCTCGCCCGCATCCGAGCCCTCCTGCGGCGAGCCCGGGGGCGCCCAGCGACCACGCTGTCCGCCGGGGATCTCACCCTCGACCTGCTGGCCCGGAAAGCGTATCGGGGCGGCCAGGAGCTGCGCCTCACCATGAAAGAATTTGATCTCCTGGCCACTTTGATCCAGAACCGCGGCCGCGTCCTGAGCCGAGCTTTCCTCCTGGAGCGGGTGTGGGGGATGGAGCACCTCGTGGACACCCGCACGGTGGATACGCACATCCGTTGGCTTCGGGAGAAAATTGAGGAAGATCCCGCGCACCCCCGGCGCATCATCACAGTGCGCGGGATCGGTTATCGCTTTGAGGGCTAAAGATGGAACCGATGGCAGTCGTCCTGGGAGTTCTCCTGCTCACTGCGTTCGCCGGGCTCGGCCTCCTCTATCAACGGTGGCGCCGGGCGGAGGAAGCAGCGCGTCAAGCCCAGCGCACCTCACGTCAGCTGGAAGCGGAACGCAACCGCTTGGCGACCTGGTTGGAGGGGTTGCAGCCGGGCGGAGCGGAGGCGCTGCTCCTGCTCGACCGGGACCAGCGCATCCTGTGGGCGAACCGCACGGCGATCGAAGGGCTGAACCTCCGACCCGGCCGCGCTTGGGTGGAGGCGATTCCTTCCCCCGACCTGGAGGCGCTGGTGAAAGCCGGCGGGACCGCGGAGATCCGATGGCGGGAGCGCTGGTGGCTGGCGACCGGATGGATGTGGTCGGAGGGCTATGGATTGGCGCTGCTCGATATCACCCGCCAGCGGGAGGCCGAACGGGCCCGGCGGGAGCTCACCGCCAACGTCGCCCACGACCTGCGGACGCCCCTGACCACCATCCGCCTGTTGCTGGATGAGTTGAAGCCGGCGGAGCCTCTCCCGGCCCCATGGGTGCGCCTGATCCAGGAACTGGATCGGCTGATCCAGTTGATTAATACCTTGCTGGACCTGGCCCGCCTGGAGGCGGGGGAATGGCCCCTGGCCTATGAAACCCTGGACGTTCGCCCGTGGATCCACAGCTGGGTGGAGCGATTCGGCCCCCTCTGGCAGGCCCGGGAGCTGAGGATCCGGCTGGAGCTCCCGGAGGGGCTGCGGGTGTGGGCGGATCCCGAATGGGCCGGACGCGCGCTGGGGAACCTCCTGGAGAACGCGATCAAGTTCACGCCACCGGGGGGCGAGGTGCGGGTGCGGGCGTGGCCCGAGGGGGAGTGGGTGGCGATCGAGGTGGCGGACACCGGGCCCGGCATCCCCCCGGAGGACCTCCCTCGGATCTTCGAGCGCTTTTATCGCGGGGCGCGCCATCGCGGGGGCGGTGGCAGCGGGCTGGGGCTGGCCATCGCCCGCCATGCGGTGGAAGCCCACGGCGGCCACATCCAAGCCTTCAGCGAGCCCGGGCAAGGGGCTCGCTTCGTCTTCACCCTGCCAGCGGCTTGAACAGGAGGCCAGACATGGAACCAACCACAGCAAAGATCTCATGGAAGCACTGGATGCTGCGGATCGGCGGATCCGTCTGGATCGGCCTGCTCCTGGTCAATCTCGCGACCTTCACCTGGGCCACGAACATGACCCTGGGCCGTTGGCTGCGGGCCAGCATCGGGCCTGTGACGCTGTCGGCGCTCCGGTTCCTGATCGCGGTGCTCTGCTTCGGATGGCTGTTGCGATCCCGACCGTCGGAGGAGCGCCGCCTGGGAGCCGATGCCCCGCTCCTCCTCGGGATGGCCTTGGCCGGCGTGGCCTTGTTCGCCCCGACCCTTTACTGGGGCCTGCGCTTCACCACAGCCGTGAACGCCACCCTCATCAACGGCCTGGGGCCGCTGATCACCGGCCTCATCGCGGCCCTCTTGATCCGGGAACCGCTGACCCCGCGCCAGCTGCTGGCGGCCTTTCTCGGATTGGCGGGGGTGCTCCTGATTATCTCCAACGGCAATTTGATCTTTTGGGGAGCGCTCCAAGGCAACCTCGGGGATCTGCTCGTGGTCGCAGCGCTCACGCTGTGGGGCCTCTATTCCGTGTTGGGGCGGAAGGTGATGGCCCATCGCTCCGCGCTTTCGACGACCGCCCTCTCGATGGCGCTTGCCCTGCCGCTGCTGATCCCAGCGGCCCTGGTCGAACAGTTCTTTCTTCCAACACGCTGGCGCCCGGAGGTGGTGCTGGCGGTGCTGTATATCGGGATCGCCCCCACCGTGTTGGGGTTCCTCGCCTGGAACGAGGGCGTGCGCCGGCTGGGCCCGGGCGGGGCCATGATGTTCTACAACACCCTGCCGGTTTACGGCGCCCTGTTGGGACATCTCCTGCTGGGGGAGCCGCTGGGTCTGGCCCACCTCATCGGCGGGGCCTTGATCATCAGCGCCGGCCTCTGGGCAACCAGCGCCCGCTCGTGAGGCGCGATCAAGTGGGAGGGGAAATGCGGCCACGGGTTTCCGCGATTATCTCCTTTTTTCTGATGATGGCCTGTGCCCCACAGGCCTCCAACGCCTCATCCATGCCCCCGGAAAGCTCCCCTCCAGCTGTAAATCCTGCCCTTTTGCTCCGGCGGGTTGTTTTCTCTCCCTCGGCCGAAGACATCCCTAACCCAGAGCAGGGTTTTTCCCGAGCTGTGGAGCTGGATGAAACCGACCTGAGCTGGTATCCGGCCGAAACCGACAATCGCCTGCTGTATCTCCTCGCCCGGCTGGACGATTATCGCAACAGCGATCTGCCGCCTGAACACCTAACGGCTCTAAGCCGCTTCTTCTCGCTGGTGCGCCAGGCGGGTCTCAAGGTCATCATCCGTTTCTCCTACAACGACGGCGAAACCTATCCCAACCCCGCCCCGGATGCCTCGCTGGAGCAGGCCCTGCAGTACATTGAGCAACTCCCGCCCGTGCTGGAGACCAACAAGGACCTCAGCGCTTGGTTTGAAGCGGGATTCATCGGCGCCTGGGGCGAGCGGCGCTCCTCCGCCAACGGGCTGGATCGTCCCGAACACAAAGCCATCATCCGCGATGCGCTCCACCATTATTTCCCGCGTGACCGCTTCACCCTTCTCCAGTCTCGCGGCGACTTCACTCACTGGTACCCGCAGCCGCTGACCGAAGCTCAGGCCTTTGACGGTTCAGGGCAGGCGCGCACCGAACATCACAACGAGCGCTTCCTTGTCAGTGACAACGGTAAGGGAGCGTATGTGGATTACAATGGTTCCCTCAAAACAGGGAAGTGGAAAATGTACATCGCCCGGATGACGCGCCTTGCGCTGATGAGCGGCGAGACCTGCCATCCCAACCTGCCCCGCTCTGACTGCCCGACCGCCCTGGCCGGACTGGAACGCCTGCATTGGACGGCGCTCAACGAAGCCTATCATCCCGACGTGATCCGGTCCTGGCGCGAGCAGGGCTGCTACACCGAAATCCGTCAGCGCCTCGGCGATCGCCTCAGCCTGCTGGAAGCCTCCTTCCCAGCCAAGAGCCACCCGGGTGGAAACCTGCCCCTGAGGGTTCGCCTGCACAACAGCGGCTTCGCCTCACCCCTCCTGCCCCGCCCGGTTGATCCGGTCCCTGTGGCCCGAGATCCCATCCTCCGTCTCCCCCTGGACGCCAACCCGCGCCACTGGGAGCTGGGTGAACACACCCTCACCGCCGACCTGCCGCCGGGCGAATACACCCGCGCCCTGTGGCTGCCCGACCCCGCTCCCGGCCTGCAGCATGACCCGCGCGACGCCATCCGCTTGGCCAACGATGGGATTTGGGATGCTGAACATGGCCGGAACGTGTTGGGGACAGCGAGCATGACCGAGGGCAATGCGGATTCGCTGATCTACCTGCCGCTGGTGATGCAGGGCCTTGCGCCCGGCCAACTGCCAACCCCGACCCCGACATCAACTGACATGCCGACGAGCACGCCAACGCCTATCAATACCCCAACCCCGACACCAACTGACACACCAACACCTACCAATACCCCAACCCCGACGCCCACCAGCACACCACCCACTGCTACCTACGCTTTGCGCTTCTACGGCACCGGCAGCGGCGACATTGACCGCGTCAAAATCCCGATGAGCAACACCCTGGGCATCTCATTGCCTGTCAACATCGGCGCGACTGACTTCACCATAGAGTTCTGGCTACGCTTTACCTCCGGCGAGAACAACAGCGGCCCCTGTGTTGAGGGTGAGGATACCTGGATTTACGGCAATATCCTCTTTGACCGCGATATCTTTGACACGCCCGATTATGGCGATTTCGGCATCTCCCTCTACGGGGGGCGCATTGCCTTTGGTGTCCACAACGGCAGCAGCGGCTACACCATCTGCGGCAACACCACGCTGACGCCCGATCAGTGGCACCACATCGCCGTGACGCGCCGCACCAACGGCGAGATGCGTATTTTCGTGGGTGGCGTGCTGGATCGCGAATACAACGGACCAGCAGGGGACATTTCCTATCGCGTTGGGCGCAACGTCGCCTGGCCGAATGAACCGTACCTGGTCATCGGCGCGGAAAAGCACGACTACGATCCCAACACCTATCCATCGTTCAGCGGCTGGTTGGACGAGGTGCGGATCTCCAACATCGTGCGATACACCACGAACTTCACGCCACCCGATGCGCCTTTCACACCCGACGCCAGCACCGTCGGTCTATATCGCTTTGATGAGGGTAGTGGGACAACGGTGCTGGATAGTTCCGGCGCTCCCGACGGCCCCAGCCACGGCGAGCGACGTGTAGGCGGGCCGAATAACGGCCCCACATATGATGGGGTGATTAAGCGGTTTTAACGATAGCGAACGGCCCTGCACGCTTCCTCCACAATAATTGTGTAACGATTCATCCGTTCGCGGACATGATATGAGCGTTTTCACCGTGGGCTTTCTCAGACCGTGGGGAGGGAGGATTGAAGGAGACGGGGCCCTTCCAACTCTTCACGGGAGCTCCGCACCGAATGGGACCAGGCTGAACAGTTACAAGTGTGGGTTAAGCTTGAGACTTTTCCAGGGATATACTTGGTAAGTACAACCCGGGCAAGAGACGTGAAATGATGCGGAGAATCTTCCGAACGGGAAACAGCGTCGCTGTCTCCCTTCCGAAAGATGCACTAGATCTATTGGGTCTGAAGGAGGGATCTAAGGTCTCTGTAGAGGTGGACCAGGAGCGGCGGCGGATTATTATCACCCCGGTGGGTTCCACACTTCCCGGTGTTGATGAGGAATTTGTCCGCCAGGTTGCCGAGTTCATTGAACAGTACCGCCCTACGCTGGAAGCCCTGGCTCGGCGATGAAATTCCTCACCATTGAGCAAGGGCTTTTCCTACACGCCCGCCTCATTGAGGAGACAGGTGAGACCCATGGAATGCGAGTCCTCCCCTTACTGGAGTCGGCGGTGGCCGCCCTCGGGCAACCTTCGGCAGCAGGGACCTCTACCCCGATCTCTTCTCCAAAGCGGTTGCCCTGATGGACTCCCTCATCCGGAATCATCCCTTTATGGATGGCAACAAGCGCACTGGGGTTGCCGCCGCTCCTCTTCCTGCGTCAGAACAGCTATCGTCTGGCCGCCATCAATGAGGAATTAGAGGCATTCACCCTCCATGTGACTGGGTCCAAACCGGAGGGCCGAAATCGCTGCCTGGCTGAAAGCTCACTCCTCGATGAGCGAACCATGAGCCGCGCCATCCAGGGGCGGAAAGCCTGCGCCGCTCCCAGAAGGCCCGGCCCCGCATGGAAGAACTTCTGCGGGAAGCCGAGACGGACCCCCGGAGGGAAGCCGCCCAGGCGGGCCTGGGCGCCTTCGCTGACCGGGTCGGCTCCCTCCCCGTGCACGACCTCCCGACCTTCCGCTCGCGGACGGCGCGGGCCGTTCCGGATGCGCATACGCTGGCGCGCCGCGGTCGGAGGTGCTTCCCAAGAAGATCCCTCCGAATCCGCTTCCGGCCGCGGCGCTGTCTCCTCAATAGATTGAACCTGAGCATATTTCGATGGGAGAGCCCATTCTGGAGGCTGATATGATGAGCATGGAGATCGAGCAGATTCGGGCCTCGCTTTTGAAACCGGGCGAGGACGCCGAACGCGCTCGCTTGCTCACCACCTTGGGTCGTGCCCCTTTCACTTCCGGCCAGCAGAAGGAGGCGATGGAAACGACCCAGGAAGCGGTGAACATCTACCGGGAGCTGGCCCAAACGAGCCCCCAGGTCTTCCTCCCCGACTTAGCCACAAGCCTCAACCGCTTGGGGAACCGGCTTTCTGACCTGGGCCGGCGGGAGGAGGCCCTGGCGGCTCTTGAGGAAGCTGTGCGCACTTTGGCCCCCTCCTTCACGCGTTCGCCAACCAGATGAGTCGGATGGTCCACAATTATCTGGAAGCTGCGAAACCCTCGGCCGGGAACTGGATGAGGAATCGCTGGGGCTGATAAGGAAACAGTTAAACGCCGATTGAAGTCGCCCTCCTTAGGTCTTCGGCCAGCGGTCGGCCTGCGCCGACCAAGATTTCGCATCCGCCTCTGCACGAGGGAACTCCCAAAAGTGGAAAGGCAGCGTATAACTTTTTTTCGAGGAGCGGATGGAGGGGATTATGAGTTCTAGACCCGAGCTTGGGGAAGAGGCGACCGTCGTCCAAATGTGGCATGGCGATCCGGAGGCCTTTACGCTCCTCTATGAGCGCTATTTCCCTCGGGTCTACGACCTGGCCTTCCGAATGCTGGGCGATCCCAACCTGGCCCTCGATGTCACCCAGGAAACCTTCCTGAGACTCCTGGAGGGCCGCCCCCGCTACTCCCCCCGCCACTTCCGGGCGTATCTCTATATCATCGCCCGCCATCAGGTCTATGAGGCCCTCCGGCGCTCCCGCCGCCAGGTTCCGTTTTCCGATTTCCGAAATCGTCCCCGGGGAAGCCATAGGGCCGGAAGCCAGCGAGACGCCGGAGCAGGAGCTCCTGCGGCAGGAGCGGACAGCCATCCTCCGTGAGGCGCTGCGGGCCCTGCCGGAGGAGGAGGCGCTCCTCCTCGATCTGTATCTGCGGCACGGGCTTTCCCCGGCGGAGCTCGCTCGGATCTTCGGCCGCTCCGTCGGCGTGACCCACACCCGCCTGAGCCGGGCCCGGGACCATCTGGAGGAGGCCCTGACCGCCTGGATCCTTCTCCGCCTCGGCCGGCGGGCCTGCCCGGCGCTGGCCAGGCTGGTCGGAGCGCCGGGCCATCCGCCACCGGCTCTCACCCCAGACCTCCGCCGGGCGCTCCGGCAGCATCTCGAAGGCTGCGCCACGTGTCAGGAGACGCGATGGCAGCATTGGAGCGCCGCGGAATGGCTCGGCGCGGTGGGGATCCTCCCGCCCCCGCCCGAACCGGCGCGGGCGGTTCGCGAACGGTTGAGCCAGCGGGCGCAAGCCTTGACCAGGGGAGCCGTTGCGCCCGGAGCGGCCGGCGGGCTGTCCCTCCCAGGCCTGCTGCAGGGCCTCGGGATCCTCCTCCTCATCGGCACCCTGGGACTGGGCCTCAGCATGCTGGCCCTCGGCCTGCTCCTCACCGCCGCCGGCTCCGCAGAGGTGCGGGTGGAAAACCGAAATTGCCCACCGCTGGTAAGCCCCTCGCCGGTTGTCCGTTTCGTGAGCCGGTTATCCAACGTCGAGGTGCCCGCAGTCATCCCGCCGGGGGGAACGGCCATCATCCGCCTGCTCCCGGGCACAGCAACCCTTGCACGCTCCGAGGAGGGCCTTCGAGTGGAGGCCTATGGATAGATTCCGATCGCCGGCCTGGCCCAGGCCGAATGGGATGGGGCGGATCTACCCCAGGGTCCCTATCCGATCCATCTGCTTCAGGGGAGCCAGCACGTCCTCCGGGTGAGCTGTCGGTGAAGAAGGGGCCGGATTCCATCCCATCCCGTGTAAGGTTGGGCGGGCTTTCCGCGCCTCATGAATGGATCCGGAAGAAGGCTCGCCCCCCAACCCTTGCCGGGCCTCATCGAAGGGGCGATGCGGGGAAGGGCAAGGGGGAGGCGTTGCCCTTCATAATCCACCCAACTTTAAGGAAAGGAGGGGGCAGAGATGTGCGGTCCCGTGTTGGCTCCCTGGAGGTCGATCTTGCGGACAGTGATGGCCAAGGGGCGCCAATGGCTCCCTTGGGCGATTGGGGTGGCCCTCGCGATTCTCGTTGGCTGTCAATCCCCTACCACCCCGACGCCGACCGCCACCCCGCTGTCCATACCGTCTCCCCCTGCCGCCCCCACGCTGATCGCCACGCTGACCGCCTGCGTCACGCCGCCCTCAGGTATGGTCGCCTGGTGGCCGCTGGATGACGCCGTCGGTCAAAGCACCGTGCAGGACCTGGCAGGAGGCAACAACGGGACGACAAAGGATCTAAACGGTAATCCGCTGAACATCACCCTGGGACTAGGGGGTGGGGGACCGGGGGTCGTGAGCCAACTGCCCGCGTCGGGCATCTTGTACGGTCAACTGCAACCAGTGGTGGTGGATCCCAACACTTCTCGCGGCGCCCTCTTTTTCAACCAGAGCTTCGTCGAGGTACCCCACCATCCCGATCTGAACATCGGCCCCAACGGCTTCACCCTCATCCTCTGGGTGTTTACCGCCGGTGCTATCGAGTCGATCCAGCCGCTCGTTGAAAAATGGGGCCCTAATGACGGATACTCGCTCTATTTGGATAGCTGGGATAGCGCCGCTAAGACCTACACGCTCAGGTTCTGGCTCAACGGCACCCTTATAACGGGCCCGCAACTTCAGCTCAGCAGTCCGCTTTCGCCCTCAGACTGGCATGGCATCGCCGCGCGAGTCAGCCCAACTGGAAGCGTCACGCTTACAGTCTGCGATCTCAATGGCAACTGCACTTCGTCTTCTCCGACGACGGTCGCAAACTTCACCACCAGCAACAGTGGGCCTCTTCGGTTGGGCAGGAGCACGGCTATCATCGCAACCGGAGCCATAGCAGCAGAGCTGGCTCTTGATGAGGTAGAGGTCTTCAACCGAGAGCTGACACCGGCCGAGTTTCCGGCCATTTACGACGCCGAGCGCCAGGGGAAACGAAAATGCCAGCCCACCCCGACATCCACACCGATCGCCTGCGCCCTGGCGCCGAATGGTATAGTCGCCTGGTGGCCGCTGGACGAAACCGCAGGCCCGACGGCCTTCGATATAGTAGACGGCCATCACGGAACTTTCCAGAATAACCCATCACCCGCTGGCGGGAACGTTGATGGGGCATGGAATTTCACGAACGGTTTTGTCGAAGTGCCTAACCATCCGGATTTTGACTTCAGCACAGGTGAGATGACCATCGACGCCTGGATCCAGTTCCAAGCCCCAGCCGGATATGATCCCAATGATCCGGACGAAATCGTGTGGAAGCGGACAGGAGGTCCTCAGAACACGGAGTTCTCCTTCCAGTTAAGCGAGGCCGCCAACTCCTTGGGTCAACTTCAGTTTGCTGCCTCAATCAACGGCAATCTGGTGGTTGCTGTAATGGGAGGTCCAAATCTTCGAGATGGCGCGTGGCATCACGTGGCGGTTACGCTGAAGAGCGGCGGTTCCGCAATTCTTTATGTGGATGGGGTGCAGGTTGCTTCAGCCCCAGCAACAGCCTTTGCCAATCTAGCAAACCCCGAGCCGTTGCGGATCGGTATGCCCTCCGCAGCGTGGTACCCACAGATATCCTTCCGGGGCCTCATCGACGAAGTGGAAATATTCAACCGCGCGCTTGCTCCAGCCGAAATCCAGGCCATCTACAACGCCGGCTCGGCGGGCAAGTGCAAGTGAGTCTCGCCCCTTCGGGCCTTGTCGCCGGGTGGCTGGGGACGAGCCGACGGCACAAAGCATCGGGATAGGCCTGGAGGGATGACCCATTTTGGTCGGGTGGGGGCGCTGGGGCGGCCCCCACCCGACCAAAAATTCCAAATCGAAGGAGCGCTACAAACGGCTCTAACTCCCCAAAGAATTTATCCTACTCCTTCCCGGGTTGGTGGAGTGATGCCGTTCGGAGTCTGTGGGAGGAAGCGAGAGGGCCTCACCCCTCCTTCACCTCCCCTCCCCACGACCCGACGCTCCTACGAGGAAACCAACGCGGTCGGCCCGCGCCGACCGGATCCCGCGTCGGCGTAGGCCGACACCTGGTGCAAAGCGCCTATCCAGGCCGATTTCCAATCGGCGCAAAAGAGCGCCAACTGAAGTTGTCCTCTTCAAGCCTCTGTCCAAGTGAGGATGTAACCCCTAATGTCATGGTCTGAATCCCTCCCAAGCCCTGCGCTCGCTGCATCCCTGGGAATCCGTCGGCCGGCCTCTTGGACGGTCCGGTGGATGAAGAGCAAGTATTCCACAGCCGCTGGCTGGGCTTTTCAATGTTCTAACCACTGGCAAGATAGTGCTTTCAATTTGAGGTTTTCGGGAGCTATCCGCTTCTTCACCGTTATGCTGTCTCGGTTAGAACTTTGAAAAGCCCTGAGCCGCTTGGAAAACTCTTGAATCCGGATGACGGATGCGCATATGATGATGGGTCGCTTGCTTCTGCGACAAAGGGCGGAATGGAAGACGAAGGGTGAAAGCCGGGGGGCGACCCCAGGACGGAAATCGACCCCACGCGGACATCGAGGGTTTTGGGATTCCAGCGATTCCGGCTATGATGAATAAGCTGGTCCCGCTGCAAGCGAGGGGTCACCTATCGGGCGCCCCAAGGGACGCCCGATAGGTGGGCACAAGGCCTGCCCTGACCATCGGCATCCATACATTCCGTGGACAGGCCCCGTGCCTGCCTCTACATCCTTCCCGTTGGCACATTCATTCGAATCTGATTGGGAGGTCGCCCGCGAATGCCCGGACCGTCATGGCGTTATGGGGACATGATCCTGGTGGCGGGTTCCGGCCATCCGCAATTGGCCGAGGAGATCGCCGAGTGTTTGGGAGTCCCGCTGCTCCCCCGCGAGATCATCGTCTTCCCGAACGAGAACATCTTCGTCCGCCTGCTCGCCAGCGTCCGCGGGCAGGATGTTTTCGTGATCCAGAGCACCGCCTCGCCGGTGAATTACAACCTGATGGAGCTCTTCATCCTGCTGGACACCATCAAGCGGGCGAACGCCGGCCGCATCACAGCGGTTATCCCGTACCTGGCCTACGCCCGCAGCGATAAGAAAGATCAACCGCGCGTGCCGATCACCGCCCGCCTGGTGGCGGACTTCATCGCCGTGGCCGGCGCCGACCGCTGGGTGACCATCGATCTGCATGCCAGCCAGATCCAAGGTTTCTTCAGCATCCCGGGCGATGAGCTGACCGCTTTCCATCTTCTGAGCGACTACCTGCTGGAGAAGAATTTCTCCCCCGAAGAGGCGGTGGTGGTGGCCGCCGATTTGGGGTTCGCCAAGAAGGCCCGCAATTACGCCGCCAAGCTCAACCTGCCCATCGCTTTCGTGGAGAAGCGTCGGACCGGGACCCAGACCGAGGCGCTGACGGTGATCGGGGACGTGGCGGGGAAGAAGGTGATCCTGGTGGACGATGAGGTGGACACCGCGGGCTCGGTGAGCGGAGCGGTGCGGGTCCTGAAGGAACAGGGGGCGACAGAGATCTATTTGTGCTTCACTCACGCCGTCCTCTCCGGCCCCGCGGTGGACCGCCTGCGAGCGCTGCCTTTAACGGAGATCATCTGCACCAACACGATCCCGATTCCACCTCACAAACGCCTTCCGAATATGACGGTTCTCTCCATCGGCCCAATGCTCGCCGAGGTCATTCGTCGCATCCACGAAGGCCGCTCGGTCGGCCAGCTGTTCAACGAATGAGGGGAAGGGGATGGGGCGCGCGGGCTGGGCTCGCCGAGGGATGGGCCTGGGATGGTTGGGGCTGGCGGTGTTGTGGCTGGGGATGGGCTTGCGGTTCTACGGCCTCGAGGCCCAGAGCCTGTGGTATGACGAGGGGACATCCGCTCGCCTGAGCGAGGGCCCTCTCCGGCACATCCTGGAAAGCGTCGCCCAGGACATCCATCCTCCTCTATATTACGTCCTGCTTCATGGGTGGACCGCTGTCGCCGGCCGTTCGGTTTTCGCCCTTCGGGCCTTCTCGGCCCTGGCCGGCGTGCTCCTCATCGCGGCGACCGGGAGCTTGGCAGCCCGGCTCTTCAACCGGCGGGTCGCCGGGCTCGCTATGCTCCTCCTGGCCCTCCATCCTCTCGCCATCTACTACGCCCAGGAGGTCCGGATGTACACCCTCCTGGGACTGTGGGCGGCGCTGCACTCGGTCTTCTGGCTGGCCTGGCGCCGACGGCCCCATCCGGGTCGCGCCCTGGGGCTTCTCCTCACCGGGGTCGCCGGATGGTATACCCATTATGTGTTCCCGGCGGTCCCCGCGGCCCACCTCGTGGGAATGCTGATGGACATATGGCGCGGCCGGCCCCGGCTTCTGATCCGCTGGTTGGGTCTTCAGGCGTGGATCGGGCTGGCCTTCCTGCCGTGGGCGCCGGCCGCAGTAACCCAGCTGCGACAATGGCCGGCCCCTTCCCCTGTCCCGCCGCTCGACGCGCTGATCGCCATCCTGCGCGCCCTCGGATGGGGGATCACCCTTCCGCCGGAGGTCCCGCCCGCGGTCCTCGCTTTGCCCCTCATCGGGGTCAGCTTAGGGGTGTTCGCTCAACGCTTGGGCCTCCGGCGCGGATGGAACCCGCTGGGGCCTTGGATCGGGCTGGCGCTGGTGCTGACCCCCATCGGGCTGGTGCTGGGGCGAGGGGCCTACCGGGAGGCGAACCTCAAGTTTTTCATGGCGGCGCTCCCCGCCTTCGTCGCCCTGTGGGCGGCCGGCTTGGGGATGTTCCGGCAGCTCCTCGGCAAACTGGGGGCTTTATGGGTGGAACGCATCGGACTGGTCCTGGCCCTCGGGGGGACGTTGGGCCCAACCGCGATCAGCCTGCGGGCGCTTTACTCCGATCCCCGCTTCGCCCGGGATGATTACCGGGGGTTGGCCCGGACCCTGGCGGCGATCGTCCGACCGGGAGATGGGATCCTGCTGTATGCGCCCGGGCAGGTGGATGTGTTCACTTATTACTGGCCAGACCCCCCGTTGATCCCTGCCCCGCTGCGCCGGCCTCCCCGGCCAGAGGACATCGAAGAAACCTTAGCCCCGGCTCTGCAGGGACGGGAGCGTCTCTTCGTGCTTTGGTATGGGGAACGGGAAGCGGATCCGGAGGGCCGATTGGAGGCATGGCTGGATGCCCATGCCTTCCGAGCGGAGGAACGCTGGATCGGCCGCGTTCGCTTCGCGGTCTATGGCCTGGGGGAACCTCGGTGGCATCCGGCGCCCGGGGTTCGGTTTGGAGAGGCCGTTGAAGTCGGCGAGTATGGGCTCACCGGCGATCGTTTGCATCCCGGGGAGGTCCTGGGTCTGGTCATCCGGTGGCGGGTCTTAGCCTTGCTTCCCACGTCCTATAAGGTCTTCGTGCACATCCAGGGCCCGGATGGCCGCCCGGCGGCCCAGACCGACCGGGAGCCCATGGGGTGGCGTCGTCCAACGACCACCTGGCGCCCGGGGGAGATCCTTGAGGATCGCTATGGGGTATGGCTGCCCCCAGAGCTGGCGCCGGGGCGCTATCCGGTGGTCATCGGGTTCTATGGGCCCGACGGCCGGCGCCTCCCGGTGTTCCGCGGCAACCAGCCGGTGGGCGAGGCATGGGAGATCGGGATCATTGAATATGGCCCATAATTCGTTCGTAATTCGTAATAGGAACTTGCTCCTGAGGGCTGGGGGACACGCCGGGCGCCTTCGACGCCCGGTGCGCCCCTCAATGTATCTTCCCGGCCTTTCGGGCCATAGGGAGGGAGCAGACCGCAAACCCCAAATCCGGATTAATTTTTCATGTGAGCGTCCTTTCCTTTGATCCGCATCCTTGTAGGGGCATCCCTTGTAGGCGCCCTTCCAAGAATGGCCTGCTGGGAAACTCCTCATCGGAGGGACAAGCCATGGATCCTGAGATCCGCAAACGCACCTTGAGGCTGATCACTTATGGCCTTTACATACTGACCGCGGCGGACGGCGAGGAGATCGCCGCCGGGACCATCAACTGGCTCTCCCAGGCCTCGTTCCACCCGCCCCTGGTGATGGTGGGGATCAAGCGGGACAGCCATCTCCACGCTCTGATCGAGCGAACCGGCCGATTCGCCATCAACATCCTGGGCGCGGGCCAGAAGGAGATCGCTGCCGCCTTCTTCCGACCCACCCAAGTGTCCGATGGGCGGTTAAACGGCTACCCCTTCGAGCGAGGTCCGCAAACCGGGGCGCCTCTCCTGCTGGACCTGCCGGCTTGGTTTGAGGCCCGGGTGACCGACGCGGTGTATCGCGGGGATCACACGGTGTTCGTGGCGGAGGTGATCGAGGCCGGCCTGCGGGATCCCGAGGCGAAGCCCCTGGTGATGTGGGACACTGGCTGGTATTATGGCGGATAAACAAGGGCATGGGAAGATGAGGCGTCAAACTGCGCCGAAGGATTGCCCACGCTTTAAACCCAGAGAAACGAGCTGGAAACCTTAGGCGATTTCAGGAGGCCCGATGATTCGGATCGTTACGGATAGCGGTGCCCATCTCCCGCCCGAACTGTTTCGCGAATATGACATCACGGTCATCCCGCTGGTGGTGAATATGGGCGGGCGGACTTACTATGAAGGGGAGGACCTCGATTTGGAGGCCTTCTATCACTATCTGCGGACATCCCCTACGCTCCCCACGACCTCTCAGCCCCCGGTGGGCCGGTTTTATGAGACCTATCGTCGGCTGAGCGAGGAGGGGCATTCGATCATCTCGATCCATCTTTCCTCCCTTTTAAGCGGAACCTACGCGTCGGCGGTGGCGGCTCGGGAAATGCTGCCGGAGGCGGAGATCCACGTGGTGGACACCCATCTGATCTCTGTGCCCCAGGGGATCCTGGTGCTCGAGGCCGCCCGTATGGCCCGCGCGGGCGCGACGGCGCGGGAGATCGTCGAACGCCTGGAGTTCATGAAGATGCGCACAGTGTTCTATTTCGTACTGGACACCTTGGAATACCTGCTCAAGAGCGGACGTGTGAGTCACCTCCAGGCGCTGATGGGAAATCTGCTTCAATTAAAGCCGATCCTGAAGCTCCAGGAAGGACGGATCGAAGCGCACGAGCGGGTGCGAACCGCTCAACGGGCTCGGGCTCGGTTGCAGGAGCTGATTCGGGAATACGCCCAGGGGCGGCGAAATCTCCGGATCGGCGTGATGCACACCCGACTTCCCGATGTGGCTGAAGAGATCGCCCGCTCCCTTCAGGAGGAGTTGCAGCCGATGGAGATCTTCATCGCCGAGGCGGGGCCTGCCGTGGCCACCCACGCAGGGCCGGGAGGATTAGGGCTGGCGTGCTATGGGGATTAACGATTTACAAAAGGGATGACTTTAGCTCGTCCATTTCCTAGGAGATTTTGGGGTGGGTGGGACCGCCTTCGGCAGCCCCACCCACCCCAAAATCATTCAACCTTCCCCCTCTCCGCGGCCCTTCAGGCCGCGGAGAGGGGCTTGCTCCGCACGAGGGGAGAGCCCGAACGAGAAATCGGTTGGTGCGCCGTCAGATCCCCAATCGGTTTGGAGAGCCTGTTCGTCGGATCAACGGGTACGAAGCCCTGGGCTCGGATGGTTGTATCCCCGGCCGATCCCCCGGTAGATGAACCCCAGCTCACGCATCATTTCAGGCTCATAGATGTTGCGGCCATCGATGATCACGGGGCGACGCATGAGCTGCTTGATCCGCGGGAGATCCAGATGCTTGAACTCGTTCCAATCCGTCACCACCACCAGGGCATCGGCCCCCTGCGCCAGCTCGTAGGGATCGGCGCACATGATGAGCTGGGGCAAGACACGAGCGGCGTTCGGTATGGCCACCGGATCGTAGGCGCGGACGATGGCGCCCTCCTGCAGCAGATAGCCAGCGATCTCCAACGCCGGGGCCTCCCGAATGTCATCCGTGTTCGGCTTAAAGGCCAACCCCAGCAGGCCGATCACCATGCCGTTCAGATCCTCCAGGATCTCTTTCAACTTCTGCACCACCCGCCGTCGCTGATCTCGGTTGATCTCTACCACAGCTTGAAGCAACTGCGGGTGGCACCCGTGGACAATCGCCATATGAATGAGGGCCTTCACATCTTTAGGGAAGCACGAACCTCCCCACCCTACCCCCGCATCCAGGAAGGCGCGGCCGATACGCTTATCGAAGCCCATGCCGGCGGCCACCTCCTTGACGTCCGCGCCCAGGGCCTCGCAGATGTTCGCGATCTCGTTGATGAAAGAGATTTTAGTGGCCAAGAAAGCGTTGGAAGCATACTTGATCATCTCGGCGGTGCGCAGATCGGTGATCATGATCGTGCTGCGCAAGGGGAGGTAAAGCTGCGCTACCTTCTCCGCCGCCTCCCGGTCCAGCGATCCCAGCACGATGCGATCCGGGTTCATAAAGTCATAAACCGCTGATCCCTCCCGTAGGAACTCCGGATTGGAGACCACCCAGAACGGGATGGGCCGGCGCTGGCGGCTCCGGACGATGTCCGCCACCCAGTCGCCGGTGCCTACGGGCACCGTGCTCTTGTTGACAATGATCAGGGGATGGTCCATCACCTCGCCGATGCGCTCGGCCGCCATGCGCACATAGCGCAGATCCGCCTCCCCGTCCACCCCCTCAGGGGTCCCTACGGCGATGAAGACGAACTCCGCCGGCAGGCTGTTGATGCCTTCCTCATACGAGAGGGTGAAGGAGAGCCGTCCGGCCTTCATGTTGCGGCGGACGATCTCCTCGAGCCCCGGCTCGAAGATCGGGAGGCGGCCCTCCTGGAGCATGGCGATCTTCTCTTCGTTAATATCCACGCATGCCACGCGGTTGCCCAGATCGGCCAGGCAGGCCGCTGTGGTAAGCCCGACATAGCCGGCGCCGATCACACAAATCCGTTTCATTCATGCCTCCCCAAGTGGGGTGGGTGGGGCCGTCTTCGCCGACCCCATCCCCCGAAATTCCCTTACACCCTCTCTGAGGGTTCCCCGATAGGCAGCGCCCCGGTCGGGATCACACCCGCCATCCACAACCCCACCTGCTGCAGCGAGGCCTCCGTTCGATCGGCCATCGCCACGATGCGCCCCCGATACATCACCGCGATCCGATCCGCTAAGGAGAAGATCTCATCCAGCTCCGTCGAAACCAGGAGCACCGCCACCCCTTGATCCCGCATCTCCACAATCTTGCGGTGAATATACTCCGTCGCCCCGACGTCCAGGCCTCGCGTGGGCTGGTTGGCGACCAGCAGACGGATGGGGCGGGAGAGCTCCCGGGCGGCGATCACCTTCTGTTGGTTCCCACCGGACAGGCTTCGCGCTGGAGTATAGGGATTGGGGGTCCGGATATCGTAAAGGGCGATCAGCTGGCGCGCATGCTGAAGGACAGCCTGAGGCTGTCGTTGGATGCCCCGGGCGAACGGAGGCTGATAATAAGTGTTCAGAACCAAGTTATCCGCAACGGGGTAGGGCAACACCAGGCCATGCTTATGGCGGTCCTCGGGGATATGAGCCATGCCCCGTTCGGTTCGAGAGCGCGGGGGCTGAAGAGTGATCTCCTCTCCATGGAGGAAAACCCGGCCGCTCACCGCCGGCCGCAACCCTACCAAGGCTTCGATCAGCTCGGTCTGGCCGTTGCCCTGCACGCCAGCGATCCCCAGGATCTCGCCGGCCCGCACGGAGAAGCTGACCCCGTTGACCACCATCGCACCTCGATCGTCGCGGACCCAAAGATCCTCCACCCGCAGGACCTCCAAGCCGGGCCGGGCGGGAGCCTTCTCCACCGTTAGCACCACCTCGCGCCCCACCATCATCGCTGCCAGGTGGGCCTCGTCTGCCTCCTGAGGCGTTAACGTGCCCACCACCCGGCCGTTCCGGAGCACCGTGATGCGATCGGCGACCGCCATCACCTCCTTCAGCTTGTGGGTGATGAAGATGATGGAAACGCCCTGCCGCTGCAGGTGACGCATCACCCGGAACAGCTCCTCGGTTTCTTGAGGCGTCAGCACCGCGGTCGGCTCGTCCAGGATCAGAAGATTGGCCTTCCGGTAAAGCGCTTTGAGGATCTCCACCCGTTGCTGAACCCCAACGGGCAGATCCTTCACCAACGCCTCCGGATCCACCTCCAGACCATAGCGCTGGGAAAGAGACCGGACCTCCTCCACCGCCCGCCGCAGATCCAGGAAGGGCCCACGGCGGATCTCCTGGCCCAGGATGATGTTCTCGGCCACCGTGAACACCGGCACCAACATAAAATGCTGATGGACCATTCCAATGCCCAGGCGGATGGCATCGCTAGGGCTGCGGACCTCCACCGGCTGTCCCCTAATATAGATCTCCCCCTCATCCGGGTGGTAGAGGCCATAAAGGATGTTCATCAAGGTGGTTTTCCCCGCTCCGTTCTCCCCGAGGATGGCGTGAATCTCCCCTTGACGCAGAGAGAAATTCACATGATCATTCGCGATCACCCCGGGGAAGCGTTTGACGATCCCCACAGCCTGCAGAAGATCGCCGTCTCGGGAGGGAGGCGGGGGAGCCGGATGGGTGGCTCGACGTCGAGGGGGCAAAGCTTCTTTCTCGTAGGGCTGCCCATCAGCGGCCGGAGGGATGGTCCGGCCCACGATGCCGGTCAGCACCAGCATCGTCATGATATACGGCACCATGCCGACGAACTGGGAAGGAGCAGGGAACTCAAATTGCTGGGCGTTGGCTTGAAGGGCCTGGGCTGCCCCGAACAGAAGCGTGGCCGCCCAAGCGCCGAAAGGCGTCCAGTTCCCGAAGATCATCGCCGCTAGGGAGATGAAGCCCCGGCCGCTGGTCATCAGGGGCTCGAAGGCTGGCACGGATTCCAGAGTGAAGTAAGCGCCGGCCAGGCCAGCGATGGCCCCCCCAAGGATCACGTTCACGTAGCGGAGGCGGATCACATCGATCCCCAGCGTGTCGGCCGCGCGGGGGTGCTCGCCGACCGCGCGGGTCCGCAGACCCCATACGGTTCGGAACAGGAGGATATGGACCAGGATCACTAAGAGCGGGGCCAGCCAGGTGATCGGTTGTTGGCTGAAAATGCTGCCCACCAGGGGGAGGTCGGAAAGGAGGGGCAGCGCGATGCGAGGGAGCACTCCGGGGGAATGCGGCATCTGACCCCCGAAGAAGAGCTGACGGTTCAGATAGCCGGTGATCCCAACGGCCAGGATGTTGATCACTGTTCCGCTAATGATCTGATCGGTCTTATATGTCACCGAAAGGACCGCGTGGAGCAGGCCCAGAAGGGCGCCGGTGAGAACGGCAATGGCTACGCCGAGAATCAGGGCCAGGAGACCTGGAGCACCGGCATCATAGATATAGAGCGAGGCAGTGAAGCCAGTGAACGCCGCCGTCAACATCATGCCTTCAATGGCGATGTTCACCACCCCGCTTCGCTCGCAGAAGATACCGGAGAGAGCGCCCAGCACCAGCGGGGTGGAAACCCGGATGGTGGTGGCCAACATGCTGACGATGATCACGGCCGCCGGATAGCGTCCATAGCCCAGCACCACCGCGATCCCGAAAATGAGGGCGATCACGCCGATGACGAAACCGAACCGTCGCGCGTCCATTCCAGATCCTCTCTGGACAAAGCTTGAATAATGCCCATCATCCAACCTTCCCCATAGCGCTTCACCCGGATGGCGAACTCACAGCTCCCCCCATCCCCGGGTCAACACCATCCGTTCGGCCTCAGCCGCCCGCCGGAAGAGAGGACGGTACAAGGCCCGGACGATCGCCTCCGCGGCGACGAACATCAAAATCAACGCCTGGATCACCGAGATGAGATCCACCGGGACCTGGGTGAGGAACTGCATCCGACTGGCTCCGTTGCGCAGCGCACCGAACAGGAAGGCCGCCAGCACGACCCCCAGCGGGTGGACCTTGCCTAGGAGCGCGATGGCGATGGCATCGAAACCATACCCCAAGTTGAAGCTCAGCTCATGGCGATAATTCAAACCGGTCACCTGCACCGCGCCGGCCAGGCCCGCCAGGAAGCCGCTCATCGCCATGGTGAGAACGGTGATCCGAACGATCGGGATGCCGGCATAGCGGGCCGCGTGGGGGTTCAGGCCGACGGTGCGGATTTCAAACCCCAGGGTGGTTCGCCACAGCAACCAGGCCACCAGCAGGGCCATCGCCAGGGCGATCAGGAAGCCGGCGTGAAGGCGCAGATCAGGATCCGCGAACAGCCGGGGCAGCCGGGCGGTCTCCGCGATCCGAGGCGTCCGCGCGACCACGTTCGTCGGGCTGGGGTCGCGCATCGGGCCGTTCAGGAGATAGCTGGCCATCAGCAGCGCGATGTAGTTCATCATGATCGTGTTGATCACCTCATGCCCGCCCGTGCGCGCCTTCAACCAGCCTGGGATCGCCGCCCAGAGGGCTCCGGCCAGCGCGCCGCCGAGGATGGCCAGAGGCAGATGGATGAAGGCGGGGATTGTTCCACCAACCAATGAAGGAAGGGCATATCCGATCCACGCCGCGACGATCGCCCCGAGGGCCAGCTGGCCCTCCGCGCCGATGTTGAAGAGACCCCCGTGGAACGCCAGGGCGATCCCCAGGCCGGCGAAAAGATAGGGGGTCATCTGGACGAGCGTCTCGCTAAAGGCCTTGGGGGAACCGAAGGCCCCTTCCCAGAGCCCTTGGTAGGCCAAGAGGGCCAGAAAAGGCTGGCGGGTAGCCAGAGCGACCACGATCCCCCCGATCCCCAGGGCCGTAAAGACCGCCAGGATGGGAACCCACAAGGCGCCGCTCTGCACCGATTGCCGGAGGAAAAGCGTAAACGCATCCAGCCGTCCTCCCCAGGCCTGTAGGATCCCCCGTGTGTTCCGCTCCACAATCCACCTCCGGTCAAATACTGGTGCTTTGCCTATTTTAAATTTTGTGGATTTCGGGGCCTAGGCCGGGGGCCTTCGGCCCAGGCCCCGAAAGATTTTTTCCCCTCCCTCCCCGCAGCCCAAAGGGCTGAGCCCTTTGG
>NZ_JBHOQJ010000187.1:0-19805 GCF_042408365.1 Thermoflexus sp.
GATTCCGTGAGGACCCCAGGGTTCGCGGTTTTGCCGCTCACGGGGCGGGGAGCGCCCATTCCACCAGGGTGTAACGGCACCGGCGTTCCGGCCCCACCGTGCCCACCACCAGCCAGACCCGATCCCGCCCGCTCATCACATCCTCCAAGAACGCCCCGGGGGCGGAAAGATCCAGCTCCTCCATCCGCCCCTCGGGATCCACCGCCCGCACCTTCGCCGGGGCTTCCACCGCCCGTCCCACCACCCAATCCCCCGCCCATCCCACCGGGGGCTGCAGCCCTTCCAGCGGCCGCACCCCCTCCGGCCCCGGCGGCAGCCGCAGCACCCCCAATCGCTCCGGCTCCGCCATCGTCCCCGCCCGCACCACCACCCCCTTCCCGGCCGGATGCCACGCCTGCACCCCTTGCCAGCCCGCGAACATCCAATGCCTCGAGAGATCCTCCCCCGAAGCCACCCAGATCCCCTGCCCCTGCCGGGTGCGCCGGTCAATCACCTCCCCCAAGACCCAACGGCCGTCGGCCATCGCCATCACGCTCACCAGGATGGTTCCTTCCGGCAACCCCAGCGCCCCCTCCGCCACCCGCTGCCCGGTCTCTACATCCACCAGCTCGCCGATCGACCCGATCCTCTCCGCCGGCATGAAGGGCCAGTAGAGCACCACGTGGCGGCCGTCGCGGAGCAGTACCGGGCCCGGCACCCACATATCGGTGCCGATCACCTCCGTCCGGAACGTCGATAGCCGCACCGCCGGCGCGCCCGGCTTCAACGGCACCCGCCAAAAGTGGAAGGCCACCGGCGCCCCGGGGCCGGGGATATATGGCGTGGGGGTTGGGGGCGAGGGGCCCCGGGTCCCGGGTTCGATCCGAGGGGGCCGGGGCGTCGCCGTCGGGGGCACGAACTCGAAGACGACGTTGAAGACGAGGGCCCAGTCGGGGGATTGGACCGGGAGGATCCAGCCCCCGTCCAGGGGCCGGCCCTGCGCATCCTGGACCCGCTCCCACGCTGGAGGTCGCAAGGTCCCGCGCCACAATTGGCCCGTCTGGTCAACGCCCAGGGCGCCGTTCGCCCCCGCCGGGTAGACCGCTTCAAACGGGACGGGGGTGTCGACTGTGAGGGTCTCCCCATCTTCCACCCGCACCCGGCCGGCCTCGTCGATCCGCAGCCGCCGGCCGTCGGGAAGCCGGTTGCGCGCCCCAAGGGTGGGATCCCGCCGCAGCCATATCAAGAAGGGCAGATCGACCTGCGAGCTGAACTTAGAAGGCGCCTCCGCCAGCCGATGGGCCGTGCCGGCGAGATCCAGGGCCACCAGCGCCTTCCCCTCTGCGGTAACGAAGAGCACCTCCAAGAAGCGGCCGTCGGGGGTCAAGCTGGAGGGGATAGGAAGGATAGGAAGGAGGGGAAGGCCGCTCAACACCCGCACGCGATGGGGGCCGAGGGTCCGCTCCTCCCATCGTAGCGAGGAGAGATCGGGGAGGCCGGCGGGCGCCCCGAGCCATTCGCAGAGGGCTGCGGAGGGGGTAGGGGTAGGGCGCGGCGTGTAAGTGGGGCGAGGCGTAGACGTAGGACCTGCGGGGGAGGGCGTCCCGCCCGGCGTGGGGGAAGCAGGTGGGGAGGACGGCCGAGGCGCACTAGGGCTACACGCGGCCAGCCCCAGCACGAGGGCCCCGAGGAACCGATACAGGCGCATCACGCTTCGTGTCACGGGTCCGCTCATATCCCATGACCTCTCCCCATAGGTTCTATTCGGCTGGCGCCGGCGGATGACCCTCTATCGACGGCCACCTTCTCAAATGGAGCTCTTAACGTCCCAGGCTGGAGGTATTGAGGAAGCTCCTAATCTCTCCACACAGGGAAAGCACAACCTGGACAACCGGTTGTATCTCTTCTCCGGCCGATGCGCCCGGTGCCTCCCAGCGGAATATGAAAGAAGTCCCACCCTTGGCAGATTCCGAATATGTCCAGTTCTCTTGAATCTGCTGAAAGCCCGGAATATTCTTGCTCAAGAACGACTCCGCCCGCTGCCGCAGCTCGTCCACACCAAGTTGCGAGCGCAAACAAAACTCCACCTCGCTGTTCGGCCCCGGACCAAACTGGAAGACCTCGTCGGTCGTCGGGTCCACAAAATACATCATCCCCCGATTGTCCTGATAGATCTCCACACGACGCGAGGCGTCCAGATATGGATTCGCCGAGGTCCCTTGAAAGAAGACCTCCAGGGATGGGTCCTCCCGCAGCGCCCGGATCCGGGCAATGACCCTGGCCACCGCTTCGGGCTCCCGCTGCTCGGCCTTCAGCGTCTCCTCCACCAGACGCGCGTGGATCGCTTCGACGCGCGCTTTGGATGAACCACAGAGCACCGGCTGGCCGGTTTTGGAATCCCGCTCGACACATCCTTTTGCCAATTCTTCCTGAGTCGCCCGCTCCAATTCGGCTTTCAGGGCTTCAATGGTAGGATGCGCAGGGCGCCCGGCCACGCTTTCCGGCCGGGCAGCGGGCGCCGAGCGGTTCAGAACGCTCCAGATCCCCAGCCCTGCGATCAGCGAGAGCCCCGCTGCCAAAGCAGCGAACATCACGGAAAGTCCCGGCCGGCGCATGTCGCACCTCCCTGGTCGTCATAGTTGAACGTCCACCGTACTACTCCAAGGCATAGACCACGAGGCTCTTCCGTTCTCCGGCACGCCCGGCGCGATGGGCGCGGCGGGGACCGTGCGCCCTCCTCTGCCGTCCCACCTCACCGCAGCGCCCAGATCAGCCAGTGCCCCTGACGGCGGATCACGTACACGTGCCGCTTCAGCGCCTCCATCCGCGCCGCCTGGGGGTTCGCACACGGCCCCGGGCAGACCTCCACCCACCACGTGCGCGCCATCACCGCTTCCCCACACCCGTTCCCCAGCAGCTCCCCATACGGGCTCTCCCTGGCCGGACGAGGGGGCATCAGCTGTTCCGGCCCGGGCGCCTCCTCCAACCGAATCCCCTGCAGCAGCGGCCAGAAGGCGGGGTCGGTGGCCTGTTGGCGGCGCTGTGCATCCGCAGCGGCCAGCGCGTGCAGGAGCGGCAACACGTCCTCCACGGCGGGTGGCGGGCTCGGCTCCGTCCCGCTCAGGTTGGGGCAAGCCGCCGCATACGTGAGTTGGACGTTAGGGGCGGCTGGGGTGGGCGGCGGATAGACGGCCGGGTCGAAGCCCGGGGGTGGGGTGAAGGGGGGAAGGGTGGGCGGCCCCACCGGGGTCGGGGAGGGAGCCGGCCGGGGGGTCGGCGAAGGGGAGGGCACGACCGTCGGCGAGGGGGAAGCGGGCGCGGTGGCTGGGCTTGTAGGGGAACCCAGCGCACCGGGCGCAGCGCCCCTGGGCGCTGTGCACGCCAGCCCCAACCCCAGCCCGATCAGGAGGCCCAAGCGTAGACCGCGCCATTCCATCGGGAACCTCCTCAACAACTGAGGGTTAATATCTTCCAAAAACGCGCGAGTCATGGCGATATAGTGAGCCAATGCCCTCCGCTGAGATCCGGAATGCGTTGTATTCCCGTCTCATCAATGCGTATCGAATAAAGCACTGCATGATTCTCCCCATCCAGATTGCTGACGAGCGACACCTCTTCAGAAAGCCAAGCCAGCGGGAGGACCGGCCGACTGGGATTTGCGACTTCGGCAACGGTGGAGGCTCGGCCACTCCCCACATCCGATAGGACAATCCGGTCAACAACCTGTGCTCCTCTCCCCAAGCAGTTGCCTGCGGTGAAAGCATCGAGAAAACGCCAACGCCTTTCCAGAAGGGGCCCGAGCCATGGTGGTGATCCATGTATCCTGGGCCACCACATCCAGGCTCAAATCCGACAAGGAGAGTAAAGTGAGCGTATCCCGATTCGCCCCTTCATACGGCCTCCCGTGGATGGCCAGGAACTTTCCATCCGGAGAGGCCGAGGCTTGGCATCGCTCGTCCTGGAAATTGAGCAGCCAGATGGGGGATGGCCATCCGGCGATAGACGGCAGAGATCCTGGTCATCCAAGGGAGAGGGGCGTGCGAAAATGATTGCGAGGTGAGCCTGGGGCTCAAGCCAAGTTGTCTCCGCGCCCCAGGTTGGGACTGGGATAAGGGTTCCACCCCCTGCTGCTTGCGACGGTGAAGACGATGGACGCTTTCCGGCCGTTCCCACAGCAGGGGAAGAGCATGCGCACCCCGCGAGCGCGATGGCAACAAGCCATGCGGCCGAGATCCGTCGTTGCTTCATCGTCTCACCTTCCCCCCTTATGAGCCGCCAGGAGCGGCGCATCTGGCGGCCGTTCCAGGGGAGCTGCCGGTTCAAAAGCCAGACTATGGATCATTTGGGTCAGGGTCGCCAGATGGCTTTCAAAAAGCGGCCCCTCGCCCCCTGTCCCCGTGATATAGGCATGGATTCGGAAAACCATTCCATCGCGCACGGTTTCGAGTGTGATGGAGCGATCCCCGGCCATCCCTCCAGATTCAATCGTTTGTTTCCAGGGAATGCCATTGATCGAGACCTCTTCCCCTTGAAGGGCCTCTGGGTTGGCCTTGGGATCAAGCATGAAACTGATTTTGACAAAGCCTTCCGAGAGGCCGCCCGGCACGTCCGCCGGATGATCAAAAGGAGGGATGTTCTGCACATGGACAAGGTAACCATCCGGATGAGCGATCACCACCCAACCCTTAGGATACAAAAATGAGAAACGAATCTCTTTATCTTTAAGCATGAAGGATTGTTGCTGGCGTTGCCATACCATCGGCGTCGGGGAGGGAGAAGGCCGGGGAGTTGGCGAAGGGGAGGGCAAGACCGTTGGCGAGGGGGAAGCAGGCACGGCGGCCGGGCGCGTAGGGGAACCTGGCGCACCGGGAGCAGCGCCCCCGGGAGTCGTGCACGCCAGCCCCAACCCCAGCCCGATCAGGAGGCCCAAGCGTAGACCACGCCATCCCATCGGGAACCTCCTCCGCACGGAAGCGTCACCTGGACCTTGCACGAGAAACACCTTTGTTGAACGGGATCGTAACCCAACCAAGCGAAGGTCGGGCGGGTCCAATCGATCATGGGTGTGGAACGCTGCAGACAGTCCGGCCATCCGCATCCAGCGCTACGGCACACCCGTCCTCATTTCCCCCAGCAAGCTATATCTCGCTCCCCCATCGCAGCAAACGGCAACTCTTATCGAGTCACCTCCAGCGTCGCCAGCAAGATCATCTGCTGGGGCCAGAGTTTTTCCGCTCGCTCTGGATTCAAATACATGATGTCCCCCAAACTGATCCAAAGCACCCGCTCTTTGCCGATGACGATCAAGCTCTGAACCTTCGGGGGGTCCCCAGGCCAGAGCGGTTCCTGGATCACAAAGGCGGGACGTCCTCCCACCTGGATCTTCTCCACCACCCGAATCGGCCCCCCGCCGGGAATCGGGTTCTCACCCTCCGGCAACTCCCGGCTCCAAGCCCCCAGGCCCTCCGGTGTGGTCAAGCGAGGATCTTCCCTCTCCAGCAGGAACACCCGCATCCCAACGAAGATCTCCCGAATCGTCCCCCAGTGAGGGTCCAGCGTCGGACGGTCGATCGAGAGGCCCACCTGCCGGCGAGAGATCGGCTGAATGCGGATCTCGTAATCCGCGGGATACCGAAAGCGTAGGCCCAACTTCGGGTCTTCGAACACCTTCCAATGGGCGGTCTGCTTTCTCACCTCTTCCGCCGAAGGGAGACTGAGGGGGCGAGGGGTTGGGACCGGTCCTGGGGTCGGGGGAGCGGGCGGTTTCGGCGCCGTCGGCGCGGGGGAAGGGGTCACAGCTCCCACCGGTTGCTCCGGCCCGGAGGCCACGACCGGGGTTCCGGGCGGAGGGGTCTCCTCCGAAGGCCGGGTCGCTTCCCCCAATGGCCCGCAACCGCTCAATAACCCGGCCATCAGCAGGACCCCCATGAACCACCGGATGTCCCATCGCCGGCGGTATCCTGGCCCTTGAGCGCGCATTGACCTGACCGTGCTCAGCGCCGACAGCCGGAGAAAGGCCATCTTCTTCGCACGCGCCGGGAGCGTCGAGCCGGTGGACACCATCCACAAGGCTTCCTCGTGTATTTCGCAGCTTTCTGAAAAATCTGGCTCGTTTCTCTTGGTCACACTCCGTCTTCCCACAGCCCCTCGGGCGGTTTGGGAGGCTGGGTCGGCCCAGCCTCTTCCTCCACTTCCGGTTTGGGTTCCCTATGTTTAGACCTTTTGTCAATTGTGAATTTTCCGCACGGGAAGGCCGGACCCTTCACATCAACCAGGCCGAATGGGTCACCGTGTTTACATTTTGCGCAGCCAGCGATCGCCCCCGTCCAGTTGTGAGCGACAACGTTGGGTTACTTGAAAGGGATCCCCCGCGAGGCCAGCTCCCGTTGAAGGAGCTCCTTCAACAGGGACGCAACTGGGCAGAACTCATAAATGGGTTCGCCGGTCTGATCTCCGGAGCGCCAGAGGCCGATGTAGTTAGGTGTGTGGTAATCAACGGAAGCAAGCATTGCGGAGGCGCTTGCTGCCCTCGAGGGGATAATGTCGGGGCGATTGTAAAGGATCAAATCCACCCCATATGGGGGCTGTGGTTCCAGCGTTGGCCTGGTTGTTGTGCAATCCCCGGAAGCGGCGGTCAGGAGAATCCGAACAATCTCCTGCACAACGGCCGGATCGGTCAGCAAGACGCTGCTTTGCTCCACCGGAACGCCTTTGGGAGTGAAGCCGAAGATCTTCACTTCTATCGCGCGGGTTTCAGAGGCGACCCGGTTCGAATCAAAAGTGAAGTTTCCGGCTGGTATCGGTGTGGGCGTGGGTGGGAGAATAGATGCTGGAGAAGGGCTTCCCAAGCATCCACCTCCAAGGAGGATGAGGGTGATTCCCAAAAACAGCCAGCGCGCCATCAGCTCCTCCCCTCCGCGGAAATTCACAAAGAGCAAGGCCCCCTGTGAACCCCGCTCTGCAACCTTGCGCAACTACTTAGGGTGCTGGTTCAACCACTCCATGTAAAGCCGCCAATAAGGCGAAGGCACAACAATACCCTGAAGATCAGCGGCGTTGAACTGCGGGGGAATCCAACTGACTGTGATGTCCACCAGGTAGACTTCTGGAGACTTCAACAACAACAACGCCAAAGATTCAGGCCGATCCAGAGAACCCTCTACAGCCATAACCGAATCCCCTTTTCTGCCCATATGGGTTCAAGCACTCCAAGAGAGATCTTCGAGTCAATCCTATCTACAGAAAACACCCCCACTATACGGTTGGTTATGTCGATCACAGCCCACAAATGTCACCTGGTCAAGCACTAGATTTGCCACATCCACAAGTTTTGGACATCAGCGATGGAGAGTGGCGCTCGGAAGACAACTTTTACTGGAACAGTCCGAGAAGCGCTCAATAACACCGATGGAACCTCGGTAGCATTTCACTGCACATAGGCCTGGCGTACTGCAGGGTTAGCAAAGTGAACCTCAATATGTGCCCGAGTGTGTTCCCCATCCTTCGTCACAAATACGGAACCCCTGGAATGAGAAGCATCAGCATAGGAGCTTCCTCGTGGAGTCATCCATCCGGCTTTGGTGGGTTCAAACTCTTCGGAATCCTCCCCGGCCTTCCGCCGGTGGCATCTTCACGCTAACTGATTTCGTGCCCGCTGTCTGCTGTGGAAATTACGGGCTTCGGACCTGTGGAAATCCACAGGTCGATCGCTATTCCCTCTGGCCGGGGAGGAACCCGTGCTCCTTGGCCCAGAGCACAGCCTCCAGCCGTGAAACCGCCCCCAACTTCTGCAAGATGTTCCCCGCGTGGAACTCCACCGTCCGGATGGTTAAGCCCAACTGCCGGGCGATCTCTTTGTTGCTCAGCCCCTGGGCCATCCACCTCAACACCTCCCGCTCCCGCTCCGTCAGCTGGCTCCAGCGGGCCGCGATCTCTCGGTAGCGCTGGACCCGCTGGATCTGGGCCGCGGTCCAGAGGAACTCACCGCGGGCCACCCGTTGGATGGCCGAGGCGAGGCGTTCGAGGGGTTCTTCTTTGAGGAGGTAGCCACAGGCTCCGGCCTCCCACATCTCGGCCAAGTAGCGGTCGTAGTCGTAGGCGCTGAGAGCGAGGACGCGCACGGAGAGGCCCCGCCGTTGGATCTCCCGGGCCACCGCCGGCCCTGAAAGGCCCGGCAGTTGGCAATCCAGCACCGCCACATCGGGCTGGAGGGCCAAAATCTTCTCTAAGGCCTCCTCCCCACTTCCGGCCTCGGCCACCACTTCGATATCGGGCTCCCGGTCCAGCAGGACCCGCAGCCCCAGCCGCAGGGTGGGGTGGTCATCGGCGAGAAGGATGCGAATGGTCTGGGTCATCGCTCTCTTCCCCCTATCCCACCACCAGGTGGCAGGCACCTTGAAGGTGCCCATCACCTGGTGGTCAGCAACTCCTCAAACTCCTCCGCCGCGTCCACCAGACGGCCCCGACGGCGGGTCAGGCTGAAGTTCTCCCATTGGGTGTCCCCGGGGAGGTCGTCCAGGAACCAACACAGCGCCTGAATCTGGGGCTCGTTGTTCACCACACTCAAGGCCGAGCTCAGCCAGCCCCGAGGATAGTTCTGGGCCGGCGGGACGCCCACCGCCGGAATGAAGGTGTTGGCCGAGGTGATGTAGACGGGAAGCCCCCGGGTGGATGGATAAGCATTGATGATGTCCAACCATTCCCGATAGACGCGAAAGCCGGCCTGGGCGCCCCTCCATTCCGGCTGCGGGAGGTCGATTTGGGGTTCTAAGTGACCTCGCCCGCCCAGTTCAGGGGCCTCGGGCCGGCCTGGAGCCTGGACGGCGAAGCCGTCCGGGGCCGCGAGGGGAATCCCGAGCGCCGCTTTCAATCGTGCCGTCTCGTCGATATATCGCACCAAGGTGTTCATGTAGTTGAGCCAAGGTACATCCACTCGGTATGGATAAACGCCGTTCTGGTCCGTGTTCCAAGGCCGGATCGGTCCCACCAACACCCGGACGTGGGGGTTCGCAGCCCGGATCACCTGGACGCCGTTATCGGTGTGAAGGGCGGGCTCGCCGTAGCCGTTGAAGACGCGGGCGTACCACTCGGGGGTCACCGGACGGTCCGGGGCCAGCGCGTTCTGATCCAGGCCGTTGTAGCTGCTGCCCAGGATGTAGCCGTACACGCCCTGGAGGCGATCATCCCGGGCCAGGCGTGCCAGATACTCCAGATACTCCGTCAGGGCCAGGTGGTCGCCGGCCGGCGGGATGGACTGGTTGTAGTCGTAATCCACCCGCACCAGCACCCGCAGCCCCTTCGCCCGATGCCGATAGACCTTCGTGGCCAGGTCGTCGATCCCCCAGCCGGGCTCCTGGGCCCGCCGGGCGTAGGTGAGCTCCACCGCCCATCCGCTGCGCCCGCGCCAATCCCGGTCCGGGTTGGGGAAGACCAGCCCCAGTTTGGTAGGCAGGGGAGGGGGAGTGGGAGGTGGAGGCTCACCGATCCTCATCCGTCCCCGCTCCTGACAGCCAGTGTGGCAGCTGTGATAGAAGGCGATTTCTACGGGGCCGGTGGGCAGGGTGAAGCGAAAGGTCCAGGTCCACTGCCGGCCCAAGCCCGCCTTCCAGGTTTCCAGATCAATCGGAGCGCCGTTGACCGTTAAGAGGACGTAGGCCCAGGGGGTGTAGTCGGTGACGTGGAGGCGGACTTCGTCGCCGGGGCGGGCGAAGGGCGGGTCCAGCTGCATGCGGGGGGCCAGCAGGGCGGGAAGCACGGGGCCGTCTCTCTCCGGCACGATGATCACGTAGCCGGAAAGGGGAAACAACGCCCCAGCGACCAGCGCCAACCCCAGAAGCCATCCCCAGCGGCGTAGAAAGGTTCCTATGGCTGTGCGGGCTTGGTCGGCAAGATGAACTGCACGCATGTCCCCGTTTCCCCCTCCGTTCGGCTGGAGATCTCTAAACGGCTTCCGTGGCGGCGCAGGATCTCCTCCACCAGCGCTAAGCCCAGCCCGCTCCCCTCCACCTCCTGCTTCGCCGCCCGATAGAACCGACGGGTGAGGTGCGGCAGGTGTTCCGCCGGGATGCCCGGCCCGGTATCCCGGACCGCGCAGAGGACGCCGCCCTCGGTTTGCCGGAGGATGACCGTCGCTTGATCGCCCGGACGGCAGTGCTTGAGGACGTTATCCAGCAGGTTCAGGAAAACCTGCATCAGCCGGTCCGGGTCTCCCCAAACCACGGGGAGCGGGGAGTCGGCTTCCAGGGAGAAGCGGATGTTCCGTTTCTCCGCCTGAGCGGCCAGGGACAGGATGGCCTGTTCCGCCAGGTCCACCAGGTCGATTGGGCGCCGATCGATCTCGGGCGAGGTCTCCAGGCGCCCTAATTCCAGCATCAAGTGGACCATGCGGGCCAGCCGTCGGGCCTCCGCCCGTAGCATTTGCAGGGATTGCGCTTTGGTCTCTCCAGGGATGTCGGGGAGGGAGAGGATCTCCAGGTGAGTGAGAATGGCGCCCACGGGGGTTCGCAGTTCGTGGGAGAGGCCGGCGAAGAGTTGCGTTCGTGCTTCCTCGGCCTCGTATTGGGAGGTGATATCCAACAGGAAGAGGTAATCCCACTGTCGGCCCGACATCAGCCACCAGCGGATGACCCGGCCGGAGGGGAGGCGGAGGACCCGGTAGCGGCCCTCGGGGGCCCGGCCCCGTCGGACGTCGGCGCGGTCGTCATCCAGGAGGAAGCCCCATTCCACGGCCGGGATCGAGCCGGAAGGCGCCTCCAGCCCCAGCAGGCGGCGGGCGTAGGCGTTGGCGTAAACGTAGCGTTCTGCGCTCTCCAGGACGAGCCAGCCGAAGGGGGCGTGCTCCAGGATGGCATAGAGAGCGGCGTCGATGAAGGTTTCCGCCGCGCGCCGCCCCGCGCGACGGCGGTCCAGCCAGAGGGCTGTGAGGACGACGGCGACGAGGATCAGCAGCAGGGCCCAAAGGAGACCGCGCAGGGGAAGAACCAACACGCGTCCCACTCCAGGTTGAGGTGCTTCTCATCTTCGAAGGCGGTCGGGACAAGGCTCAGTATATTGAAGAGGGTGGGGAGGGACAAATCCACACCGCGTACGGGGCGACCTCATGATTCTCCAGGGGGTTCGGAATTGCCCCTGGCGGCTCTGCCACCCACTCCAGCTTGGCAAAGCATTACCCGGGCGACCAAGGATGAACGAGCGAGTTATACCTCTCTTACACTCTTAAGGGGATCGTTGGGCCCCAGCCGATGGATACAAGCCGCGCCATCGACGCTTTCTGCGAGGCAGCCCCGGCGTCCCCACGCGGGATCGGTTCATTCCAGGTTGGGATCGGGGATTGTCGCAGAAATCTCCTGCTCTAAAATCCGTCGCAGCTCCGCGAAACCCTGGAAGACCCAGCGCCGCATGGTGGCGGGCTCGGTCACCTGGCCCTGGATCTCCCCTTGGTTGTTGTGCACCAGGCGTATCACATAGACGCGGAGGTTGCGCATCGTTGGGATCATCTCAATGTCGGACATCGGTTCCCCCAGATCCGGAGATGGGCCAGATCTGCAGGTTGTGGCTTCCAGAATAACCGGGGGATGTGAACGACTTGGGAACATGAGGGCTCTGTGGCGCCACAGCAGTAGGGGCTACGCCGGGGCTTTTTAGCGATCACACTGTTCGGGTCAAACGAAGGACCTCACCCTTGAATCCCCTCTCCCCACGGCCCTTCGGGCCGTGGGGAGAGGGGATGAAATTTTGGGGGCGAGCTGGGCACCAAGGATACCCAGCTCGCCTTCAAACCCTGTCTCAGATTACTGAAAAGCGCGGAGGCTACGCCTACAGCTGTGCATTTCCAGGACTCTCTCTAAATCGGATCCCCCCGGCGGAGGCGTTCCGCCAACCACTCGGTGAGGGAGGAAGGCGGGATCCGAAGCTCGCGGCGGAGGGCTTCCACGGCCTGTTCATATACTTTCAGGGCCTGGCCCCGCTGTCCGATTCGGGCCCAGGCCCGCATCAACACCTGATAGGCCTCCTCCATCCATGGCGCCTCCGCGATGGCCCGCTCGGCCCACGGGATGGCCTCGGCCGGCCGTCCAACGGCCAGGTAGGCCTCGGCCAGCGCACAGGCCCCTTCCGTATATAAGGCCCGCAGCCGTTCCTGATGGGGGATGAGCCAGGGCTCATACGGAGTGCCCGGAAGCAAGGGCGACCACTCCGCGAGGCATCGAGCGAAGCCCTCCAGGGCTTCTGGATGGAGAGGCCGTTCCGCCAGCCACCGCCGCACCGCTTCTTCAAAGACCTCGACGTCCACCCGAACGGTGTCCGTGGGATCAAAACAAAAGGCCTCCCCGGCGGTGGCGAAATAGCGGAACGGCCCGCGGGGGGACATATAGGGTTCCAAGATCTGGCGCAACCACGAGAACAGCCGGCGGAAGGTCCCCTTCGATTCCTCCGGATCCCGCTCGGGCCAAAGGTCCTCCAAGATCCGCTCCCGCGGGAGCCACCGGCGACGGTGAAGGGCGAAGTATTGCAGCAGACGGGCGACGGCCGGCCGGGGCCACGCCGATTCAGGGATGGAAACACCGCCGCGCCGGACCTCAAAGGTCCCCATCAGGCGGATCTCCAGAGGAGGCGGGGGGAGGGTTTCCAGCGACCGAAGGGCCTCAACAAGCCCTCGGCGGACCTGGGGATGGCGTTCCCGGGTCACGGCGCGGCGCAACAGCGGCATGGCTCCCTCGTCCCGCGTTGCGGCTAAAGCCTGGGCGGCCCACGTGCGAACCTGAGGATCCGGATGCCGGAGGAGGTCGGCCAAGGGCTCCAGGGGACGCAAGGCCCCTAAGGCGTGGATCGCTGCCTCGACGTCGACCCCTTCCACCAGACAGAGCCGCCAGAACTCCTGGCCCAGTTCGGGATCCCGGTCGATCAGGAGGCGCTCGAAGCCGGGTTGACGTAAAGCCCGTAACACAGCGTTCGCGTGTCGGGCCCAGCGGGGATCGCCGGCCTGGTGGGCGCATAGGGCGAGCAGCGCGCGAAGGCGGACGAGGGCCGCCCCAGCTCGGGCGGTGATCAGCCGGTGGGTGGCCGGATGCCAACGAGGCGCCCCGAGGGCCCAATTCGCCAGATCCCACTCCAAGGCGAGGAGGGCCTGAGCGAGCGGGGCGTTCTCCAACCGGGGGAGGGCAAGCTCCAGGAGCTCGACCGCCTCCTCGGGGTGTCCCCGGCGACGCGCCTCCCACGCCCGGGCTTGCGCCAGCGCCCCTTCCCGCTCCGGATGGCCCTCTATCAGGTCTCCGGCCCGGGCCAGGGCGTGGGCCGCTTGCTCCCAACGTCCCTGCCCGATGGCGCCCATCGCTCGACACCACCAGAACCAGAACGCGTTGCTGGCCTGGCCCGCCTCGATCGCCCGGCTCAACGATTCGATCTCCGAGAGGGCGCTTTCCAGAGATCCCCAATCTCCCATCTCGACGAAGAGGATCGCCCAGCCCAGGAGGTGGATGATCCGCTGGGCCGGCCGTTCCTCGTAATACGGTCGATTGTGAAGCAACAACGCCCGAGCGGCGGCGAACCGCCCGGATGGGATTTCCACGCCGACGGCCAGGTTGTGGCGGAGGAAGACGGGATAGTGCGGATCCCCCAGGGCCTCCGCGATGGCGAGCGCCTCCCGGTAGAACCGGCGGGCGTCCCCCAGGCGGGCCAGGCCGGTGCATGCATCCGCGGCCGTCTTCAGGAAGCGCATCTGGAGCTTCGGTGGAGCGGGCTCCTCCAAGCCTTGCAGGCTCCAGGCCAAGGATTCCCGAAAGCGCCCCTCGGTGTAGAACATGGAGGCGAGCGTCGCCATAGCCCTGAGGTAGAGATCCCGATCGCCTGCGGCCTCGGCCTCGCGTAGGACCTGATGAAGGATGGCCCGTCCCTCCGTCCACTGGCCGGCCCGATGGATCTCCCCGCCCATGCGCAACATCAGATCCGGGGCGCTCCGGCGGGCCGGTTCCCCCAGGCTCAACACCCAACGCCGGAACGTCCGCTGCCGCCCATACCGCCGGATCCAGTCGTCGGGCAGGGCCCGCAGCAGGCGGAGGGCCTCCTCCTCCAGCCGGCCGGCCAGGGCATGCTCGATCGCCGCCTCCAGATCCCCCCGCTCCTCGAACCACCGGACGGCCCGCGCGAAGTGGGGAGCTGGGACCTCGGGGGAATGGTAGAGCAGGAACTCACGGAACACCTCGTGATAACGCCACCAGCCTGGGGGGCCAGCCGGCTCCAGGAACAGCCGCCTTCGACGGACCTCATCGAACAGGCGGGGGATCCGGCCCTGCAGCTCCGGTTGATCCTCCAGGAGGGCGGCGGCCAGCTCCACGTTGAAGGAAAGAGGGATGGCGGTGCGGAGGAGGAAGCGCCGGATATCCTCAGGGAGGGTGTGCAACAAGGAGTGGGCCAGCGTGGTGAAGAGCTGTTCCTGCACCTGCGGCCAGCGCTCCGGGAGCGGGCGGCCGGCGTCGGGTTGGGCCAACAGCGCGATCGCCATCGGCCATCCCCGCGTGCGGGCGTGCAGGCGCCGGGCCTGCTCGAGATCGACCCTCAACATGAGGGCGATCTCCTCCACCGAGAACGCCAGGTCCACCTCCGTCAGCCAGGTTTGTGGGAACGGCCGCCCCGCTAACGGCCCGGGAACCCAGCGACCGCTCACGACCCATGCGCGGGGATCGCGAGCGATGCGGCCCGCCAGCTCCTCCAGGGCCTCCGGGCCATCGGCAAGCCAATGAAGATCGTCCAGGAGGAGGACCTGAGCATCCCGGGCGGCATCCAGGGTCTCCTGAAGGCATGCCGGGTCGATGACGGAGGGCTGAAGGGCGAGATACCGGCTGCCGGGCAGATGTTCCTCCAAGGCGCGGAGCAACGTCGTCTTCCCGTAGCCGGGCGGCGCGATGATCCAAACAGCTCCCTCGGCCAGGGCTTCCCGCACCCGATGGATCAGGCGTGGGCGGATGAGGAAGTCTGCAGATCCTCTGGCAGTCTCCATCACTGGATCACCCGACCTCTGCGCTGAAAAGAAAAGCCGAGTGTTAAGCGATCGGGGGTCCCTGAGATCAGCAGATCTCGGCGCTCAGCCGCAAAAGTTTATTTCGCTGTTCATTATATTCAATATTTCTCGTGGGTCGCGCTGGGATCGTGGTGACTGGGGTTCGGACCCCCCTTGGGACAGGGGAGACTGGTGCACCCTGGGTTCTTCGCCCCCAAAGGATTTTTCTCCCTCCATCGCATATCCCCAAAGCGAACCGGTAGTGGGTTAACGGATGGGAAGAGCACTGACCGGATCATCCATGGGGGGAAGGATCACCGGGCCACGGGAACGAACAAAAAGGCGTGCGGCACGGGGGCCCGAAGGCATATTCGATGGATCGCCCGTGAAGCGCTGCGATCGCGGACCACAGCGTGGTGAAGCCGGGGCGGTGCCCACAAAGGGGTGCCTCGTGGTCGCTCAGGGCCTCGCGCAAGCGCTCCCGCGGCTCACCTCCGCCCGCCTCGATCCAGCGCTCCAGACGCTCCTTCCGACGCATCGAGAAGCGCAGATCCCGCCGGCCCTGCAGCGGCCGCGTCCGATGGTGCTCGTAATGGTTGGTCACGGCGAGCACATCGCCTTGGAGCTCCCGCACAGCCACCGCCATCGGATGCACCTCCACCGCATATCCGCATCGGGGATCCGCCACCAGGAAGTTCAGCGGCAGGATGTGGGGCATGCGAAGCAGCGCCTCCACGGCCTCCTCGGCGGAGCGACAGCGTTCCAGCAGGATGCGCGGGATCAAATGGAAGGGGATGCCCGGTCGGGGAGGCGGCTCGTCGGCCATCACCGCGTGCAGCGAGACGAACAACCCAGCCTCGTTGACCCCATCGTAGCGCCCGCCGGGGACGCTGCCCATCATTCCGATCGATGCGAAGCCCTCTGGAGGACGGAGCCGGACCAGATCCCGGATCCGCTGGATCGGCATGAAGTCGTAATTCCGTCCTATCCACATCCGGCCTTCCCGATCCCGCCAGGCCACCGCCGAACAGGCGAAGGAGCGGGCGCGGAGGGAGGTCCGGCAGACCTGTTGCCAGAGGGAAGCAGGATCCAATCCCTGAGCGGCGGCGTAGCCTTCGTATTCTTCCAGCAAGGACGGATGCCAACGGCCCACGAGCCGGCGGCACGCCTCCGCGAATTCACGATCGGGGGCCGGGGGCCACCATGGCGGCCGCCGGAAGGGAGGGCTCAGGCGGCCCAAGACCTCCCCCACCTCGCGTGGGGAGCCGGCGAGATCCAGAAAACGATAGGAGGCGTGTGAGCCCATTGGGTCACCACGGAGGAGAGGGTGTTTCCCTTGGAACTACTGTGAAGGTCCGGATTTGGTTCTGGCGCATCACCTGGACCGCCACCGGGCGCCCTGGGGGCCAGTGGGCCAGGAACCGATGGAGCTCCCCCAGGCTCCGGATCGGTTGATCCCCGATTCGGACGAGGATATCCCCTTCCTGCAGCCCACCCTGGGCCGCTGGCCCCCGCGGATCGACTTCCAGGATCTCCAGGCCTGTGGCGGAGGCTGGCCCGGGGATGGGGCGGATCTGGACCACCACCCCGAGGTAGGCACGGCGGATGCGTCCTGCTTTAATCAGCAGGGCGGCGACCCATTCCGCCGTCTGGCTGGGGATGGCGAACGCGATGTTCTCCGCCCCCAGGATCGTGGCCACGCACACGCCGATGACCTCGCCCCGACTATCCACCAAGGGGCCGCCGGAATTCCCCGGGTTCAGTGCGGCATCCGTCTGGATGATATCCTCAATGATCTGTCCGCCCGGGCCCTGGAGCGTCCGCCCCAAGCCGCTGATGATCCCAGCGGACACGGTGAAATGAAAGCCTAGAGGGTTGCCGATAGCCACCACCAGCTGCCCCAGGCGCAGGCGTGAGGAATCCCCCAGCCGCGCAGCCGGGAATGTTTCCTCCCGCTCCACCCGGAGGACGGCTAGGTCGGTGTAGGGATCCTCCCCGATGAGGCGGGCGGGGAAAGTGCGGCCGTCGATCAGGGTCACCTGGGGCTCACGGATGTGGCGGACCACGTGGCTATTGGTCAGGAGATAGCCGTCCGGGGTGATGAAGAAACCGGAGCCCATCGGCTCCAAGGCCTGACGGCGTCGAGGGAACCCCGCCGGCCGGATGCTGACCACCGCTGGGCCGACTTGCTCAACCACGCGGATCACCGTTTGAGAATACGCATCGAGTGGCTCTTCCTCACGCATGTCCGATTCCTTATCGAGTCAAAGGATCCTGGAGTGGCTGGGGTCGCCTTGAACGGCCCCACCCACTCCTTCCAGTTTCCAGTGCGGCTCCTGCGACACGGGAAGGATGTAGGGGCAGGCCTTGTGCCCGCTCGAAGGGCCCCCACAAGGGATACCCCTACGTCGGGATGTAGGACCTGTAGGATCGACTGCTGGCGCAAGAGATCACGCAGCCTCTGGCGTGGGGGGAAGGGGCGAGGCGTTCGCGGATGGAGCCAGCGCCCAGAGGCGGAGGGGATCCACCCGCTCCACATCCAGGCCGAAGACCTCTCCAAAGGATTGGGCGAGCGCCTCCTGGACAGCGGCGATTTGTCGCGCTCGGGCCGCTGGGTCGTCCGGTTCTCCCAAGAACATCGCCATCGAGACCACACCCTTGTCGGCGATGCCGCAGGGGATGATCCCAGAGAAATACGTGAGGTCGGGGCACACGTTCAGGGCGAACCCGTGTGTGGTGATCCCCCGGGCGTCCACCCGCGCGCCGATAGCGGCGATCTTCGCGGGGGCCCGCCGCAGGTGAGGCGGGCACCAGGCGCACCGGCTCATCGCATCGGGCTGCACCCATACGCCAGGTGCCCCCGGGAGAACCCCTGCGGCGATGCCGAAGCGGGCCAACGTCTCGATGAGCATCTGCTCGATCCGACGGACGAAGGCGACCTTATCGAGGCCGAGGCTCTGAAGGTCCAGGATGAAATAGCCCACAACCTGGCCCGGGCCGTGGTAGGTGACATCCCCGCCGCGATCGGTGACCACCACCGTGACGCCGCGGCGGGCGCGCTCCGCCGCGTCCCATAGGATGTGCTCCGGCCGGGCGGATCGCCCCAGGGTGAAAACGTGGGGGTGCTCCAGCAGGAGAAGGGTGTCCGGGATCTCCCGGACAGCACGCGCCTCGGCCAGGGCCCGCTGCAGCGCCCACGCCGCTGGGTATTCCACAGTTCCCAGAATCGACCACCAGCCTTTCATTGAGGCCCCTTGATGGTTTGAGCTCCAGGGCACCCACCAGGGGTGCCCCTACGTCTCACCTTGACCACCTTTTGCGGACGATCTCCCCGCGTCCTCCCAGGGGGCCCTCCGGTCGCCCGTTGAGGCGCACCTGGAGGGCTGCTGCGTTCCCCGTGTCCAGTTCCAAGGCGGATTGGGCCTCCCAGGCGCGGGTTTCCCCGGGACGAATGAGGCCCTGATACACCAACTGGCCGTCCGCCCGAATGCGTACCCAGACATGTTCGTTAGCCTCGACCTCCAGGCGGAGCGTTGAGGGGGCAGCAGCTAAGCCTGGGGTGGGGCTCGGCCCGACAACGGCCGCACCGGTCACCGTCGGAGCAGGGGGAAGCGGGGCCGATCGAGGAAGCCAGCGTGAGCGGGCGAGGCCGATCAAGCTGAGGATCAGGAGAGCGGCCACTCCGACCCCGGCCAGCGAGCGCCACGGAAAGGTGGGCCGGCCCGGGATCCGGGCCAGCTCGAACATGGAAGGAACGCGGGAAGGGGGAGCGCTGGGGATCGCCGCTGCCATCCCATCCCAATCCGCCAGGAGGGCTGCCTCATCCAGCCCCAGCCAGCGGGCGTAGCGGCGCAGGAACCCGCGGGCGTGGGCGGGGCTGGGGAGCACCGAGAAGGCTTCGTTCTCCAGGGCCTCCAGATAGACGCGTTTGATGCGGGTCGCTGCCTCCGCCTCCTCCAGAGAGAGCCCGCGGGCCTCACGGGCCGCTCGCAACTGTTCGCCAATGCTCACCCTCATGCCTCCCGTTCCACCACGACCTGCACTTGAGCGGAGATCTCTGGCCCCAAGCGCACCTTCACCGGATGGGTCCCCAGGATCCGGATCGGCGCATCCAGTTCGATCCGCCTCCGATCGATCTCCACGCCCAGCTGTTGGGCGATCGCCTCGGCGATCTGCTGGGATGTGATCGAGCCGTAGAGGCGATCGCCTTGGCCCGCTCGCGCCCGGATGGTCACGATAGCGCCATGGAGGCGGTCCGCCATCTCCCGAGCGGAGGTCAATTGGCGAGCCCGGCGCTGCTCCGCAGCCTGCCGGGTTTCCGCCGCATGGCGGATGAGCCCCTCAGTGGCGGGCGAAGCCAGCCCCTTGGGGATCAGATAGTTTCGAGCGTAGCCGTCCGCCACCTCCTTCACCTCGCCCGCCCGTCCCAGGTTAGGCACATCCCGCAACAGCACCACCTTCATCGTTGTGGTCCTCCGTGGAAAAGGATCCGCACTCGTCTCGAAACGCCGCCGCCGTTTTTTCCGGCATGCTCGAAAGCCTTGCTCCCCTCCCCGCTGTGAAGCGGAGAGGGAGAGCACACACGGCGGCTTGGAGCTGAGCGTTTGAGCGACAAGTCAGCGCTCACGAAAAGCGCCCTGAAAGAGTATCTTACCAAGGATCCAACGGCGGGACAACTGCGTTTAGGGGGCAGACAAGGCTTGTCAAAGTTCTAACAAAGACGGCATAACGATGAGGAAACGGATGGCCTCTCCCCTCCCCACAGCCCGAAGGATCGCGGGGAGGGGAGAGAAACAGCATGTTAGGGGCGAGCCGGGCGCCTTCGGCGCCCGGC
>NZ_JBHOQJ010000190.1:0-26847 GCF_042408365.1 Thermoflexus sp.
ACCAGACGGTTGAAAGCGACCACGGTGAGGATCATCGTTAGGGTAGCCGCCAGCAGCATCGGGTAGTCGCCATGCCCCGTGGCCTGGGCGATCAACGCCCCTAACCCCAGCGTCCGATGCGCCTGCCCGGCGAACTCCACATACTCGGCCACAATCGTCGCGTTCCATGCCCCCCCGCTGGCGGTGATCAGGCCGGTGATTAGATAAGGAAAAATGGCCGGAAGGATCAGCACCCGCCATCGCTCCAAGCCATGGACTCCCAGGATCCCGGTGGTGAAGATCAGATCCCGGGGGATCGCCGAGGCGCCAGCGATGATGTTGAAGAGAAGATACCACTGGGTCCCCATCAGCATTAAAGTGACCGCTGCCAACTCGATCCCCACTGGGAGCCGGAGCATGAAAAGCAAAATCACCGGGAAGAGGGCGGTCGCAGGGATGGAGGCAACCACCTGAATGAGGGGCTGCACCCGCGCGGCGAGCGGCCGGTTCATCCCGATGGCCACCCCCAGGGGAACGGTCCAGGCCAGGGCGATGAGCTGAGCCGCGAGGACGCGAGCCATCGAGGCCAGGGTCGCCATCGCGAGCAAAGGGACGTTGGATAGCGGCAGGGCGCTCAACAGACGGAAGGCGGTGTGAACCCCATAGGCGAACCCGATCCCAGCCATCGCTACCAGAGGAATCAGGAAAACCCAGACCGGAATCGGGTTCAGCGCTGGGCGGGCGGCGAGCTGGGTGCTCAAACGGCCCAATAAGGCGTCCACCCGCTCCACCATGGGATTCCACACCCGCTCGATGAACCATTCCGACAGCGCCGCCCGCTGCCACAGGTCATAGAGCCAAGAGCTTGGCGCCTCCTCGCTTTCCACCATCTCCTGCCGGAATTTGTCGGCCCAGGCCAGCAGCGGCCGCCAGATCAGCTGATCCATCCCCACGATGATCCCCACCAGGGCCCCCAACCCCCAGGCCAGCGCCTGTAAATCCCCCTGCTCGGCGGCCAATTGGAGAAACGCTCCCAAGCCGACCAGCCGGAAGTCCCGCGCGCCGACCGTGAAGGTCTCCGCCGCCATCAGGAAGAACCAACCGCCGGCCCAGCTCATCATACTGTTCCAGATCAAAGGGATCGCCGCGTGGGGAAGCTCCAGATGCCGGAACCGCAACCACGGGTTCAGTCGGAAGATCCGAGCCGCCTCCCGGAGATCCTCGGGGATGGTGATCATGGACTGATAAAAACTGAAGGTCATGTTCCAGACCTGGCTGGTGAAGATCAGGATGATGGACGCCAGCTCGACCGCGATATCCTCCGGAAGGATCGCCGTGAGCGATAGGGCGACCACGGGGAGGAACGAGAGGATAGGGACCGACTGCAGCACATCCAGTAGTGGAATGATCACGATGCTGGCCCACCGTTGCGTGGCCGTTACGTAGCCCACGGCGAGGGAAAATAAAAGGGAAAGGGCGTAGGCCGCCGCCATACGCAGCAGAGAGCGAACCGCATAATAGGGCAGGACCTCCGGGGCCAGCCGGATGGTGGGCCCGGAGATGGTGGCCGGCGCCCGGACAGCCAGGGCCATCCCCAGCATCAGAATGGCTGTGAGGAGCAACAGAATGGCGATGTCGGCCCCGGTCAGGGCGACGCGGATTGGGATGAACGCGCCGAAGAAGCGCCGCATCGATCCAACCCCACGCAGGGATGATAACGGATGACCTCACCTCAAAACCCCTCCTGAGGGCCTTAGGAGACCCGGAGGCCGCTGAAGGGAGCTTCCCAGCTCCTATCCACGATCTTTCTCCTCCTCCCCCGTATCTGGCTCGGAACAGAGCACCTCCGTGCCCCTCTACTTCGAGGCAGGAGAAGCTTTCGAACCCTGGAAAGCGGGCCACTAAGAGTTTTGAGACGAGTTCATTCGAGCCCGGATCATTTTAGCTCAGAGCGCCATTTCCTGAGAGGGGCGAGGATCGACGTCTCCACGAAGCAGCGCACGAGGGATTCTCAAGAGGCACCCAGCATCGGCGCACCGACCCTGAATGTTCAGCGGGGGAGCAAAGGGAGTTCGGTAGCCACCCCTTGCGGTAGCGGCGAGCTCCGAACGTCAAAGGTTCAAAGGGGCCACGCGGTGAGGCGAATTGCCCCGCCCCTCTTTCCCCTCCCCATGGGGCCAAGCCGCACGGGGAGGGGAAAGAGAGCGACCCTCAGAGGGTTCGTTCGCTCAGCGATCCCCTCCGCCATAAGGGCCATCACCTCGCTTTACCCCAAGGGCTTGCAAGGCATCCGCCCCAAGAGGCTTGACGCTTATATGCTCGTATGAACAGTGAGTTGCTTCGCATGAGCATGCCGAATAATATCGATAAAGCAGATGAGCGAAGAGGCGGATGGCCTACCCTCCTCCCTTCCCCGCAGCCCTTTGAGCGGCGGTGGGAAGGCACGAAAGCCCTGAGGGGTCGCCCGCGCTTGGGGGCCGTTTTCAAAGATTCCCAGAGCCATAAAAAACGCTCCAAGCAATGAGCGAGGAGGAAGGAGGAGCTTCAATGGCGCGCACAGCGGAGCGGGTGCGTTATTTCACGGAATCCGTGATCCGAGAGATGACCCGATGGGCGCATCAATTTGGGGCGATCAACCTGGCCCAGGGGTTCCCGGATTTCCCGGCCCCGGAGCTGCTGAAAGAGGCGGCGGTCCGCGCGATCCGAGAGGACCATAACCAGTATGCGATCACGTGGGGAAGCCCGCGGTTGCGGGCGGCGATCGCCGAGAAGTATCGCCGCTTTTACGGAATGGAGATCGACCCGGAGCGCCACATCACCGTGTGCTGCGGGGCCACCGAGTGCATGATCGCCACCTTGCTTGCCTTGTTAAATCCCGGCGATGAGGTCATCATCTTCGAGCCGTTCTATGAAAATTACGGCCCCGACACATGGATCAGCGGGGCGAAGCCGATCTACGTCCCTCTACGGCCGCCGGAATGGACCTTCGATCCGGACGAGCTGCGGCAGGCCTTCTCGGATCGAACCCGGGCGATCATCCTTAACACCCCCCATAACCCGACCGGCCACGTGTTTTCCGAAACGGAGCTCCGCTGGATCGCTCAGCTATGTCAACGTTATGACGCCTACGTGATCACCGATGAAATCTACGAACATATCCTCTACGATGGCCATCGCCACATCCCCATCGCCACCATGCCCGGAATGTGGGAACGAACGGTCACCATCAGCGGGATGTCGAAGTCCTACGCGGTGACCGGATGGCGCATCGGATGGTGCATTGCCCCCGAGGATCTCACAAACGCAATTCGTAAAGTCCACGATTTCCTTACCGTCGGTGCCCCCGCCCCGCTCCAGGAGGCGGGGGGGGTGGCCCTGCAGCTTCCCATCGCTTACTACGAGCAAATGCAGGCGGATTACGACCGACGGCGGCATCTGTTGGTGGAGGCTTTGGAGGAATTGGGGTTCGAAGTATGGTGGCCGCAAGGGGCGTATTATGTGATGACCGATTTCCGGGCTTTTGGGGCGGAAGACGACACGGCCTTCGCGATGCGTCTGGTGCGAGATATCGGGGTGGCCGTGGTTCCCGGATCCAGCTTCTACGCCCATCCGGAACGCGGGCGCACCCAGGTCCGGTTCGCTTTTTGCAAGCGAGAGGAGACCCTCCGGGAGGCGGTGGCCCGCCTCCGGCGGTTGCGGGCGTAGCACATGTGGCGTTTGTGTCTTTGGTAGGGGCACCCCCTGGGATGCCCCTACGATGGACGTCTGGGCCTCTCATAGGGCACCCTTTGTGGGTGCCCCGTGTGGATCGGGTTGTCCGCATCCGTTCATTCACGCTCTCCAGCGAGGCTGCTCACCGCTTCAATCAGGGCCTGATGAAGGGACTGAAGATCCACGTGGGCCAGAGAGGCCTGAGCGTAATCCGGGCGACCGCCCCCTCCTCCCCGGCCCAATCGGCCGAGGATCCGTTTCAGGGCTTCCCGGGCGTCCACGGGGACCCCCGGCCCGCAGGCGACCGTCAGGAGGCCCTCCGCGCCCCCTGCGGCCAGGATCACCAGACGGGGACGCCCCTCGCTCAGCCGTCGGGCCAGCCGAGGCACCAGGCCTGAGGGGAGCTGCGGCCATACATGCAAAAGGATCTCGCCGAAGGAAGCGGGGCGGGCCTCTTTCTCCAGCGCGGGGAGAGCGAGCTCCAGATAGAGCTCCTGCATGGCGGCCATCGCTTTGCGCGCTTCCTTCAGATCGCGTTGCAGCGCCCGGATGGCGTCGGGCAAATCGGCCTCGCCCGCGCTGAGGAAGCTCCCGATTTCGCTCAACAATCGATGCTTTCTTTGATAATCCCGTAACGCCCGCCAGCCGCAGAGAAAGCTCACCCGTGTGACCTCGCCCCGCCGCTCCAGTTTCAGGATCTTAATCGGCCCGACCTCTCCGGTGCGCCGCACGTGGGTCCCGCCACACGCACTGCGATCGAATTCCGCTACCTCTACAACCCGGATGGATCCTTCGACCTTCGGCGCACGACGCAGCTCAAGCCCCTTGACGTCCTTTTCCCCCACAAACCAAGTCCGCACCTCCCGGTTCTCCAGGACCACGCGGTTGGCCAGTTCCTCCGCCGCTTCGATCGCCTCTAATGGAAGGCCCGTCTGATCGAGATCAATGGTGACCGCTTCCTGGCCCATATGGAAGGATACCGTTTGCGCGCCGGTGATCCGCAGGAAGGCTTGAGAGAGGATATGCTGACCAGTGTGCTGCTGCATATGATCGAAGCGGCGTTCCCAATCGATGCGGCCTTCCACCTCCCGTGCGCTCAGGGGATGGGCCAGGATATGGAGGATCGCCCCATCCACCTCCCGCTCGATCACCTCCACCACAGGGATCCCGTTCAAGGTCCCAAGATCATGGGGCTGCCCCCCACCCGTCGGATAGAAGGCTGTTCGGCTCAAGATAACCGCTGGCTGACCATTATGTTCACCGATCTCTACGACAGCGGCGGTGAACCGCTGCAGGTATGGATCGTGCCAATAAAGTCGCTCCGTCATGGATCAGCCTCCGCTTTCCGGGAATCCCGAGGGCCCTGGTGGCCGAATGGAACGCTCGTTTGAACACACTTTTAAGCCGTTTCCCTGGGGGTTTGGAGGAGCAGGGGGCCATCCGCCCTCCTCACTGCACACCCAAAAACCAAGATGGAAGAAGCAGGAGCACTGCTTTTATTTTGTTTTGAGGATATGGAATGGTGAGGCCAGCGGCCCCACAAAGCCCCCAGGAGGAAACCGCCGATATCCGTATTGGCGCTGCGTGAGATCCGCTGAATAGTTGCACCTGAGTTTGCATTATACTTGATTCGGTAAAGGGATCTCATTGGGCTGGAGCATCGATGTTCTCACACCCTCTAGAGGAAGCAGAGGTGCTGGATCTGATCACCCGAGGCCGGCGCACAGGCCAGCCTCATCGGGTGGAGCTTTGGTTCGTTTATCGGGATGGAGCTGTCTATTTGATGGCCCACGCCCGATCCCACGGCCAGGGAACTGACTGGTATCAAAACCTGAGGGCGGATCCCCACGTGATCATCGAGGCGGAGGGAGGGCGGTGGGAAGGGGTCGCTGAGCCGCTGTCGCCGGAATGGCTCCCAACGGTGACCGACTGGTTTCGAGAGAAATACGGCGCAGCGACCGTGCGCCATTGGTATGAAGGCACCCCACGCCTGCCCGTCCGCGTGTGGCTTAAGCCATGAGGGGTGGATGCACAATTACAGCACCCTCAGGGATGGGGGGCCAGGAAGGTTGCCGCAAGCAGCCCCGTTGCCCCAGATCACCGTAGATCAAGAAACGGCGAGCAGATCCCAAAGGTCTTAGGAGAGGAGACGGAATGGCTTCGCCCTTCGCCCAGCTGCAAAAAATCCTAAAACATGAAGCCCAAGACGGTTACCGGAACCGCATCGTGATCGGGGGAATGGGCCGATTCGCCGATCACTGGTATCGCCAGGCCCGTGCCTCTCTGAAGGAACACGATCCGGATCTCCTTCTCCTCCTGGAAGCGATCTACGCAGATCTTCGACGCTATGAAGCCGCTGACACCGAAGAACGTCGGCGGTTGATCGAGGGGATCGAGGCCCGAATTCAGGAGGGTCTCCAGCGGGAGCGGGAAGCCCGAACCTCCCGGGCGGCCCCGACCGCTTCACCATCCGCACCCCAACCCACCCCTTCACCGCCCGCCCCTCCCGCCGGGGAACCCCAGGGGGAACCGCCGACGCCCATGCCCCCAATACAGCCCGCGCGGGCGGCGCCTGCCCGCGCGCGTTCCCGCAAAGCCCCCCCCGTCTCCCCCAAGCTGGCCGCGAAGGTGGAGGCCATGGGGCTGGATGCCCCGGTCCATTTGATCCATGGGGTGGGACGGGAGCGCGCGCAACGCCTGGCCCGCCTCGGGGCCCAAACCATTCGGGATCTGCTGTATCTGCTCCCTCGCCGGTATGTGGACTTCCGCGCCCTTAAGCCGATCAACCGCCTCCGTGTGGGGGAAGAGGTGACCGTGATCGGCGAGGTGATGGATATCGGGAGCAAACAGACCGGGAACGGCCTCACGGTCATCAAAGCGCTCCTCACGGACGGCTCCGGGGTCATCGAGTGCACCTGGTTTAACCAGCCGTATCTGCTCGATCGCATTCAGCCAGGCCAGTTCATCGTCGTGAGCGGGCGGGTGGATGAGTTCCTGGGCCGCCCGGTGTTCCGTTCCCCGGAGTGGGAGCCCGCTGATCGGGAGCTGCTGCACACCGCCCGTATCGTCCCCATCTATCCCTTGACGGAGGGCCTCACCCAGCGCTGGATGCGCACCATCCTCAAACGAGTGGTAGACTACTGGGCGGACCGGATCGAGGATCCGATCCCAAGCTGGATCCGGGAGGCCTACGGTTTCCCGGATCTCTCCACCGCGCTGAAGCAAGTTCATTTCCCGGAGGATTGGGAGCCCCTGGAGCAAGCGCGCCGGCGTCTGGCCTTCGATGAGGTGTTCTATCTGCAGATCGGGCTGCTGGAAGTTCGCCGGCGGTGGCGCAGCGCCCCGGGGCGGGCGCTTTCGTTCGATGAAGCAGCCCTCGGGCGGGCCATCGAGGCCCTCCCCTTCCCGCTCACCGGCGCTCAGCAGCGGGCCCTGGCCCAGATCCTGGCGGACATGCGCTCAGGCGTGCCGATGAACCGCCTGCTTCAGGGAGAGGTGGGCTCCGGTAAGACCGTGGTGGCGGCGCTGGCCGCCTACGCGGTCTTCCTGGCGGGGGCCCAAAGCGCGATCATGGCCCCGACCGAGATCCTGGCGGAACAACATTACCGAACCCTGATCGCCCTGGCGGAGCGCTGGGCCGGCGCCGGGCTTCCCACCCCAACCATCCGTTTGTTGACCTCCGGGGTCACAGGGACAGAGCGGGCGCTGATCTACGGGGAACTGGCCGAGGGGACATGCCATCTGGTGGTGGGAACGCACGCCCTGATCCAAGAGGAAGTGAACTTCCACGACCTGGCCTTCGTGGTCATTGATGAACAACAGCGCTTTGGGGTGTTGCAACGGGCGGCCCTGCGGGGCAAAGGCTACAATCCGCACGTGCTGGTGATGACGGCCACGCCGATCCCCCGCACCCTGGCCCTCACCCTCTACGGCGATTTGGATCTCTCGGTCCTGGATGAGATGCCGCCGGGTCGACGGCCGGTGCTGACCCGCTGGCTGATGCCGGAGGAGCGCGAGCGGGCCTACGCCTTCATCCGCCGTCAGGTCGAGCAAGGCCGCCAGGCTTACATTATTTGTCCCCTGGTAGAAGGTTCCGATAAAATCGAGGCGAAAGCGGCGGTAGAGGAATACGAACGCTTACAGCGCGAGATCTTCCCGGACCTCCGGCTGGGCCTGATCCATGGGCGGATGAAATCCGAGGAGAAAGAGGCCGTGATGAACGCCTTCGCCCGCGGGGAGATCCAGATCCTCGTGGCCACCCCGGTGGTCGAGGTGGGCGTGGATGTGCCCAACGCCACGGTGATCCTGATCGAAGGGGCGGATCGGTTCGGGCTGGCCCAGCTGCATCAGTTCCGGGGCCGGGTCGGACGAAGCAGCCATCAATCCTATTGCCTCCTGCTGGCCGAATCCCCCTCTGAGAGCGCCATCGAGCGCCTCCGGGCCATTGAGACCATTTATGACGGCTTCCAGCTGGCTCAGAAGGATCTCGAGATGCGCGGGCCGGGCGATTTCCTGGGGACCCGCCAGAGCGGCTTCCCGGAGATGCGCCTGGCCGATCTGACGGATTTACGCCTCCTGGAGATCGCCCGTGAGGCGGCGGAGCGGCTGGCCGAGCGCGACCCGGACCTTCAGGCCCCAGAGCATCAGCATCTGGCGGAAGCTGTGACCCGCTTCTGGCAGGGCCCCGTGGAGCCCAGCTGAGGGCAGCGATCCGTAAACGGGAGCCTAAGAGACGGCAGGCGAAATGAGCCGAGCTTCTTCCTGGGAGCTGGAGATGACCCGAGCATTGTATCCGGCGTCTTTTGATCCGATCCACTACGGCCACATCGACATCGCCACGCGGGCGGCAGCGATCTTCGACGAGCTGGTCGTCGGTGTCTACGATCGCCCCAGCAAGAGCCTGCTCTTCTCGCTGGAGGAGCGCCTGGCCTTGGTGCAAGAGGCCCTGCAGCATCTCCCCAACGTCACGGTCACCGCTTACAGTGGCTTAACGGTGGATTTCGCTCGGCGGATCGGCGCCCGCGTCATCGTGCGGGGCCTGCGGGTGGTATCGGATTTCGAGCTGGAGCTCCAGATGGCCTTGACCAACAAGCAGCTGGCTCCGGAGATCGAGGTGGTGTGCCTGATGACCAGCCGGGACTACGCATTCATCAGCTCCAGCATCGTCCGCGAGATCGCCCTGCTGGGCGGGGATGTCTCGTCGATGGTCCCTCCCCACGTCGCCCGGGCGCTGGCCGCGAAGGCCGCCGAACGCACTGGGGAGGCGGTGCCCATCATTTCGATCCGCGAGTGAGGAGGCTGGGATGGACATCTTGCATCTGATCGATCAGCTGGAGCAGCTGGTCCTCCGCAGCCGGCCTCTCCCCTTCCTGAGGTGGGTAGTGATCGAGGAGCGGCGGCTCCTGGATTTGATCGATCAGATGCGGGTGGCCATCCCCCAGGAGCTGAAGCAGGCCAGACGGATCACCCAGGAGCGGGAGCGGATCATCGCCCAGGCGAAGGAAGAGGCCGAGCGCATCGTCGCGCTGGCCCAGGAGCAGGCGGGCGAGCTGATCGCCCAGCACCAGGTGATCCAGGCGGCGGAGCAACGCGCCGCCCTGATCATCGAACGGGCCCAGCGGGAGGCGGAGCGCCTGAAAGCCGATGCCGACGATTACGCCCTGACCCGGCTCCTGGAGCTCGAGGAGACCCTCTCCCGGCTCCTTCAAGTGGTCCGGAACGGAATCGAGAAGCTCCAAAATGAGCGCGAGAATGAGCCCTCACGTTCCCCACAAACCTCAGCGGACGCTCCTGATCGCCACCCATAACCCCGGGAAGCGCCGGGAGCTGGCCGCCCTCCTCGCCGATCTCCCGGTGCGGCTGGTGGATCTCCTGGAGCTGGGGATCTCGGAGGTCGCGGAGGAGATCCACGAGCGGATGGAGGAGAACGCGCGCCGGAAAGCCCTCACCTATTGCACCCGCAGCGGCCTGTGGACCCTGGCGGACGATTCGGGGCTGGAGATCGATGCCTTGGGAGGGGCTCCAGGGGCCCAATCCGCCCGGTTCGCCGGGCCTGAGGCGGACGACCCCGCCCGGATCCAGAAGGTTCTGAACCTGATGGCGGGCATCCCATGGCCCCAGCGGACCGCGCGCTTCCGCTGCGTGATCGCCCTGGCCCGACCGGGGGAGGAGCCGGTGCTGGTGGAGGGGCGCCTCGAGGGCTACATCGCCCTGGAGCCACGCGGGACGCATGGCTTCGGCTACGATCCGATCTTTTACATCCCGGAGCTCGGGAAGACCATGGCCGAGCTTCCCATGGAGGAGAAAAATCAGGTCAGCCACCGGGCCCGCGCGGCTCGGAAGGCCGTTGAGATCTTGAGGCAATGGCTGGCGGAGGAAGCGGAAGTAGACCCATAGAGGGAGGAACATGGGGCCAGCGGAGCTTTTGAACCGTCACTCGTTTTTGATATTCGGCGGCCTGGCGCTGTTGGGGCTGGCGGCTTTCCTGCTCCTTCGACGAGCGGGATGGATCGGATGGGGGCTCTGGGCCCTGATCCTGGTCGCGCTGGTGGTGTTCTGGCTCTCGATGCGGGCCCGTCCCTCCCAAACCTTCGCCTCGCAAGCCGAGATCGAGGCCGCTCTTCGGTCCGGACAGCCGGTGCTGGTCTATTGGTTCTCCAATTACTGACTGGGATGTCTCTCCATACAGCCTGCCGTGCGCAGGATCGAACGCAACTGGCGTGAAGGACGCGTGCTGTATGTAGAGGCCCTCAGCCCTGCCGGACGCGCGTTCGGCAGGGCTTATGGGTTGCGCCTGACGCCGGCCTTTGCGCTGTTCGATCCGCAGGGACGCCTGATCCGCACTTGGGTGGGAGCAGCTGACGTCCCCAGCCCGGCCGAGTTAAGGGAAAGCCTTCGAGGGCCATAGGGATGCGTCTTGGGCTTGCGCCATGGGGCCGTGGGCGAATGGACTATAATGGGGCGCGAAGGAATCGATTCCCTGTATGGAGGTTTCTATGTTTTGTCCGCCGGGGACGACAGGAGCGATCCTGTGCATTGGAAGCTTCGCCATCCGGGCCTATGGGCTCCTGCTCATGCTCGGGATCCTGTTAGGGGCTTGGCTGGCCGCTGCCGAGGCCCGACGACGGGGGGAGAACCCCGATCACGTGTGGGATGGCCTGCTGGTGGTTTTCATCCTGGGCCTGATCGGCGCGCGCCTTTACCACGTGTTCTCCAACCCGGAAGGCGCGGTGGGCTGGACCTACTACCGAGAGAACCCGATCAAGATCTTCTATATCTGGGAGGGCGGGCTGGCCATCTACGGCGCCCTGATCGGAGGGTTGATCGGGTTCCTCCTTTACGCGTACCGGCACCGACTCGCGGTCTGGCGTTGGCTGGACATCGTGGCGCCCTCTATCTTGGTCGGCCAGGCCATTGGCCGCTGGGGGAACTTCTTCAACCAGGAGCTCTATGGCCCCCCCACCACCCTGCCCTGGGGGATCCCCATCGCTCTGGAACATCGCTTGCCCCAGCACCTGACCCTGCCGCCGGAGACCCGTTTCCACCCCGTGTTCCTGTATGAGTCCCTGTGGAACACGATTGGCTTCCTCATTCTCTTCAACCTGAACCGGCGCTTCGGCCACCGGCTCCGCGAAGGAGATCTCTTCGCACTGTATCTGATCTGGTATCCCCTTGGGCGTCTGTGGGTGGAGAGCTTGCGTCCGGACGCCTGGAAGATCGGAAACATCGCCACAGCCCAGATCTTTTCCCTGATCGCTTTGGCCCTCGGGTTGGCCCTCCTCCTCCGCAACCGACTCCAGGCGCGCGCCCGGCGGGCCGAGGAGGGGCCCATCGGGGAAAGCGGCCAAACCCGGTAGAGGCACCCCATTGGGGCGGGCCTTGTGCCCGCCCCTACGCAGGGCACCTGCGTCCCCTGATGTAGGGGCACCTCTTGTGGGTGCCCCCGGAAAACCCAGAACAGGACGAACCCCTCCATGGCGATCCGGCGATGGGTGGGCGTGGCCTCGGGCGGTGTGTTCGTTGCAGCGCTCGGGGCCGCGTTGGTCATCTCACGGGCGGAAGAACAGGACGCCTTCTGCGCAGGCTGTCATCTCCGTCCGGAGCAGACCTATGTGGGCCGGGCCACGGCGGCTCGCTCGGACCGCGCGGCGGACCTCGCCGCCGCCCATGCGGCCGCCGGGATCTCGTGCGTGGGGTGCCATCGAGGGGATCAATCCCTCCCCCATCGCGCCCTCTCCTTGGGTCTGGGGGCCTGGAACACGGCCCGCACGCCGTTCACCCCACCGGAGGTCCCCCACCACCCGGTGCGCCTCCCGGCCCTCCCCGAAGCGGCGTGCTGGCGCTGCCATATCCGAGAACCCCAACGCGGAGGCGTCGGGCCGGGAGAGCTCAACCCCGTCACCCTGGAGACCTTTGAGAACCACTTCCACACCGATTTGCTCCGGCCCGACCTTCGAACGTCGGTGCGCTGTGTGGATTGCCACCGCGCCCACCAGGAGACCTTCGAGCCCTTCTTCGCGATCCGGGAGATCGTGATCCCCGCCTGCGAACGCTGCCATCGGGAGGTCGGCCGGGGGCCGATCCGGATGGGGCCATGAAGCCGCGGCGCTGGCTCTTCGTCTCGGTCCCCTTATGGGGCCATCTGGATTACGGCGGTTACCTCGATCTGGCCGTCGCCCTGGCCCGGCGAGGCCATCAGGTGCTCTGGGCCAGCGGCCCTTTGATCCAAGAGGCGGTGGTCCGCCGCGGCCTGCCCTTCGCCCCCCTGGCCTCGGTCGGGTGGCGATGGCTGCCGCCGTGGCGTCCGGAGCGGGTTCCTCCGACCGAACGGGAGCGGCAACGGCGGGAGCGGGCCCTGGACGCCTGGCTCCACCCGGAGGAGCACGCCCGGGGCCTCCGGGCCCTGGGATCCCTGATCGAGGCGTGGCGGCCCGATGTCCTCGTCGCCGAGCCCTTCGCCGGTGCGGCAGCGTGGGCGGCGGAGCGCTACGACCTTCCCCTGATCGTTGTGGGCTTCCCGGCCGGCCGCTGGCCCAATCCGACCACTCCCGAGGCCCGCGAGGCCCTCCAGCAGGCCCAGGCCCGCCTGGCCCACGTCGCCGCCTCCTTGGGCCTCACAGGGCGCTATTGGCGGGCAGATCCTTTCCCCCAAATCGTCTCCCCGCTGGCCCATATCGTCTTCTTCCCCGCCCCCTGGTTCTCCGACCTGGAAGCGCTGGATCCACAGAACCGGTTCTTCGGCGGCCGCCGAGGGGCGGCGATGGACCTTACACCCAACCCCCGCCCCCGAGCCCTCATCACCTTGGGGAGCACCTTCACCGAGGATCCCGCCTTCTTCATCGGCGCGGCCCAGGCGGTCCAGCGCCTCGGCGGGGAGCCCATCGTCGTCCTCGGGCGGAGCCCTTTCGCCCTCACGTTGAAGGAAACCGTTCGCCGCGCGCTGCCCGACCTTCCCCTTCTGGAATGGGTGGAATACGACCAACTGTTCCCCACCCTGGATCTCGTCATCCACCACGGGGGGATGGGGACCACCCACACCGCCCTGGTGCACGGCGTCCCCCAGCTGATCGTCCCCCACGCGGGGGAACAGCACCTCCAGGCCCGACGGGCGGAGGCGGCCGGGGTCGGCCGGATGCTGCACCCCTCCGAGGCCACGCCCCGGCGGTGGGAGGAAACCATCGCCGGGCTGCTGGAGACTCCCCACCTTCGGGCTCAGGCTCGCCGCTGGGCGGAGATGATGCACGCCGCGGGACATGCCGAGGAAGCCGCCGAGGCGGTGATCGAGATCGCGTAGGTGATTCACAAAGCCGCCCGTCCCGAAAAATATGCAGGAAGCTACCTCACGATTCCGCCCTTCTCACGCGATGTCAACCCGGGTATCCGGGGTTTCCGCCGGGGGACTTTGGGGGCCCTTCCCCGCTTACAGGGCGGGGCGCTACCCGGAGCGAGTTTTCAGAGGCTCTCTAACGCCCGGCCAAAAACACCCCCATCAGGATCAAGACCAACCCTCCCAGCACCCATCCGGAGAGCGGCTCGCCGAGCCAGAGGGCGCCCCAGAGGACGGCGAAGATCGGGTTGAGGTACGTCACCAGCGAGATCCCCACCACCCCCACCCGTTGTAACAGGCGGTAATACATCACGTAGGCGATCGCCGTCCCCAGGACGGCCAGCGCGAGCAGGGCGGCGATCGAGATCGGCGCGGGCGAAAGCGTCCAGGGATGATCCAGGATCAGACTGAGGGGAAACACCATCAGCCCTCCGTACAGCAGCTGCCCGATCGCCGCTTGAACGGGTGGGATCCCCCTCAGGGCGCGGCGGGCGTAAACCGTAGCGGCTGCGTAGGAGATCGCCGCGAGCACCACTGCCCCTTCCCCAACGATGTAGTGATGGGCCGCCCGCCGCAGGTCCGGGAAAAGCAAAACCAGGATCCCCAGGAACCCGAGGAGCAGCCCGGCGAGCTGGCGCCGGGAGGGCCGCTCCTCTCGTAGCATCCAGGCGGTCATCCCTGCGGCCCAGAGGGGCATCGTGGCGATCAGCACCCCCGCGATCCCGCTGGCGATCGTCTGCTCGCTCCAGGCGACCAAGGTGTGTGGGAGGGCGGCGTTGAAGAAGCCCATCACCCAGAAAGCGCCCCGGGGCGGATCGCCTGCGGGCTTGTGCGAGGAAACCCGACGGAAGAGCAAGAGAAGCGCCGCGCCGATCAGCAACCGCCCGGCGACAAAGGTGAGCGGCGGGATCGTCCGCACCCCCAGCGCGAAGAACAAATAGGACGCACCCCAGATCGCCCCTAAGGCGAGCAACGCAAACAGGTCCCAACCCTTCATCGAGCCTCACCGGGAAAAGGGCTTTCATAGGGCCCCATCCAACCACAAAAGCGTCGAATCGACAAGCCTCCACAAACGAGCTGACGGACACGGGAATCCTCTGCGCACAAGCGAAGGTCATAGATCCTCTAGGTGAGGATCGGTGCGGCTGCACCTGGCCGGATGCCTTCACTGGCCCCACCGGTGGCCGCTTCCTGGGCTACCGGGAGGTGACGGTCGCCTTCCAGGACCCGAACGGTGCCTCACTGAAGCAGGAATGGACCCGCTTCGTCCTTCCGTGAGATCTGCCCATGGCAACATCAGCAATCTGGACAGTTTCTCCTGTCCGGGCATTTCGGCCGCCACCGTCCGGTATACGTATGATGCCTTCGCTCCGCATCCCCTCTGGCGTCTCGCGCTACGAGTGGGGGAGCACACCGACCAATCGCCGCTACGTTGGTCAGCGGTGGGAGTTATTCGGATTGTATGACTATGGCGCACGGATGTATTCGCCATCGTTAGGACGGTTTATCAGCGCGGATGTCTTAGTTCCCAATCCTGCTGATCCCCAATCGTTGAATCGCTACGCTTATGTTCAGAACAGCCCATTGGTCTACATAGATGGCGGTGGCTGCCTGTCCATCATTCCACTCCCCATCGCGGGCGGCCTCGCGGTGCTCAGAGTTGTGGACTATGGCTGGACCACCTACGATATGTACCAATCAGGGCGGGTGCTGGCGAACCCATCGGCAACCGATGAGGAGAAACTAATCGCCAGTTTCAATCTCGTGCTCTCTGTGCGGCTGGAGGCAACCGAGCTGGATGACTGGCTGCCGGCCTCGTTGCCGCTGGACAATCTGGCGCGGCGTGGGTTTGTAACAGGCTTGCAGGAGGCGATTCAAACAGGGGGGCTAAGAGCCGGTATGCGTTTCATCCGCGAGACGATGGGCGAGACAGCCCCACAAGTCATTCGGCACCTGTACGATCAAGGCTTGTTCCGCGGTAGAGGAAATCCTGTAAGGCGTGCGCAGGGAGGCTGGGCTGGAGGTGCATCATCTGATTGAACGACGGTTTGCCACACAGCCTGGGTTGGCCCCAGGTGACATCCCGGCAGTCGTGCTGGATCGCGCCTTCCACCAGCAGGAGGTGACAGCACGATTGTTCAGCGTTTTGCCGACAAACCGCTCGTATGAACTCCAGGATATCTGGCGCGCTTATGTAAGAGTGTATGGTGAAGATTTGAACCGCTGGGATTGGCTAGAAACCATTTGGCCTTACCTTGAGCGCTTGGGGGTGCACCGATGAGGCGGATCATGTATCTTGGCTTATATTGGGGTGACCCTCCTCCATGGGAGCCGCCGAAGTCGCCGGAGCAGAAAGAACGTGATCGGCACCGTGTCCGCGAGTTGTTAGAAGGACTTGGAATGGGTCACTTGTTTCACCCGGATCAGCGATCCTACGATTTGAAACTTGAAGTGTGTTCAACGGCATTCCATTATGTGATGGAGGAGCTTCAGAAAGCCCCTCATTTGGCCTCCTCATGGATTCGGGTAGAGCGAATCTACACCGAGCGCGAGCTTTCCTCCGCCCCGTTGCTTGTGTTGCGTCTCACCAATCAGGCGATTGAGGATGACTGGTACGATTTGGAAGATGGCTATCAAGGCGGGCCGCAGGCTTCCCACCGGCGATGTGCTGTCTGTCGGGCTGCGTTGGAACAGGTGCGCGATCTGCTGGTGGACGTCCGTAAAATGGGCCGACGGGATCTTTCACTGACCTACAGCTTCGAAGTCATCCTCTCCCCACGCCTGGCCCGAATGTTGCAGGAAGCCGGCTTCACGGGGTTCGCCCTGCGCCCGGTATGGCACTATCGGAGGCCTCACCAGGGTGAGCCGCCATTGTATCAGCTGGTGGTGACGAACGTTTTGCCGCCGATGGCTTCGCCGCCCACCGAGTTTGAGCCTGAGCGGCGGTGTGAGGTTTGCGGAACGGAGACCAAGTTTATCAAACATACCCACTGGTGGGGGAGGATTCCGTATTACGAGGAGACGGAGATTTACTACCCCAAGTCCGTTCTGGAACAGGTGGCCGATTTCAATGCGACGTGGGAGAAGATCGGGGAACTGCCCAGTTGGAGTCGGTTGGTGATCATCACCCAGCGGATGTATCGCTGGCTGAAGGAGCAAAGGATCCGGGGATGGAGCGCAGAGCCGGTGTATCTGGTGGAATGAGGAGGCGCTTCAACCATCGGCATTGACTCCCTCATCGCCCGGGCCACGGGGAGCGAGTTCCATTTGGTTCACTCGCTGGCGGTCAACGTTACCACCCTGGGGGTGGGGAGCACCGTTGCCAAGCTGCGCTACCTGGGGAAGCTCGCCGCCCTGGACGAGCTACGCTGATGAGGCAATGGATACACTGAGAACGGCAGAAAGGATTAAGAAGGAGGTTTTCTCAGGAGGCGACGATGGAACGTGAAGCGATTTTTCAGTTGCTCCTTGACCAGGTGCGCCAGGATTTTGATTTCCTAAGGATTCACGGGTTTACGGGCCCCTATGTTCAAACATGGCCCAGTCAAGATGTGATCTGGTTTACAGGAAAACATCTGGCCATTGAATTCCACCTGGATTGGCATGACCAGGCCTTGGATTGTTATCTGGTACGGTTGGTTGAAGGGAAAAAACCCGGAGGAGGTTATATGGATGAAGAGGGGAAGCGCATTCGGCTTCGACTGGATAGCTGGTTAATGAGTCGAGTCATCCAGGAGCCGCTATCTACCTTAGCCAAGCGGGCAAAGCGGAAAAAACCGACCTGGGGGACTCAACGCCTTCGCGAGGAGATTGAAAAACTCAAACAATATGCAGTGCTTTTGCAAGAGCGCGGACATCAAATTTTGGCAGATAATCCTCAGGCCTTTGATCAAATTGAGGAAGAGCTAAAAGAGCGTGGAGAATGAAAGCTAAAGGCGTGATTTGACCCTTGGACTGCCCTCCGGTTAAGCGTCCACACGGATGACAGATGGTGCCTCGCGGTGAAAAGGCATAAGCCTGGGCGAGGGATAGGGATCCAGCAGTAGGCTGCGGGTCGGCAGCCGGAGGGCGGGACGGCCCTCACAAAGGCTTGAAGGCCTCAAACGGCTGCCGACACGCATTGCAATAAAAGAGCGCACGGCACGAGGTCGGCCCAAAGAGGTTTTCCATCTGCGTGTCCTTGGAGCCACAGAAGGGACACGCCAACCCCTCAAACAGCACCATCGTGATCTCCCTGGAGGCCGGCTGGGGCGGCGCGATCCCCAGCTCCCGCAGCGCCTGCCGCGCCCGCTCGTTCATCCGATCCGACGTCCACGGCGGCCGGTACACCCGCCGCACGGAAACCTGACGCGCCCCTAACGCCTGAACCCGCTCGATGATCTCCCGCTCCATGACGTGCAAGGCAGGGCACCCGACGAAGGTAGGCGCGAAGGCCACTTCCACTGTGTCGCCATCTACACGGACCTCGTAGACCATCCCCATGTCCACAATGGAGACCGTGGGGATCTCCGGGTCCTTCACCGCCTCCAACGCCGCCAGGACGGCCTCGCGGGTCAGCGTAGGTCCTTCCCCTGGACGATCGTTCACCATGTCTCCCCTACCCCCGAACGGGCGACCATCTGGAAATCCGCCAGAAGCGCCGCAAGATGCGCTGTATGCTGTCCCTTCCGTCCCCCATCGATCGGCTCCGCCTCCGGAACGACCAGGGAGGCCGCCTCCAGGATGGGGCGGACCTCCGCCTCCCAACGGGCCCGCAGTTCCGCCTCCGGCGGCTGGATCCCCTCCGCCACCCGCAGATCCTCCCCAGGGGCCGGCTCGAACAGCCCTAGGGCGTGCGGCCAGGCCAGATCCAAAGCCGCCTGCATGCGACGGTGGCTTTCCTCCGTCGCATCCCCCAGGCGGACCACCCAGGCCCGGCTGTGCATCAGATGATACGTCTCCTCCCGCCGCACCTTGGCTGCGGCCTCCGCCAGCGGCCGGTAGGCGCTGGCCATCAAGGCCTCCAGGCGGACCTTCTCCGCGTAGTCGAAAAGGAACTGGCGGACGACGGTGAAGGCCCAGTCCCCTCGGGGGAGCTCCACCAGCGTGGCGTTCCGGAACTCCGGGGGATCCCGGAAGTAGGCCATGCGGTCCGGATCCGGCCAGCCCAGCTCGTGCAACAGGGAATACCAAAGGATCGCGTGCCCGATCTCGTCCTGGGCGATGCTGGCCATGGCGATGTCCGCCTCCAGGATCGGCGCATGGCCCACCCACTCCGCATCCCGATGGCCCAGCAGGACCTCATCATCGGCCATCGCCAGAAGGAGGCTTCCCAACGCCTCCCGCAAGGGCTCAGACATCCGGGAGGGATTCCCCATGGCGCTCCATCCACCTCCGTACCCGTTCCGTCACCCGGAAGCCCCGGGGCTCCCGATAGTCTTTCTCCAGGGCGGAAGCAAAAAGATCCTCCGCCTCCTCCGCCCGGGAGGCATAGATCGCCTCCGCGGGAACGACCCACAGGCTGACGCAGCGGCCCCTCCGGACGAATTGCTCCTTCGCCAGGATCAGGGCCATCTCCGGATCGGGGGCATGGACCGCCCCCACATGCACGTGGGGCTCACCGCGCTTCTCCTGAAGGAACACCTCATAGACCGGCCACTGCGTATCGCCCATCGCCCCCTCCATCCGCCTGCCGTGCCGCCTTCGCTGCCAGCGCCTCCCGCACCCAGCGGCCCTCCTCGTGCGCCCGGCGCCGGGCGGCCATCCGCTCCGCGTTGCACGGGCCATCCCCCCGGATCACCCGCCAGAACTCCTCCCAATCCGGCTCGCTGAACTGCCAGTGCCCGGTCTCCGGATCGTAGCGCAGGCTGGGGTCGGGAATCGTCAGCCCCAGGCGCAGGACCATCGGTGCATACTGATCGACAAACTCCTGGCGTAATTGATCGTTGGTCTTCGTCTTAATGCGCCAGCGCAGCAGCGTAGGGGTGTGCACCGAATCGCGATCGGAAGGGCCGAAGAGCATCAGCGCGGGGTACCACCAGCGGTTCACCGCTTCCTGCATCATCTGGCGCTGGGCCGGGGTGCCCGTGGCCAAGGCCACGAACGCATCGTAACCCTGCTTGATGTGGAAAGATTCCTCGTAGCAGATGCGCTTCATCGCCCGGGCGTAGGGGCCATAGGAGCCCTGGGCCAGCATCAGCTGGTTCACCACCGCCGCCCCGTCGATCAACAGCCCGATGGCCGCCACGTCGGCCCAGGTAGGCGTGGGGTAGTTGAACACCACGGAGTATTTGGCCTTCCCGGCCAGCAGGGCCTCGATCATCTCCTCCCGGGTGGGACCTAAGGTCTCCGCCGCCCGGTAGAGCAGCTGGCCGTGCCCTCCCTCGTCTTGCACCTTGGCGATGAGGATCAGCTTGCGGCGGAGGGTGGGGGCGTGGGGGATCCACCGCCCCTCGGGGAGCATCCCAACGACCTCGCTGTGGGCGTGCTGGGAGATCATGCGAACCAGCTGCCGCCGGTACTCCTCCGGCATCCAGTCGGTGGGTTCGATCTTCTCGCCCCGGGCGATGCGGGCCTCGAACTCCGCCAGGCGGGCCTCATACTCCGGGCCCTCCTGAGGTGGAGGCGCTTGGGCCGGGATGGGGACCGGGTACCCTTGAACGCGGTAAACGAGCATAGGCCCCTCCTTCCCAAATTTTGCTAACAAACGTTTGTTTAAATTATAGCGGGAGGGAAGGGCCTTGTCAAGGCCGCCGGCCTCTGAGGGGTCAGGATTCGGCCGAGCCGGCCCACCGGGCAGCCCCCAGCGCACCGCCGCAACATCCCGGGCCCGGCAGGGCAGCCACCGCATGGGGAGCGCTCGCTTTAGCGCTCCGCCCAGCGAAAGGGGATCCCCGGCTGCAGCGGAAACCGGCGCGCTAAGCCTTCATCCCCTGCACGATCCAATCCGTGAACGCCTCGGCGATCTGGGCGGGGGATAAGGGGCCCTTTGGGTTATACCAGACCGCCACGCCGTTGAGGGCGGTCAGGATGAACCGGGTCAGAAGCGGCACATCCAAATCCGGCCGGAACACCCCCGCTTCGATCCCCTCCCGCAGGATCTCCCGGAACATGGCCTCGTAGGCATCCCGCCGGGCAAGGATCTCGCTGCGGCGCTTCGGGCTAAGGGCGCGCCATTCGTGATTGAAGACGACCGCTGCGTCCTGACGCTCCGTGACCACCCGCAGGTGCGCCGCCACCGCCCGGCGGAGCTTCTCCAAGGGAGGATGCTCCGAGCGAACGATGGGCTCCAGACCGGACAAAAATGCCTGGGCGGCTTCGTCCACGATCTCCCAGAGCAGCTCCTCCTTCGAGGCGATGTGCGCGTATAGGCTCCCGCCCTGCAGGCGGATCGCCCGCGCGATGTCCCGGATGGAGGTGCCGTAATAGCCGCGCTGGCTGAAAAGCCGCCCCGCCGCCCGCAGAATGTCCCTGCGTCGATCACCGTCGCCTCGTCGTGCCATTTTCGCTCGCGCCTGCTGCTTAAATTGAAATGTGAAAGCATCCAGTCAAAATCGCTGGGTGCCTCGGAAGGCCAGGGATCAAGCGGAGCCGGTGATGCGGGTGACCTCCCGCCCCATCGCCGTGACCTCGTAGCCCGGCAGGGCAGCGACCGCCGCCCGGAACCGGGCGTCGTGCAGAAGCTCCAACACGGGCTGGAACCACGGGTCCTCATAAAAGGCCAGCGGGATCACCAGGTCATATCGTTCCAGCGTCAAAGGGATGAAATCCAGCCCCATCGTCACTGCCGCGGCACGGATCCCCAGCCCGGCATCCGCCCGGCCGCCGGCCACCGCCGCGGCCACGGCCAGGTGGGTCAGCTCCTCCCGCTCGTAACCCTGGATGGAACCCGGATCGATGCCCAGGCGCTGAAGATAGTAATCCAGGAGGATGCGGGTACCGGCGCCCCGCTGACGGTTGACGAACCGCACATCCGGCCGCGCCAGATCCCGCAGATCGCGGATCCCCTTCGGGTTCCCCGGGGCGATCATGAGGCCCTGCTCGCGATGGGCCAGGGTGATCACGACCACCGGCATCCCGGCGAGGTATCGGCGGATGTAGGGGAGATTGTATTCGCCGCTTTCCGGGTCCAGCAGGTGGGAGCCCGCCAGATGACACTCGCCTCGCCGGAGGGCGATGAGGCCTCCCAGGCTGCCGGCGTTCGCGCTCTGGAGCCTCCGGCCCGGGTACCGCTCCGCCAGGAACTGGGCCATCAGATCCAGCGCCATGTCGTGGCTGCCGATCGCCAAGATCGTCCCCTCGATTTCCTCCCCGCTGGTGTAAAGCTCCACCGGGACCACCTGACCCTGGTCGTAGCCTTCCACAAAGCGGGGGATGCGCAGGATCCCATCGGCCCGCACCAGCGAGGAAAGCACCCCGGCCCCCCGCGGGAGCGGCGCCGCCACATAGCGCTCCCCCACCCGTCCCACCGTCACCCGCACCCACTCCTCATCCCCCAGTGGGGAGAGCAGCTTGCGGGTGAGCACGGCGGAAAGGCGCGGCCGCCGTCGCGGCGGTCGCCCCAGCCAACGGGCGAGCAAAGGCTCCACGAAAATCTCCCCGGTGAGGGCGGCGGAGACCGGAAACCCAGGGACTCCGATCACCGGAACGGGACGCCCGTCGACGTGGAGGATCCCCAAGATGACCGGGTGGCCCGGGCGCACCGCCACCCCATGCACCAGCAGGGTCCCCAGGGTGGAGACCACCCGGGCGGTGAAATCCTCGCTGCCCGCGGAGGAGCCGGCGTTGATGAGGACCAGATCATGAGTCCGGGCCGCTGCCTGTGTGGCCTCCATCAGGCGTTCCAGGTCGTCCGGGACGATGGGGAAACGCGTGGGCAGCCCTCCCCACTCCTGGACCTGAGCCGCCAACACCAGCGAATTGAACTCGATGATCTCCCCCGGCCGTACACCCCTCGCGGCCGCCTGCTCCGGGGAGATCAGCTCCGTCCCGGTCGGGAGGATCGCCACGCGGGGCTGGCGGCGCACGCTCACTTCCACATAGCCGCACGCGGCGATCACGCCCAGATCCACCGGCCGCAGGCGATGATTGGCGGGAAGCACCAACTCCCCCGCAGCGATGTCCTCCGCGATCGGGCGGACATTGGCCCATGGGGCGATCGGTTGATAAAGGGTGATCCGGGTGGCGCGCTCCGGGGCCTCCGCATCGAACTGGACCTGCTCCACCGGGACCACGGCGTCCGCCCAGGGCGGGAGCGGATCCCCCGTATCCACATAGCAGGCTCCCCCTTCCGCGTCCGCGGGGTGAACCGGGAGAACGCGGGGTTGGGTCTCGGTGGCGCCCACGGTATCCCGGGCGCGGACGGCGAAGCCATCCATCGCGGCCGCCGGATAAGGGGGAACCGAAAGCCGGGCCCAGATCGGCTCCGCGGTCACCCGTCCCAACGCCTGATCCAAGGGCACGCGCTCGCCCGGAAACGGCTGGTCCAGCCCGGCCTCCTCCAGCGCCCGCAGCCAGCGCGCCCACGCCTCCTCCAGAGGCACATCCTCCAGATAGATCCGACGGCCCATCGGGAACTCCGTCCACAGGATCCAGCCAGAGGTGTATTTTATCCGTTTCCGCGAAAGAGGCCCATACACAAAAACAAAGGCCCTGCCATAGGCAGGGCCTTTGTTCGGGTCAGCAGGAACCTCGTTCAGGCAGACATGCGGATCACATCGTAAGCCTGCGGCCCCTTCGCCGTTTGCCGGACGCTGAATTCCACCCGGTCCCCTTCCTCCAGGTTCCGGAAGCCATCCCCAGCGATCCCGGAGTAGTGGACGAAGATATCTTTGTCCCCGTGATCTGGGCGGATGAACCCGTAGCCCTTGGTGCGGTTGAACCAGCGAACGGTCCCCTTCATGCGTGCTTCAGACATCGGACGAACTCCTTAAAAAGTTTAGGGTGAAGCCTGAGCGTGGGCTTCGTGAGAGAGCGAAGGGGGTCTGACAGTGAACCGCTGGGGCGGCCAGGGGCAGCCTCCAGGTCAACAAAAACCGCCGGGTCGTCTCAGCAGACCCGGCGGCCTGGCTTTCGACTTCCCTTCACACGTGCGCTCACACGCACCTTTAAGATACCAGGGTTTCAGGGATTTGTCAAATCCAGATCGATCATTGGGAACCATCCCCCAAGCCCCGGGGAGGGGACAATTGACCCGCTCACCCGCCCATGAGCGCCCAGACGGCCTGCTCCAAGCGCCCATTGCCAACCACGGCGGCACGCTCGCGGAAGGACCAAGGCGCGGCATCCGGCCGATGGAGATCGCCGCCCGCCTCTTTCACGATCACCGCGGCCGCCGCAACATCCCAGGGCTGGAGGGCGAAGTGGAAATAGAGATCCAGCCATCCGGCCGCGACGTAAGCCATGCCCAACGCGGCGGATCCGATGGCGCGCACCGTCTGACAACGCACGGCCAGACGGCTCAACCATCCCAGGATCTGCTCCCGGGTCTCATTGCGGTGCCCCCAATCCAGCCCGACCAGGGCCTGCTCCAGCCGCTCCGTCTCGCTCACCCGGATCGGCTTTCCATTGAGGAACGCGCCGCGCCCTCGGGCTGCCGTGAAGAGCATATCCTTCAGGGGATCATAAATGGCCCCAACGACCGGTTCGCCATCCACCAGCAAACCGATAGAGACCGAAAAGCACGGAAAGCGCCGGGCGAAATTCGTAGTCCCATCCAAGGGATCCACCACCCAGACCACCCCTTCCTCGATTTGCTCTCCGGTCCCATGTCCTCCTTCCTCGGCCAGGATCCGATGCTCCGGGCTATGACGGCGAATCACCGTTACAATCGCCTCCTGCGCAGCCAGATCGGCGGAAGTGACCCAATCCCGGAACCCTTTCTCTTGCACATGGCGGGACATCGGCCAGTAGGTACGAAGAACCGCTCCGCCGGCAAGGGCGGCCTCAATCGCGGTTAATAACCAGACCTCCAGATGAGCGCCCGAGGGGCTCATAGCTCATTCTCCTCCATGAGGGGTTCAGCGATCACGGGGCCCGTAACCGTTCCAGGATCATCCGAGCATCGGCCCCGCTTTCCAGCAAACCCATTACCTCTTCTAAACGTTGCGAATCCCACCGACTGAGAAGCGGCTCCTCGAGATAGCCCTCGAGAACCCAACCCCACATCATCCCTCGCATGGTTTCCGGGCCCACCATCTGGCGAAGCTGCATCCCAGCAGATCGACGCACAGGGAGCGCATGGGCCTCCTGAGCCCAGCGCGCCTGGATCTCGGGCTCTAGAGCCCAACGCAAGAATGACCAGGCGACGGTTTGCTGGGCTGGATCACGGGTCGTGATCGCTAAATCCCAACCCCACCCAGGGATCAGCGGGGCCATCCGCCCGGATGGGCTCGGCAACGGAGCCAGCACGAGTCGGAACCTCAATCGACCGGCTTCCGCCTCGCGCTCAAGGGTGGACAGCCAGCGGGTGGGGCCAAACAGGAGGACCGTTTCGCCATCCAGGAAAGCCCGCAGCGCCGCTCGGGGCTCGACCAGGCGGCCGCACCCCACGCGCAGCATGAATTCCAGCCCCTCGATCAATCCCCCCGCTTCATCCACGGAACGTTCAATCAGCCACCCCTGGAGCATCCGGCCATCCCGCGGGGCGATCCAGCCGGCCGTATCCGGCCTCCCGTCCCCATTCAGATCCAGCGCTCCCCGCAAGCACACCTGACGGATCCCCGTCCAATCACTGGGGGGTTGCTCAAATCCGGATTCCATCAACCGCTCCCCATCCGCATACATGATCCATCCATCCCGTAGGAAGGGGATGGATCCCGGCGCCATGGGAGCCAACAGATCTTCCCGGTCTTCAGCCGATAAACCGTGCTGGGGATCCTCCAGCCAACGGCTCAAGGGGGCCAGCCGGCCGGATTCCCACAGCTCCGGCACCGCCTCCGTGGGGATCAGAACGAGATCCGGTCCCCGTTCTGAGGGCCGTTGCAGACGATTCAACAACTCGCGGGGCCCTGGGAACGCCTCAATATAAATGGCGACCTCAGGGTGCTCCGCCATATAAGCCTCCGTTAACCTGGCCAGGGCCACCCCTCGCTCCGGATCCAGGGCGTGCCAGAGAACCAGCAACCTTGGAGGCTTCACCGCCGATGTACAGGCGGTGAGACCGAGCACCAGGATTCCCCACCACCACCGTCGAAGATGCATCATCTGGCTCCTTTGGCTCCTTCCCTATCATAATATGAGCCAGCGCTTTGTCTATCGGAATTTTGAGGGATATTCGGCGGAGGGACGGATAGGCCCTATTCCCCCTCCGGCCCCTTGAGGGGCTGCAGGGAGCGACTCGGTGGGTCTCCCTACGCCGCCCCCAACGACCTCATTCCTGAAGCTCTCGAAAAGGAGGAACATGAATGAAACCCTTAAAAATTGGTCTGGCCCAGATTTATCCTCAGCTTGGCGATCTGGGGGCGAATCTCCGGAAGCATTTGGAGGTGATTGAAGATGCGGTGATGCGCGGAGCGGATCTGATTGTGTTTCCCGAGCTCTCGCTCACCGGATACGTGCTCCAGGATCTAACCTACGAGGTGGCCATCCGCCCCGAACCGGACCATCCGATCCTCCAACCTTTGTTAAAAGCGAGCGCCCGGGCCGATTTGGTTGTTGGATTTGTGGAGTTGGATGAGCGAGGGCGCTATTACACCACAGGAGCCTACCTGTCCATGGGGCGTTTGATCCACCGTCATCGCAAAGTGTATCTTCCAACTTATGGGATGTTTGATGAAGGTCGAGATATGACCCCCGGCGATCAGGTCCGCGCTTTTGACACCCGCTTCGGGCGCTTCGGGTTACTGATCTGTGAGGACTTTTGGCATATCAGCCCGCCCTACCTTCTATGGCTGGATGGAGCGGAGGTGCTCATCTTCACCTCAGCAAGCCCGGGCCGCGGGTTGGGGACCCCGGGGAAGCTGGGAAGCTCCCGATGGGTTGAGTTGGTCAATCAGGCCTACGCAAGCCTCTTTACTGTATTTGTCATCCACGTGAACCGCGCCGGATTCGAGGATGGGCAGAACTTCTGGGGCGGGTCCACCATCTTCGATCCGAATGGGGACTTGGTGATCCAGGGCCCCTATTTCGATGAAGCCCTTATCCTTGCAACGATCGATCTGGATCAAATCCGGCGGACGCGTATTCGACTACCCCTTCTGCGCGACGAACGGCCCGGCCTGGTCCTTCGCGAGCTTCAGCGGATTCTCAATGCCGAGGGCTAGGGCGATTAAAGATTAAAGTCCTTAGGAGTTACGCAGCTGATTTCCTTGTGGGGGCTCTGGGGGCGGAGCCGGGCGCCTTTGGCGCCCGGC
>NZ_JBHOQJ010000193.1:0-9871 GCF_042408365.1 Thermoflexus sp.
CCCACCCCTCAGGGTCGTCCTTATTGGAGCTCCCCCAGCGGCTCGAACCACGCCATGAAATGGCGCAACAGCTTCGGCGCCCGGACGATGCGGAACCCCCGGATCTCCTCCCGCCGCGCGTAGACCCGGGCGCACACCTCCGTCACATAATCCAGGTGGCTTTGAGTGTAAACCCGCCGGGGGATCGCCAGGCGCACCAGCTCTAGGGACGGGTAGATCACTTGGCCGGTCTGCGGATCCTCCTGGGCCAGCATCACGCTCCCGATCTCCACCCCTCGGATCCCCCCTTCCAGATACAAGTGCACCGCCAGGGCATGGCCCGGATATTCGGGTGAAGGGATGTGGGGCAGAAACCGCCGGGCATCCAAATACACCGCGTGTCCGCCGGGTGGGACCACGATGGGGATCCCTGCCTGCTGGAGGGATTCGGCCAGATAGCGCACCTGGGCGATCCGGTAAGCCAAGTAATCCTCGTCCAGCGCCTCTTGCAAACCCACGGCGATCGCCTCCAGATCCCGCCCCGCCAGCCCGCCGTAGGTGGGGAACCCTTCCCGGAGCACCAACTGGGCGCACAGGGCTTCGTAGAGCTCCGGATCCTTCAGGGCGATGAACCCGCCGATGTTCGCCAGCCCGTCCTTCTTGGCGCTCATCAGGCATCCGTCGGCGTATCCGAAAAGCTCCCGGGCGATCTCCTTCACGGGCCGATCGGCGTAGCCCGGCTCGCGCAGCTTGATGAAATACACGTTCTCCGCATACCGGGCTATGTCCAGATAGAGCCCCTTCCCATGCCGGTGGGCGATAGCCGCCACCGTACGAACGTTCTCCATGGAGACCGGCTGCCCGCCCACCGTGTTGTTGGTCAGGGTCAGCATGACGAAAGGGATGTTCTCCGCACCGACCTGATCGAAAAACGCCTCCAGCTTGGCGGGATCCATGTTCCCCTTGAAGGGATGCTCTAGGGTGGGATCGTAAGCCTCATCGATGACCAAATCGACCGGATCGGCCGGGCGGGCCAGGAGGTTCGCTCGGGTCGTGTCGAAGTGGTTATTGCTGGGAACCCGTTGGCCGGGCTGCACCATCACCGCGAAGAAGATGTGCTCCGCCGCCCGTCCCTGATGCACAGGCACCACATAGGGATACCCGGTGATCTCCTGGATCGTCTCATGGAACCGATAGAAGCTCCGGGCCCCCGCGTAAGATTCGTCCCCCTGCATCATCGCCGCCCACTGCCGATCGCTCATCGCCCCCGTTCCGGAATCCGTGAGCAGATCGATGAACACGTCCTCCGCCCGCAGGCGGAAGAGGTTGTATCCGGCCTCCTCCAGGCGCCGCCGTCGCTCCTCCCGCGAGAGCTGTCGCAGCGGCTCCACCACCTTGATCCGAAAAGGTTCCGGCGGATGGATCGGCATGGAGCGCTCCTCCCAATCGGTTTGCTGTGCCTCGCTTCTTCCTCAGGAACAAGGGGCGCGTGGGATGCTGCCTCGTCGCCTGTCCCCTGTTCTCTCTATTTTCCTCTTGCCTGGGGATTCGGGTGAGAGGGGGAAGCAATGGGAGGATCTCCCCAGCCTATATGCTTTTCATTCCCCTCGCTCCTGGGACACAATGGCGATCCCGGTGAGGATCAAGCCACCCCCCAAGAGCTTGATCCATGTCGGCACCTCCTTCAGGATCGCATAGGCCAGGATCGTCGAGCCGATCGGCTCGCCCAGGGTGGTGACGGTGACCACCGCTGTCGGCAGATAGCGCAAAGCCCAGTTGAACGAGGAGTGCCCGATGAGCTGGGGAAAGATCGCCACCAACGTCATCCAGAGGTAGGTCTGAGGATGATAGCCCAAGAGCGAGATCCCGGAGCCCGCCACGATGAGCAGGCAGACCAGCGCGGCAGACCCGTAAACGAAGGTGATATACACCGGAAGGGAGAACCGGCCCCGAACCCGACGGCCGATCATAAAGTAGCCGGCCACCATGATCGCCCCGATCAGCGCCAGGAGGTTGCCCACGACCGGGAGGCGGCCACCCCCTTCCAGCGTGCAGCGCAGCGGGGGCCACGAACATGCATCGCTGAGGCCGACGATGACGCTCCCCGCCAGGGCGATGACGATGCCCAGGAGCACCCGTGGGGTGATGGATTCCCGCAGGAAAACAGGCGCGGCGATGGCGACGAAGACCGGCGAAAGGGAGACCAGCACCACCGAGCTGGCCACCGTCGTGTATTCTAAGGAGGTGATCCAGGCCACAAAATGCACCGCCAGGAAGACCCCGGAGAGGGTCATCCAGAGCACATCGCGACGGGTGAGCCGCGCCAGCTCATGGCGATAGCGCGTCAGCGCTACCGGCAGAATGAACAGGGTGGCCAGAGTCAGCCGATAGGCCGCAATGAGCAATGAAGGAGCTTCCCGCTGGGCGAATCGGATGAAAATGGAGGCCATGGAAACGGCCAAGATCCCGATCAGCAGAACCAGATGGGGAGGAACGGGGGGCTTCTCCGGGTTGTGCACGCTGTCATCCTCCATTCAAGATGCCAAGCTCTGGGAGATCAGGCGTTTGGGGACCGGGGGCTGTTGCCTTCGGGAGCCCCTGGCCCCCAAACACATCTCCATCACTTATAATTCGAGTGAGATCTTCCGACAAATCACAGGCGGGGAGCTCAAGGAAGAACATATAGGGGCTATCCCTCCCTTCACCGAAGACCCCTAAACTGCAGGGGGACGAAGCGCTCTTGTAAATCCCTGGGAGCCTCACGCGGATAAGGGTTCGATGGGGATGGAGGATCGGGCACGTTTGGAATCGGAGCTGCTTCATAACGAAAGCCTGGCACGCGGGCCGCGAAGGGATGGGGCAGCCAGCACACCTTCTCCCTACCCGCTGCCCCGGGAGGAGGCGGAGGCCATGGCCAGGCGGGCGGCTCAGGCCCTGGGGATCCGTCCGATCCCCACCCCGCATCCCCGACTGATCATGATGGTAGGCTTGCCGGGGACCGGGAAATCCACCCTGGCCCGGCGTCTGGCGGCCCTTCTCCCCGCCTCCATCGTGGAATCCGATCGAGTGCGCCGGGTCCTGTTCAAGTGGCCCCGGCATACCCTGAATGAAAGCCGGCGAGTTCATCAGGTGTGTCGGGTTCTCATCGAGCAGCTCCTGCGCCAGGGCTCCTCCGTGATTTTCGACGCCACCAATCTGATCGAGGCCCACCGGGCCCTGATCTATCAGATCGCGGATCGCCTCCGGATCCCCCTGGTCATTCTCTTCGTCACCGCCCCGCCGGAAGTGGTTCGGGATCGACTGGAGGGACGGCTGCTCCAGCCCAACCCGGAGGATGCCAGCGAGGCCACCTGGTCGGTTTATGAACGGATGCGACGCTATATGGAGCCCATCGGTCGGCCCTATCTGGAGGTGGACACATCCCAGGATTTGGACATGTTGCTCCCTCAGCTGGTGCGGACGATCCATCAAGCCGCCTGCCCCGGGGCAGGCGCTCCCTCTTGAGACGTTCAGGGAGCATAAAGGAATGAGGCCATCCGGCTGCAACATATTCCCGAGGAGGAGCGATGAAGCCGGAGGATGAGCTGACGTTCGTACAGGAAGGGATGGCTGTCATGGAGGATTATCTGGCCTCGGATCTGGTTTACTGGCCTCTCCGCCCCTTCTCCGTTACCTTCCCATCGTTCAGCCTTGGGGGTCTATTGGAGAGCTTACGGCGACTGGAGGCACGGCGGGATCAGCTTCCGCCCCAAGCCCAGGCGGATCTGGAATTCCTGAAAACCCGCCTGGACCAGGTGCGGGAATCCCATCGCACTCGTTATCAGCAAAAGCTGGAACGGGAGCTGAGCAGCCGCCTGGATGCATGGGCCTGGTATCTGGAAGATTATGAAGGACGCCCGGAGGAAGCCGCGGCGGGCTATCCAGCCCAGGTGCATATCCGCTTGAAGATTGAGCTCCTGCTGGAGGAAGCCGAGCGCCTCGGCCTGGATGTGGAGAAAACCCGGAGCCGGTTGCGAGCGCTGGATCAGGCCATGCGGCGCAACTGGGAGCCCGGTCGTTTTCTATGGGAGGAGCCTTTGCAAAGGGTCTTCCCCCAGGAACGCTTCTGGTGGCTGTACGGTCGGCTCAAGGGCCGCTGACGCTGGCTCCTGGCGCCTGATCGGTTGACCGGGATGAAGGGGTTGACACTGCTGCCATCTTTGTGATCATCTGTTACAGCCCGTCGGTCCTCTCCCATTCGGCGGGAACCCAGCCGATGGGAAGGACCGGTGGCCAAAGGCCGCGCTGCATTGGCGGATCGATGGGTGGGCCGCCCGGAAAGGGGACCCCGCGCGATCCGAAGGATCGCGTGCCCCCCAAAAGGCCCTACCGCGAGTTCCCCGGGACGTTGGGCCCCCCAAAAGTCCTTCGGACTTTTGGGGACCCCGTTGGCCTGTGGAGATCGGCGCTGCGGCGGAACGGTGGGCGACCACCGGTCGACGAGCACCCGGTCGAGGAAGCCGGAAGGGACCGGTCATCGATGGAGCCCCTCGGGATGAAATAGATGACGATGTGTCACAGAACGGCGTCCATTAGTTGACATCCGGGCCGGTTCCGTGCATGATCAGCGTGTTGCGGGCGCAGGCCTCGCTGCCTTCCCCACGCTGGAGCCTGCGCCCCCCGGATGCGCCATCCCACAGAAAGGAGGTGATGCGACATGGACGAAAAACGTCGGACAGACCTGAAGGAGGCGGGCCGTCGCATCACCTCCGGTGAACGCTGATCCGCGACGGCCCGCCCGGAGAGGCCGCTTCCTGGAGCTGGAGGCGGCCTCTTCTTTTAGGGAACGGCCATGGGGGCTGGAGCCGTGGTCCAAAGCAGGGCCCTTGGGGCCGGGTCCTGCCGCAGAGGCACAACTCGCATAAAAAAACGGGGGGCGAACCCTACGGCCCGCCCCCCGTTGGCCGATGGAATCCCTTTCAGGTCATAAACTCCCGCAGCTGGCGGCTCCGACGCGGATGGCGCAGCCGGCGCAGCGCGCGCCCTTCGATCTGCCGGATCCGCTCCCGCGTTAACCCGAACTTCTTCCCCACCTCCTCCAAGGTGTAACAACGCCCATTCACCAGGCCAAACCGCAACCGCAGAATCCGGGCCTCCCGCGGGCTCAAGGTGGAGAGGATCTCCTCGATCTTCTCCCGGAGCAGATTCTGGTAAGCGATCTGGCTGGGCGAGGGGGAGGATTCGTCCTCGATGAAATAGCCCAGCTCGTCCTCCTCATCCTCTCCCACCGGGTTCTCCAGGCTCAGAGGCTGCCAGGAGACCCGGAACATCCACTCAACCTTGCGCGGATCCACTCCCAGCTCGGTGGCGATCTCCTCGGCGGTGGGCTTTCGGCCCAGGCTCTGCTCCAGCTCATGGGCCACCCGATACAGCTTGCGGATCCGATCGCTCATGTGGACCGGAACCCGAATGGTGCGGCTCTGATCGGCGATGGCCCGGGTGATGGTCTGACGGATCCACCAGGTGGCGTACGTGCTGAACCGGTAGCCTCGGCGGTAATCGAACTTCTCCACCGCCTTCATCAGCCCCAGGTTTCCCTCCTGGATCAGATCCAGGAACGGGACCCCACGGCCCATGTATTTCTTGGCGATGCTGACCACCAGGCGGGTATTGGCCTTGATGAGGTGCTCGCGGGCCTTGCGGCCTTCCTCAATCAGCCGCTCCAGCCGGGCCCGCTGCTGAGGGGAGAGACGACGAGCTTCCCGGAGCCGCCGAGCTGCCTGCTGCGCGCGGAACACCTGCCGGGCCAGCCGCACCTCCTCCTCACTGGTCAGCAAGGGAACGCGGGCCATCTCTTTCAAATAGAGCCCCACCGTGTCATCCACATCGATGTCGGCTAAATCGTCGTCCTCCCCCAGGACCACATCGCTGGTTTCGAAATGCTCCTCCGCAGCCTCCTCCTCTTCCTCCTCCTCAATCTCGCGAAGGAACCGCTCTTCCTCCTCGATGTTGATCCGCGTGTCATCGTAGAGCTCGATGCCTGCTTCCTGCAGCCACAGACAGATCTCGTCCAGCTCCTCGGGAGACTCCTCGGCTTCCGGATAGATCTCCAGGATATCAGTGACGGTGAGGTAGCCCTGTCGCTCCGCCAGGGAAAAAAGTTCCCCAATTACCTCATCGAAGCTTGCCATCGTCGCTCCTCTCCAATCACGAGTAAGATGTCCGGAAAAGCTCCCGAGAGGCCTGGATCTCGGACTTCGACCTCCACCCAGCTGCCTCTCAGTCCTCTGATCGCCGAAAAGCCTCCAAGGCCGCCCATCGCGGGTCCGGCTCGCGCACACATCCGCACTCCCCCTCGTTCAAGTTCTGGCCGCACTCCGGGCACAGCCCGCGGCAATCCGGCCGGCAGAGAACCCGCAAAGGGATGTTCAGCAAGACATGTTCCCGCAGCGGCGCCGTCAGGAAGAGATACCCGTCATCGGTCACCGCATAAAACGTCTCCCCGGGGATATCCACTGGGGATAGGAAGAAGGCCTCCTCGAACTCAAAAGTCATCGGGAAGGCGACGGGTTCCAGACAGCGGGCGCACTGCGTGTGGACCTGTGTGGAGATCGTTCCAGAGGCCAGGAGCCGACGGTCGGAACGGACCAGCTCGATCTCCCCACGAAGGTAATCCACCTCCACCCCATAACCTAGATCACCCGGTCCCTCCTCCAGGGATAATACCATTCGACTCCCAATCGGCGCGCCCACCAGCGCGCCCACCCGATAGCGCAACATCTTCATAGGGCCCTCCAGGACAGGCCACATGACCTCATGGCCTGATCCAGGGTTGGGGCAGGCTGAAAAACCTACTGAAGTGATTATAGCACACGGCTATCCCCCCCGTCAAGCAAAAGGTTGGAATTTATTCAACGCACGGGGGAGAATGCATGCCATCTTTAATATTATTTAGATCTCGAAATGATTATTATAGACAACTCCCCCAAACAATTGGGCCATCATCGGAGTAAATGAACCATACGACTGCCAAATCTAATCATAAATTTAGAATCTTTGGCTGATGTTTTATTCGCTGGAGTTCTGGGGAGGGGAAGGCGGAGGGATTGTCGATCTTTCGGCTGCGCAACCAATCCGTCAGCAGCTCGCCCTCTGGGCTTCCGGCGGGGAGCCGAGAGGAGGCGCATCGGGTGAGGACAAAGGAACCCGGTCCTCCGGATCTCCAAAACCCAATTCATCATGAAGGGGGCGCTTCAGGCCTTCCCCTCAGCCCAGGCGGGCCAAACCGGAGGCGGTCGTAAGCGGCGATCGTATCCACCACGTGCCGGCGTTGTCGAGCGGCCTCCTCCTCCTGAAGGCGACGGCGGTAAGCCTCCATACGCCGGGTGATCTCCTGCTGCACCTGTCGGGGGCTGCCCACATAGCGCAAATGGAAATCCCCTCCGGGAACACGGACGACCACGTGGCCGTAGTTCAGCAGGCGGGCCAGAATGGAGGGGATCGTATACTCGACGCTCTGAATCCGGGCCAGGTTGGCGGTCTGGGTTTCCTCGCGCATCAGCGCCGGCAGACGCTGGGAGAGGATCAGCTGGCTGGAGGTGAGGATGTATTCGTCGTTCCGCCAGTTCTCGTAACGCCACCACCACCAGACCCCCAGCAACAGCCCGCTCAGGATCAGGGCGCCCAAGCGGATCCCCGGCTCGATCCGATCGATGGGCCACACGTGGAGCGCATGAAGCAGCCACACCGCGAGCCACAGCCCAGTGGCCGCCGGCGGCCCCCACCCAATCGAACGGATCAGCGCGACCCAGTGCTTGCGATAGATGATGCGATCCCCGACGGTCTCGCGGAGGGGTGGGAAGAGGTAGCGAGCCCCCGCCTTCAGAACCAGCCAAAGCCGCCCAAGCAGCCCTGGAGGGGAGGGTTCCGCAGAGGCATCGGGCGCTGCCTCAGACGGCGTCGGGATCAAGCCCAGGCGATGGCGCAACTCCTGTTGCAGGCGATACCGCTGGCGCGCCTGCTGCAACGCCCGCAAGCGATCGATCTGCTCATAGATCAGACGACGGATCTCATCGGGCTGCGGGAGGTTCGAGAAGGCAATCCGCCCACTGAAGGCTTCCACCTCAATATCCCCGAAATCAAACAAATATGGGCTGGCCAGGGGCGTGCGCCGCAGGATCTGCACCTCCTGGATCTGGTCCAGGGGCATGTCCTGACGAGTTTCCGGCCCGGGGAATATATACAGCCACCGTTCCCGCTCAATATGGACGATCCGCCGCGTGGTGAGGATGTATTGATCGTCCCACCAGTTCCAGATCTGCGCGCCGAGGAGGATCAGGGGGATCCCGTTCAGGAAAAGCGCTGGCCACCACCCCAGCTCCGCTACCAAAAAGGTTGTTAACACGATGAACACCAGAAGGAGCACCAGCGGCGGCAGGAGGACCGGGATCAAGCTGAACCAATGCCGATGGATCGCGGCGAGGACCTGCTCGTCGGGCTCTAACCACCCAAACCGAGGGGACCGCAGACGGGCCTCCACGTCCGGCGGCAAGTCCAGCCGATGGATCAGGTCCGGACGCTCAGCGAGCAACGCGTCGAACTCCGATTTCTCCAACAACCACCCATCGACCGGGGTGATCGCCAGGGCGGTCACATCTCGCGGGTCGTTCAGGAAGAGGGAATGGGCGCCGATCCCCTCCCCCGGTTGCACATGGCGGACCAGGCGCTCGATGCCATCGGCGTCGATCCGCAGCAAAGCCAATCGGCCGGAGCGGAGGATGAAATAGGCTGGGAACATCTCGCCTTCGATGAAAAGCTCCTCTCCAGGGGCGAGCGTCTTCACCTTCACCCGCGCCGCCACCCAGGCCAGCTCCTCGGGGTCCAGCCGGCGGAACAACGGTTGCGCGGCCAGCGCGGCCAGAAGCTCCTCATCTCCCATCGCGGCACCCTCCCCCTCAAGGGGTTCCATCGGCCGTTCCGGTTCTCCCTTCAGGCACAGATCCCACCCTCGCTCTGCGAAGGAGGGGAACAGGTGGGATGTTCAAGGCGAGGCCCTCAGCGATGGAACTTCCAAGGAGATCCGCATCCCCAGATGCCCTTGCGTCCAATCCTCCAGGATGAGGCGGGCGGTGCGCCGGCCCAGTTCCACCGCATAATTCGTTCCCCGATCCCATGGATACACTTGGCTCATGCTGGCGAAGTAAAGCCCTGGCAACGGCGTGCGCAGATCCGGGATCATCCGTGAGTAATTCACGGGAACCACCGGTTGGGCATAGGGCTCCCGAAAGACCCAATAACGGCGGATCCATTCGGGTCGGAAGTCCGGGTTGAAACGCGGGAGGGCCGGCAGGAAGGTACGGAGCAATTCCTCCGGCGCCATGGAGAAGTAAGGGTGATCCGGCGGAAGATAATCCCCGCAATAGACCAGATGCTCCCCCCCGTAATGCTCCGCCGGGATGTAGTTCGTGTGCTCCACCAGGGCCAGGAAGGGGAAGCCGGCCTGCTTCGGGAGGTTGATCCAGTAAACCCCATAGGTCAGGGGGCGCTCCAAGGCTAGGATCAGGACCACCGCCCCCAGGGACCGCAGGGCCAGCAGTTGGCTTACGTAAGAGGCGGGGAGCGCCGGGACCAGCCGAACCAGGAGGCGGGGCGAGGTCGTGATCATCACCGCATCATAAAAAGCGGAGCCGTCCGCGGCCTCCACCTTCCACCCTTTCTCCTCCCCCTCCACCCGGAAAACCGGGGTCGACAGGCGGACCTCGCCCCCTTGGAGGCGGATCCGCTCGACCAGGGCGTCGAAGAACGCCTGAAAGCCGCCTTCGAAGGTCCCCAGCCGCGGGCTGCGCTTGTGGATCCGCGCCCAGAACCAGGCCATGTTGATCTCCGGGTAGGCTTCCCCGAACTTCCCCTCGAG
>NZ_JBHOQJ010000194.1:0-13621 GCF_042408365.1 Thermoflexus sp.
GGCCGCTTACGCGGCCCGCCCCTAAAGACAATCGATAAAGCATGCTCCGCTCAAAAATCTATCGCCATACAAAGCGAGGAAGGCGCTCGATGTCTTCACGGCGAACCCGCAAGCGGATCCTTTCACCATCCACCTGCTCCACAAAGGAGATCGGGATGCTGATCTCCTGATAAAGGATCACCGGCTCCCGCCAGACCAGGTGCGTTGGGCATCCGGTTTCCGGATCCACCAACACCTCCGCCACCGTGCCGAGCATGCCGTCCGAGCAGATGAGAGATTTCCCGGTGAGCTCATGAGCGGCTTCCGTCATGCCCGAACCTCCCGATTTCATCGTCCGCCCGATGGAAGCACAGGAGAAAAAGAGAACACAGGGAGAACGCCTGGGTCGCTGTTCTCCCGCCTTCGCCTCAGGCATTCGCATGTTAACGCCGCTCCTCGCTCCCCTTCGTGGGTGTTCGGTGAAAGTCCCGTGAGGCTTTAGTGAACCGATTCGCCCACCCTTCCGCCAGATATGGCGATTTTAAAAACAAGGTCCCAAATATATTGGGGTCCGCCCCCGGACCTTTCGGGGACTAGGGGGCCGCCAGGGGGATCCCGCCGGCCCTTAAAAGCTCGTCGAGCAGTAACCCCCTTTTAATACCCCCGCCTTTTATCGACTGCGTTCAACAGCGGTTCGCCCCGCATATAACGGTCCAGGTTTTCTTCGAAAATTTGAGCGGCCCGGATGTCATAATGAGGGGTAAACCCAGCCACATGGGGGCTGATCAACACATTCGGCAGGCGCCAAAGAGGATGATCGGAAGGCAATGGCTCTTGCTCAAAGACATCCAATGCTGCCCCTGCAATCCAGCCCTCCTGGAGCGCTCGCACCAGTGCGTCCTCCCGGCAGATCGGGCCGCGGGCGATGTTGATCAAGAAGGCGCTCCGCTTCATCGCCCGGAAGGCGGCCTCATCGAACATCCCATGGGTTTCGGGCGTCAGGGGGACAGCGATCACCACCACGTCGCTTTCTGCCAACATCGCGTGGAGCTCCGCGGGCGCATAATAGCGATCGGGCAGGATCCCATCCGGATCCCCCGTGCCAGGGAAGATAAACCCGTGATCCCGATGGTCGTCCCCCCGCTGCATCGCCAGCACCCGCATCCCGAACGCTTTGGCCAGACGCGCGACTTGGCGCCCGATGCTGCCATACCCCACGATGCCGATCGTCTTCCCCCACAGCTCCTCCGGAACGAACAGCGCCCAGCGATCGCGATCCGGCGGCCACTGGGCGCGGGCCTGCCACTCCAGCATCCGGGGGATCCGGTGAAACCACGCCAGCGCCATGGCAAACACATATTCCGCGATGTTGATGGCATGCACCCCGCTGGCCGTGGTGAATTGGACCGCACTTTGAAAAAGCGGATGATCCAGGACGTGATCAATCCCGGCGGAGTGCAGCTGCACCCAGCGCAGGCGGGGCGCCCAATCTGGAGGAGGGAGGGTGTTGAACGTGTAAAGGATCTCCACCTCCTGCCAGATCTCCCGAGGGATCTTCTCCGGATGTCGTGTAGGATAAAGCTCGAAGCGCAGCATCGGCCAGCGCATCTGCCAGCGATCGACCCACGCGGGATCAAAGCGGGCGGTGATCAAAACCCGACGCACCTCGCCTCCCATAGCGCATCCCTCCTCGGTAAATGCCTTCTCCTAATTATGACGCACAACCCGCAGGAGCTACGACGTCCATCTTAGGAACACTGCATCAATTTGGGGGGTCGGGGGATGGGTCAGGGGCCATTGGCCTCACTTCTCCTAGGGGATTCAAACCAGGTATGAATAAAAATAAAGCTGTAATCGTCGTAGGGCCTGTGGATTGTGGAGATCAGCGAGAGGAAACTCCTGCGAGTCCCAAGATCTCGGGCTCTGTCATCCCTCACCCCCCAGATCTCTCCGCCGTGCTCTAACTGTCCCCGGAGGCCCCCGGACCTGGGCTGTGGAAAACCTTGTTTAATAGACAAATGTGGAAAACTCATGGAAACTGTGGAAAACTCTTCCGCCCCCCAGATTTGGGGGATTGGACCGAAAAAGGGTATAGAAGGTTGTGGAAAGTCAGGAAATTCGCTCCTTCCTGTGGACAGGTTATCCCCAATAAGACCTTCTTTTCCACAGGTTTCACGCCAGTTTTCCCCAACAAGGCTTTAGAGCACCCTCACGATCGATCCCGATATCCTGGGGACCCCCGAATCAGCCCCCCTATATATGGGGGCTGGATTTCAGGTTTTCCACAAGCCGTGGAAATCTCAGCCGTGGTTTCACAGGCAAATTGTCGGGAGGGGGAAGGGGCACATGGTTGCATACCCCTCCCCCTCTTCGAAGCCGTTCGGCAGCATCGGCCTCCAACGGCGCGCATTCTTCCCTGTTGAAGCGATGGCCCTAGAGCGCGCTTAGAGGGCTGCGGGGACCTGAGGGAGGTGGGCCAAGGCGCGGGCCACCTCCTCGGCGGGATACTCATAATCCGCAAGCTCCCCCCGCAGATACTGATCGTAAGCCGCCAGATCGAAGTGCCCATGGCCGCTGAGGTTGAACAGGATCACCCGGGGCCGCCCTTCTTCCTTCGCACGCAAGGCTTCATCGATGACCGCGCGGATGGCGTGGGCCGACTCCGGGGCGGGGACGATCCCTTCAGCCTGGGCGAAGCGCACGGCGGCCTCGAAGACCTTTGTCTGGGGATACGCCACGGCTTCCAGATAGCCTTTCTCGTAGAGGGCACAGAGGATCGGCGCCATGCCGTGGTAGCGGAGCCCTCCGGCGTGAATGGGAGCGGGGGTGAAGGTGTGACCCAGGGTGTACATCTTGAGGAGCGGGGTGGTGCGCACGGTGTCCCCGTAGTCATAGGCGTAAACGCCTTTGGTCAGGCTGGGGGCTGCAGTGGGCTCAACCGCGATGAAGCGGATCGGCCGCCCCTCGACGATCCGGTCCCGCATGAAGGGCAGGGCCAGCCCGGCGAAATTGCTTCCTCCGCCCACGCAGCCGATGATGACGTCTGGATATTCTCCAGCCAGCTCCATTTGCTTCTTGGCCTCCAGGCCGATCACCGTCTGGTGGAGCAAGACGTGGTTAAGGACGCTGCCCAGGCTGTATTTCAGGCGGCCGCCGCTGGTCGCCGCCGCCTCCACAGCCTCGCTGATGGCGATCCCCAGGGAACCTGGAGAGTCAGGGTTCTCCGCCAGCACCTTGCGGCCGGCGGCGGTCTCCGGGCTGGGGCTGGGGATCACCCGGGCGCCGAAGGTCTCCATCAGAATGCGCCGGTACGGCTTTTGCTGGTAGCTGACCTTGACCATAAAGACGGTGCATTCTAATTCGAAGAACCGACATGCCATGGCCAGGGCGCTTCCCCATTGCCCAGCCCCGGTCTCGGTGGTCAGGCCCTGGACGCCTTCCTGCTTGTTGTAAAACGCCTGAGCGAGGGCGGTGTTCAGCTTGTGGCTCCCGGCTGGGCTGACCCCCTCATACTTGTAGTAGATATGGGCCGGGGTGTCGAGCGCTTTCTCCAGCCGGTGGGCCCGGATCAGCGGTGTGGGTCGGTAGAGACGGTAGATCTCCCGGACGGGCTCAGGGATCTCGATCTCCCGTTCCCGGCTGACCTCTTGTTGGATGAGCGCCATCGGGAAAAGCGGAGCGAGATCCTCGGGCCCGATGGGCCGGCCGGTGGCGGGATGGAGCACCGGGGGCAGCTCGAAGGGAAGATCCGCCAGGATGTTATAGTAAGCCTTCGGGATGTCCTCTTCTGAGAGCAGGAACCGGGTTCGATCGCCCATGGTTCGCCTCCTCGTAATGGTGTGGCCTGAGAACAGCTGAGCAGTTACTTCGGAGTTACAGAAAGCGGGATTTCGCTTCCGCCAGACGACGGGCGCTCAAGCCCATGGCCTCTCGCGCCTCCTCCAGAGTGGCTTGCGAGATGGGACGGACCCTTGCCGCGCCGGCGGCCAGGATCTCATCGATCAGGTGGGGCCGTGCGGCGTAATAGGCCCGCCGCTCGCGGATGGGTGTCAGGAACCGTTCCAAAGCGGCGATCAGTCGCTTCTTCACCTCCACGTCCCCCACCTTGCCTTGACGGTAGCGCGCCTTCAGTTCCTCTACTTCTGCCTTGTCGTCATTGAAGGCTTCGTGGTAACGGAAGACCACGTTGTGGGGTGCGTCCGGATCGGCCGGGATGTCCGGGCGGACCCGCGTAGGGTCTGTGAACATCTGCATCACCTTGCGAGCGACCTCCTCCGGCGGATCGCTGAGGAAGATGGCGTTGCCCAGGGATTTGCTCATCTTGGCCCGCCCGTCGATCCCGGGGAGGGTGGGCACGTCCCCGATCAGGGCTTCTGGCTCTGGGAAGACTTCCCCATAAAGGCTGTTGAATCGGCGCGCGATTTCTCGACAGAGCTCGACGTGGGACTCCTGATCCTTTCCCACGGGGACGATCTCCGCCTTCACGTGGAGGATGTCCGCCGCCTGGAGAATGGGGTAAAGCATCAGGCCCATGGAAGGGTTCTCAATCTTCTGGTCCCGTATCATATCCTTCAGGGTAGGGATACGCTCGATGCGTGGCAGGGTGACCAGCATCGAGAATAGCAACGCCAGCTCACAGACCTCCGGGACATCGGATTGCAGGTAAATAGTGGTCTTCTCAGGGTCAATGCCTACTGCCAGGTAGTCCAGCACGATCTCCCGGATGTATTCCCGGCCAGCCAGGATGTCGGCCTTCTCCGGCTTGGTGGTGAGGGCGTGATAATCGGCGATTAGAAGGAAAACCTCATACTCCTCCTGCAGCCTCACCCGATTGGCCAGGGTTCCCACATAATGACCCAGATGAAGCGGTCCGGTCGGGCGATCGCCGGTCAACACGCGCTTTTTGTTCCCCATCGCGACCTCCTGTTCAACGGATCTGAACGCCCCTTCTCGTTCCAGGGGGCGTCGAAGGTTGAAGGCAGATCTTTGCCTTTCTTCCGACACAAGCCTGATAAATAAACAGGGCCCGTCCCCAAAGGGACGGGCCCTGTGGTTGCCCGTGGTGCCACCCTTTTTGAGCGCGACCTCTCTGTTCCAGAGGTCGGCCCCACTCATTCCCGCAGGCGCCGCCCGGTCTTAACTGGGCGAAGCCCTCAGCCGATAACGGTGGCGTCTCCGGCCGCGCCTACTACGGAGGGCAGCCCTCCGGTTCGGACGGCAGCTCCGGGGCCCATTCAGGATCCAGGATCCGCATCGGGCTTCCACCTGATCCCCGACTCTCTGGGCGGCGCTGGATCCTTACTCTTCCCCTTCATCGCCTTTCGGGAGATAATCTTTGGATATAAATTTAACAGCCCTTGCGGAGTGTGTCAAGTCTTGAAATTGAGAATGATGTGTCCCGGCTTCGTAGGGAGCGGTCAGGGGTAGCACTCCAGGTCAAAAATTCAAAAGGGCTATGCGCTGAGGGGAATGGCCCCACCTCCCTTGCCCCTCCCCGTGCAGCTTTGCCGCACGGGGAGGAGGAAATTGATTTCTTCGTTCTGACAAAATTGAGGCATACCCAGTTAGGAAAAAGACCGAAAAGACCGATAGGGAATCGAGAAGGAGATGGAGCAGCCATGCTTTGGCCGCTTCTTTTCGCGTTGATCGGATGGCCCATCGGGATGGTGGTGAACGGCCTGGCGAATGCGCTGCCCCGCCGCCGGGTGCTCCCCTCTTGGGAGAGGGGGGCCCTCGCCTCACTGGCCTGGATCAAGGGTTTCCGGGAAAGGGCCTGCGTGCATCCCCGAGCGCTCGCGGTGGAGCTGGGGGTGCCGATCCTGTGGGCGTTGGCGGCCGCGCGCTATGGGGTCTCCACCCGCGCGGGGCTGGTCGCCCTCTATCTCACCATACTGGTCTTGGTGACGGTGACCGATTTGGAGCATCGCCGGATCTACGATGCCGTGATGCTTCCAGCCATCGCTATGGCCATCGTGCTGGCTCCGGTCTCCCCATGGCTTGGGGGAGGGGCATGGGGGGCCTGGCTCACCGGCTTAGGCGCTTTCATTTTCTTCTTTTTGATGGTCCTTCTCACCCGCGGTGGGATCGGAGGCGGCGATGCCACGCTAGCGGCCTTCATCGGGTTGATCACCGGGTTCCCCCAAGGGCTTCAGGCTTTGGCCTACGGGATCCTCTTGGCTGGTGGGGTGAGCCTTCTCCTTTTGCTGACCCGGCGGGCCACCCTGACGACGGCCATCCCCTATGGCCCCTTTCTATCCATTGGGGGTGCAGTGGTCTTGCTTGGGTTTTAGCGGCGGGGTTTTCTCTTGGGGGCCGCGCCCGCGGCCCCCACCGCGCAACCTTCCCATCACAACCACACCCATTGCCCCTCCCACAGCCGCTTGAGGCCTTCCTCGGCGAAGTGGCGAACCAGAAGGCTGGGATCCTCCAGGGCGGCCATCAGGGCAGGGATGCTTTGCGGCGAGGCGATGCGAGCCAAAGCGCGAGCGGCCAGAACCCGGACCTGAGGGTGCGGATGTCGCAGGCTCTCCTTGAGGACCTCCAGGGCCGCCTCCCCATATCGGGCAAGGGCTTCAGCGGCCACCCATGCCACCCATGGGGCGTCCTCCAGATGCCGTTGGAGGGCCGAGATCGCCAAATCCGCTCCCTCCTTCCACGGACGGACTCCGAACGCCCACGCCGCAGCGGCCCGCACCGCGGGATCCGGATCTTCCAACGCATCCAGCAGCTCAGGGATACTGGTTGCATCCGGGATTTCGACCAGGATGCGGCAGGCCCATGCCCGCAGGTCGGGATCCGAGTCCTGAAGGAGCGCCCTTGCCAAGGCGTGCAGGCCCTCCGGATCCGCGCGCAAGGCCGCCATTTGGGCCTCCGCCTGCTCGGGCTCCTCTTTCAGCAATCGCCGCCACGCGTTCAGGTCCATCGCTTTCCATCATGCGGCGGGTGGGGGAACCGGGAGGGCCTCCACCGGGGTATTGCGCCACTTATCCCCCTCCTCGATGAGCATCACCGGGATGCCATCGCGGATCGGATACTTGCGTCCGCAATCCGGTTCGGTACACACCAACCAGACGTCCTTCACCAGCTCCAGCCGACCGGGATCCGGCCCTTCCTTTCGGGTGGGGCCGGAGACGCAATGCGGACACCGCAGGATCTCCAGAAGCTCCTGGCTGATCATCGATCAACCTCCTGAGATTGTGGAATTCCGATGAGGGCGAGCCGTGTAAGCGGCCCGCCTGCACCGATTTTATCTGAGTTAGGCCGTTCGGGGCCTGCGAGAGGAGGCGGAAGGGCCCCACCCCCAAAAAGCCCACACGGTGCAGAGAGCAGAAGGCCGGTTCGGGTGTTACCGAGCTAATCGTACCAAGGTGGCCCCGTCATCCGGTGTGGGCTCGAGGCTCTCCACGTGCGGATGGGTTTTCAGCCGTTCCCGCACCGCGCGGCGCAGGGCCCCTGTGCCTTTGCCGTGGATGATCCGAACGAAGGGCATGCCGGCCAGGAAGGCCTCATCCAAGAACTTCTCCATCAGCGGCAGCGCTTCCTCCACCCGCATCCCTCGCAGATCGAGATCCAGGGGAACCGGGGATGGACGCAGGGCCGCTGCAGGAGGCGGCTCCGGACGCGTCGGCCCTGGCCGCTCCCGTCGCTCCAAGTCGGCGAGCGTCATCCGCAACCGCCACCGGCCGACCTGCACATCGGCTTCCTCTCCCTCCAGGCTTAGGATCTCCCCTTCCGCCTGCAGGGGGCGAACCCAAACGCGATCCCCCACGGCGAAGGCGGGCTCCGATGGGGCCTCGATAGAAGGCGCGGCCCGGGCGAGCGCCTCTCGCAGGCGGGCTTGCAAGGCTTCCAGGCGTCGCTGGGCGGCTTCCACTTCGGCCTGGCGAACCGCCTGCAGCTGACGACGGATCCGCGCGGTTTCCTCCTGGGCTTCTCGGAGAAGGGCCTCAATCTGCTCCCGGGCCTCCCGCAGCATCCGCTCCCGTTCCGCCTCAATTTGCGCGAGCCGAGCCTTCCACTCTTCCTCCAGCGCCCGGGCAGCCGCCCGAGCCTGTTCAGCTTCCTCATAAGCCCGGGCCGCTTCCGCTTGTAGCCGTTCGGCCTCCGCCAACAGGGCCTCCAGGCGGAGGGCCTGGGGGGAGACGTACTCCTGAGCGCGGGCGATGAGCGCCTCCGGCATCCCCAGGCGCCGGGCGATCAGGAACGCGTTCGACCGGCCGGGCAGGCCGATGCGGAGTCGATAAGTTGGGGCCAGGGTCTCGGGGTCAAACTCCACGCTGGCGTTGATCGCCCCGGGGGTGGTTTGGGCCCAGAGTTTGAGCTCCGGGAAGTGCGTGGCCACCAGGGTGGTCGTCTTCCGGGCGTGGAGATGCTCCAGGATCGCGCGGGCCAGCGCGGCCCCTTCCACCGGATCGGTCCCTGCCCCCAGCTCGTCCAGAAGGACCAGGGAGCGGGAGGTGGCTGCCTCCAGGAAGCCCAGGATGTTCAGGAGATGGGCAGAGAAGGTCGAGAGGTTCTGCTCGATGCTCTGCTCGTCGCCGATATCGGCATAGATCCCGTCGAACACCGGCAGGCGAGAGCCCTCGGCGGCCGGGATGTGCAGGCCGCTTTGGGCCATGATCGCCAGGAGGCCCACGGTCTTCAGGGCCACCGTTTTGCCGCCGGTGTTGGGCCCCGTGAGGATCAGGATGAACGTGGAGGGGTCTGGCGTGACGTCGATCGGCACCACCCGTTGGGGATCCAAGAGGGGGTGACGGGCTTGGCGCAGATAGAGGGGCGAGACCGCGCGCCGCTCGGGTGGTTCCTCCGGCCATGGGACGATCTCCGGGCGCTCCGCGCGGAGGGCGATGGCGTAACGAGCCTTCGCCAGCGCAAGATCCAGATCCGCCAGCGCCTCCAAAGTGCTTCGGATCCCCTCCGCTTGGGCGCCGACCGCCGCGCTCAAGGCCGCCAGGATGCGGGCCACCTCTTTCTCCTCCTGCGCCTGGAGGGCGCGGAGCCGATTGCCCAGCTCCACCACCGGCAGTGGTTCGATGAACAGCGTCGCCCCACTGGCGGAGGTGTCGTGGACCAGTCCGGGGATCTTTCCTTTGTGTTCAGCTTTCACGGGGATCACGAAGCGGCCCCCGCGCAGCGTGATCAGGGGCTCCTGGAGATAGGGCGCATAGCGGGGATCCGTGAGATAGCTCTGGAGCCGAGCATGGATCTCATGGGTCAGGCGGCGGATCTCAGTCCGAAGGGTGTACAGCAGCGGGCTGGCGTCGTCCTTCACCTCGCCAGCCTCGTCCAGGCAACGCTCGATTTCGGCCTCCAGTTCGGGGAACTCCTGCATGCGCCCGGCGTGTTGGGCCAGATGGGGAAGCGCCTCCGCCCGCCGGAGCAGGATGCGGCGGATCCGACGGACGGCCCTCAGGGTATCTCGGGCCGCCAGCAAATCCGCTGGCGACAGGGTCGCTCCGTGCTGAGCAGCTTCCAGCAGCGCACGCAGATCCCGTACCCCGCCCAGGTCGAAGCCGGGCTCCAGGGCCAACAGGCGACGGGCCTCCTCGGTCTCCGCCAATCGGGTCTGGACCTCCATGAGGCTCCCGGAGGGGCGCAGCGCCCGCGCTTTCTCCGCGCCCCATGCGAAGGCCGCGAAAGCGGCCAATCGCTCCAGGATCTTCGGCCACTCGAGGGTGTTCAGATCGTGATCGCGCAAGTCTCGGTTTCCTCCACCGGGATGGCTCTCGTTCGCTTCTCCATACGAGCTGGAGAGCGCGAATGGCCTCTTCCATTTGTCTCTCCCCTTCCCGTGGCCCAAAGGGCCGCGGGAAGGGGGTAGCCTTCCATGGCACGGCTCCTATGTTATTATGCGCCAGGTTCAGCGCTATGGGATGAGCTCGCAGAAAGTATCATTGATAAGCGATGGGGCGAGTCTTCACTTAGGAGGGATATATGCGACCTCATCGGATCGAACCGCTGATCGAGGCGGGGGAGCTAGCCGCGCGGGTGCGGGATCTCGCCGCTCAGATCTCCACCGATTACCACGGCCGGGATCTCCTCATCGTCGGCGTCCTGAAGGGCGCCTTTGTCTTTTGTGCCGACCTCCTCCGGCAGCTCCAAGGGGTCAACGCTCATGTCGACTTCATCGCCTGCTCCAGCTATGGCGTCGCCACGGAGACCTCGGGGGTGGTCCGGATCCTCAAGGATCTGAACGAACCGGTGACCGATCGGGATGTGCTACTGGTGGAGGACATCGTCGACACGGGGCTGACCTTGCAGTATCTCCAAGCGCACTTGCGCCAGCAGAACCCCCGCAGCCTGCGGACGGCTGTGTTGCTGGATAAACCTTACCGCCGTCAAGTGTCGGTGGAAGTGGACTATTGTGGCTTTGAGATCCCCGATCTATTCGTCGTTGGCTATGGGATCGATTGGGCGGAGCATTATCGTCACCTTCCCTATATTGGTGCGGTGCGCTTTCTGGAGTGAGCGCTCACGGAGAAGCATTCAGCGGACGCCGACCTCATCCAAATGGCGCAGCAGGTCCGCGGGGTCTTCATACACTCGGTAGGCGCCGGCCCGTTCCAGCTCCTCGCGCCCGTAGCCGCCGGACAGCAATCCCACGCCCAGCGCGCCCGCCCGCCGGGCCGCCAGCATATCCCATACGCTGTCGCCGACCACCACGCACGATTGGATCGGAACCCCCAGCCGCTCCGCTGCGGTCAGGAAGAGATCCGGATCCGGCTTAGCGTATTGGACCTCATCCCGCGTCACGAGCGTGATCTCATGATCGAGGTCCAGGAGGCGGAGGATGGGCTGGGCCACCTCCCGACGGCCACTGGTGGCGATGGCCCAGGGCACGCCGGCTGCGGTGAGGGCTTGCAGGAGCTCCCGGGCGCCGGGCAGCGGGCGAACCTGGGGGAGCATCCGGGCGAAGGCTTCGGCATGGCGCTGCTGGATATAGGCCGCTTCTTCGACGGTGACCTCCCGTCCGGTCTCCCGCAGCAGCGCTCGGAGCAACAGCCCTCCGCTCATCCCAATCCGCCGGTGGATCCGCCACACCGACAGGGAGATCCCGACGGCTTCCAGGGCCTCCCGCCAGGCCAGGACATGCTGATACACGCTGTCGACGAGGGTGCCGTCCAGGTCGAAGAGGAACGCCGGGCCGCGTGCTCCCATCTCCCCCTCCTAGTGCATTCGTTCCCCGCCGATCCACACCGCCTCAGGGGTTCCCCAGCGGGCCCACAGGACCAGGTCCGCGGGGGCGCCGGGCCGGAGGCATCCCAGCTTCCGCAGGCCCAGGGCGCGGGCGGGCGTCCAGGTGGCGCTGCGGACCGCAGCGAGCGGATCGATGCCGGCTTCCTCAATGAGCACGCGCAGGCCTTCGTTCATCAGGGCGATCGATCCGGCCAGCGCTCCCTCCGGGGTCTGGCAACGCCCATCTGCGACGATCACCTCATAGCCCAGCCAAGTGTAGCGTCCAGGGGGGAGCCCGGCCATCGGCGCGGCATCGCTGATCAAGGCCACTCCGGAAGGCCCCTTCAGTTCGAACAGCAACCGGATGGCCGCCGGATGGACGTGGTGTCCATCGGCGATCAATTGGGCGATCACCTTGGGATCCAGCAGGGCGGCGGTGAACAGCCCGGGCTCCCGATGGTGGAAAGGACGCATCGCGTTGAAGAAGTGCGTGACCTGCCGGGCCCCTCGCCGGATCGCCTCGACCGCCTGATCGTAGGTGGCGTCGCTGTGACCGATCACCGGGACGATGCCCTGGGCGATCAGCGTGGGGATGGCGTGCATCGCCTCCCCTTCCTCCGGTGCGAACGTCCACAACGCAATGCGTCCCCCCGCCGCGGCCTGGTAGCGGGCGATGGCCTCCGGGGTGAGCGGGCGGAACCATGCCGGGTTGGCCATCCCGGGCCGTTTGGGGGAGAGGTGGGGACCTTCGATGTGAATCCCCAGAATCCGTGCTCCTCGAGGGGGATCTTCCATCACCCGGGCCATGATCTGAAGGCGCTGGAGGATTTCTTCCTCATCCGGGAGCGTTAGGGTGGTGGGGAGGAAAGCCGTGACACCGTATCGTGGAAGCCGTCGGGCTCCTTCCGTCAGCTCGGGACCGAAGAGATCACAGCCCTCCAAGCCATGGATATGCAGGTCGATCAGGCCCGGGGTCAAAGGCCGTCCCTGCGCATCGATCCGCTCCGCGCGCCGAGGCACATGAACCTCGCGGGCGGGCCCGAGGGTGAGGACACGGCCCTCCGCAAACACCACTGTCCCATCCTCAATTCGCCGGGTGGGCGTATAAAGCTCCGCGTGGACGATCGCGACGGGGTGTGAAGTCATTCGTCACCTCTTGGGGCTCACTGAGGGTGCGCTGGCGCCTCTGTTCTCAGCGCGACGCTTCCTTCGGTTCCGGGTTCACCCAGACGGCGTTGTCCTCAACCTTGGTTTCATAGACAGGGATCGGAACCACGGCCGGCAGCCGGAGCACCCGGCCGGTTCGGATATCGAAGCGGGCGCCGTGGCGAGGGCACTGGATCACATGGCCTTCCAGCTTTCCTTCCGCCAGTGGACCGCCATCGTGGGTGCATACGTCGCCGAAGGCGAACACTTGATCCCCCACCCGGGTCAGGGCGATCGCCCGTCCCTCGATGTGGAAGACCTTGGCTGATCCTACAGGGATCTCCTCCAACATCGCGACCCGAACCCACAAGGATGCACCTCCGAAGAAGTGTAGGCTCGATGGGGAAGGCGGACTGTCCCTCCGCCGAAATGTCTCCACGGCTTAAGCGGGTGGGGCGCTACCAGGGGAGCAGCCCGCGCTCCCGCAGGCATTTTAACACCGCCTCCAGAACCCCTCCGCCGACCGCCCACGATTTGTCCGAAACGGTAAAGCAGTGGCGGACCTCCGCGCGGGGGTCGACGTCGCCGACTTTCATGCCCGGCGTCACCTGCAGCCCGTCCTGGAGGATGCCTCGTAGCACCCCGGCGATCGCGGTTCGAACGGGGATTCCATCCACATAGGCCACGATCTCCCCCGCCTCCACCCGGTCGCCGATCCGCCGAACCCCCTGGAACCGACCGGCGCATGGCGCCCGCAGCACCCGCAGCACATCGTGCCCGCCGACGGCTCCTGGGATCCCGGTATCCGGTATGGCGCTGCCGGTGTAGTAAACCCGTCCTAGATCGTGGCCTCGGGCCGTCTCGACGACCGCGTGGCAATCCACTCCGGCGGTGAAGCCAGGCCCCAAGGCCACCACCACCGGGGCGTCCGTAATCGAGGTTCCGGTGTTGCGTTTGGCCATGATCGCGTCGACGACCACCTCCGGCCGCAGCTGTCGGATGCTCTCCCCCTCCGGGTCCACCAGAACCGGGATCTCCCCCCGTTCCCAGATGGCGGGGAGCTCCGATACATCCGCGGCGCGACGGGCGGTGTGGCCTTCGATGGTGATCGAACCTTCGTAGATAGCGCTGGCCACGGCGACCGCCCGGCGGATCGCTAAGGGCTGCGGAAGCTCCGTTACCCATACCCGGAAGCCGGCCCGATGGAGCCGCAGGATCGTCCCCGTCCCCAAATCGCCGCCGCCCTTGACCGCTACCCGGATCATGGTGGTCGCCCCAAAAATGTTTTGATCCCCCCTCCCCACGGCCCAAAGGGCCGTGG
>NZ_JBHOQJ010000198.1:0-8469 GCF_042408365.1 Thermoflexus sp.
TTGAAAGTCGGGATACCTCTCGTAGCCGACGCCACCACCTTCCCGGAACGCACCGATGACCTCCCCCTCAACGGCGGAAAGCAGCCGGATGTACTGCGTGAAAAAGGCGAGGTTGTTCGAGCCGGCTGATCGCGTGAGGAAAGCGGCGTGTTCGCGAGGAAGCACGTACGTCTCCGTGGCCGGGTCGTACGAGACGATCCGCGCCACGACCATGCCCCCGAGCCACTCCCGCACGTAGCGCTCCTGAAGCCCAGTGGCTTGGGCAATGGCGTCGCTGCTTGCCGCCGGCATTTCGGCCATGGCATCGAAGAGGCGGGTCTGATGGCCGATGCTCACCAGGATTCCCAGGAACACGTCATTGAGCAGCGCCATCATCCTTCCGGCAAACGCCTCCGCCTTCGCTGGATCCATCGCTTCGTTCATCATCCACCTCCAAGAATCGGTTTACGGTACATGGGATAACCTTTGTCCTGTCGGCCCAACTATTGCTTAGGCAGGAGATCGCGCACGGCCCGCCCCACTGCCTTCTTGATCTCTTCAAGTCCCGCCAGCGCCTCCTTCCTGATCTCACGTCCAGCTAGCCAGCGGTGCCTGATCGAGAGCAGCAAGCTCAGCGTGCCGTTGTTGGGGGTGTGAACATTTGGCGGGTGAAAGCCTCCGCCTTCGCTTGATCCATCGTTTCGTTCATCGTTGACCTCTTATAGCGCGTGGCCGTTACAGCCCAGGCGGCTCATCCGCTAGCCCCAACTGTTGGGCCAAAACGACCTCATCAACCTGCTCGTCCAACTCAGCGATCATGTCGTTCTCCAACCGTGTGGTTACCACGCCCGTAATCTCAACCCGCTTCCCGGTGGGTGGAATCTCGCCCCACGGGCCGGTGTGCGTCCCCGTAAATTGGTAACAGGTGATCAGGCGATCTCCCTCCAAGGTTTGCGACACAATTGTCAGGTGAGAATCGGGAAAGGCGATCCGGCTATCTCGGATGTCTGTGACCCACTCGTTTGCGCCCCCCGCTTTGTCATTGTGGCGATAGATCACCTGCGGGCTGATGAGCCTTCCAATCACATCGCCGTATTGATTACCGTTGACAGCTTCCACCACTTGCCGAACGATTTGTTTGTGTTTCTCGTCGTGCATCATCTTACGGGCCTCCTGTCTATTCTGATCTCTCCACCATTGTCACATTGTCATTTTTGCCATCGTCGGTTGGCTTTCCCGCATACCTTCACCTGTGCTCGACAAAACGGCATAGCCCAACCAGAGATAGGCAACACCGATGAGCACTCCACCGATGGCAAGGAAAATAGCCGGCAGCGGCGGTGTGAAAATCGCCAGCGGGGTGCCGGCAATGAGCGAAGCTGCCGCCCAGCGTGGCAGGACGCCCGCCCGGATGGTGGCAATCCCGAATAACACGTAGCCAATCCCAAAGGCGTAAAGCGTTCCCAGCAAGATTGGCTCGAGCAATCCGCCGAACACCGGCCCGGTCGGGGTTAACGCTGCTTCGGCAATCTCGCTCTGTGCCAGGCCTGGCAGAACAATCCCTTCGATGAGGAGAAGGGGACCGCTCAGCGCCGCTGAGCTGACAAAACTGACGACAAACCCAATCAGCCCGAGAACGCCAGCCTTTTCCGCCTGCCGGGCGTGCACACCGATCAACCCCAGCAGGCTAATGAGAAAGCCGACGCCGATGGCGAAATGGGTTGGTCCCCAAAGGGGGTGTGCCAGGGCATCGGGAGCCGTCTCATCCGGGTGCAGGATCAGACCAATCCCTAAGATCACACCGGCAACGATCAGCGCGCCGCCGCTCCAGCGAACCTGTTTTGTGGATAACATGGCGACCTCCTGTAAATGAGATTTGGGATCCTTTGAGCCGCTCCACTCACGGCTCGTGCCCTTACCCTAACACAAGCGCGTGGGACTGTCATCGTCAGAAATGACTAAATTCAGAGGAAAGGATGACTAAATTTCATCTAAGAAATCCGTTTTCTTTAAAACGTAGGTTGGCTCTCCCCCCGGAGAAGATGCAGCGATGAAGGGGCAGGTGCTGGTGAAGCCCACCGCCACGCAAACGGCTTATGAGGATCAAGTGCGAATGGTCGAATTGAGAAAATAAGGGTGGACCGATCGAGCCATTGCTCAGCGGATGGGGTGCAGGGTCTGGACGGTGATCCGCTGGGTGAAGGCCTTTGCGCGCGGGGGTGCGGTGAATCCGACGGAAGCTCTTGCCGGAAGGGATCCCGAACGTTCCCTCGGAGGGGACCTTTCATCAGATCCTTCGGCGGGAGGGGTTTCCAAAGGTGCGGGAGGCGAAGCGGGAGCGGATCCCCTGGGCGGGGGGTGGGGAGGAGGAGACGGGGGTGGTCCAGGCGGACTTCCAGGCCGAAGGGGGGTCTGGTTGACTCTCGGAACCAATAAAAGTGAGCATGAAAAGAGCCCCAAGGGGGTTGGAGAAAGCGATGCAAGGGGTGGGATATCTTCCAAAGGTGGTACAGACGGATCGGGATGCGGGTGGGGTGGGGCGAGAAGGGGGGCTTCCCCCGTCGGTTCCCGCTGGGGCGGTGGGGCTTCGGGGTGGAGCACCGGCGGATTCCGGTGGGGAAGCCGGACCGGAATGGGGTGGTGGAGCGCTATCAGGGAGCGATCGAGGAGAACGACGCGGGGGAAGTGGGAGGGGTGGAAGCATGGCGGGAGGTCTAGAATGCTGGGAAGAGGCTTCGCTCCGAGGGGTTCAGGCGCGATGAAGGGGGGCGAGTTTGGCGATGCGGCGGGGGGTGGAGAAGCGGCGGGAGGTCGTGGGGACGCGAAGGGTGGATCGGACGGGGAAGGGGAATCTGTGGGGGAAAGCGGTTCGGGTGGGGAAACGGGCAGCTGGCCCAACGGTTCGCATCCATTTCGATGGCGAAGGGGACGAGATCCGGATCCTTGGGCGCGATGCGTGGGGGAGGGTACGGGAGGAGCGGGTTTTGGAATGATTCACCGAAGATGGGCTGTGGGCGGGGTGGGCGGAGGGGGGTTCAAACGAGCGTTGTCCGACCTACGTTGAGGTGACAGCCTGCCCTCCGCTCTAGCCGTGGGTGGGCTTGGCCAGCCCCTTCTCGAGGGCCCAGGCGGCGATCTGCGTACGTGAGGTGAAGCCCAGCTTGGCGAGGATGTTGCCGACGTGGGTCGCAACCGTGCGGTCGGCGAGGAAGAGCGCCTGGGCGATCTCGTGGTTCGACTTTCCCTGTGCGATCAGCGCCGCCACCTCGCGCTCGCGCTCTGTCAACCCGCCGTACTCTTTCTTCAGGGCACGGCGCGGCGAGGCTGCGGGGATCATGGCGATGGCGTTGCGCCGGAACTGGTCGCGCAGCGTCTCGTCAGCCACGGTCGTGGCAAGCTCATGAATCAGCGCCCGCGCCGCCGAGAAGGCCTCCTCCGCCTGCTCGTAGCGGCGTTGAGTTCGGTACAGTCTGCCCAGGCTGACCTGAATCCGCCAGAGCATAGGGCGCATCTCCAGTAGGAACGCCCCCTCACATCCGGCGCGCAACTCCGCCTCGGCCTCAGCCCGGCGCCCCAGCCCCACCAGCGCCTCGCCGCGTAGCCGCGACAGGCGTGGAATCACCTGCCCCTCGGAGCGGTTCGCAGTGTACGCGAGCTTCTGTTCAAGGATGTGCAGCGCCAGCGCCGGGTCGCCGCCAGCCAGGGCCCGTTCAGCGCTGGCGCACCAACATAGCCGCTGCCCTATCGTCTGGGCTGGCGTATCGGGATGAAGCACAGCGGCCAGCAGGGCCTCTGCCTGCGCCAACTCCTTCTGGGCAATAATTACTGAGGCGAGATACCCCGACGTGATGCTGACCCAGATCCGCGAGTTGAGCGCCTGCGCCAGCGTCAACGCCTGCTCAAGGTGCTGCCGGGCGGCAGGTAAAGCGAGCAGATCAAGGTGCAACGCGCCTAAAGAGAAGTGCGCAAAGATCAGCCACTGGTGGTGCTGGATGTCCTCAGCGATCTCCAAGGCCGCCTGGCCCCAGGCCAATCCCCGCCCATAGTCGCCGTGTATGCCGAAGTACTGCGCGCATCCGGCCAGGATATAGGCTTCACCGGAGCGATAATCGATCTCACGGGCGATCTGCAGCGCCGTCTCCACCTTGTCCACAGCGCCGGGTAGAGGCAGCTCTGGAAAGCATGTATCGGTTTCATACACCCTGCCGCGCATCACCCACATCGGCAGACTCGCTGCCAGCCCCTGGCGATCCCCCAGCTGGCGAAACAACTCCACTGCACGCTGGTAATAGGCGGCGCCCTGGATCGGGGCGCCGCCGATGTAGCTCGTCATCCCCAGCAGGTCTAGCGTCTCTGCGATGCCGCGTTCGTCGCCAAGCGCAGTAAACATCTCAAGCGCTTCCTGATGGTAACGCAGCGCCTCTGTTGGCTGTTCGGCGTTCATGTGCCAGTTGCCCAACCGGTTCAGGCTGTGACCAAGGACCGCCGGATCACCCAACGCACGCGCTAGGTTTAGCGCTTGCCCAAAGTAGTCCCCAGTCTTGATGTAGTCCCGCGAAGCCCAAAGGAATCCCAGGGCGATCAGTGTCTGCCACTCTGCCTGGCGGTCGTTTACCGCTTGAGCCATATGCAGTGCAGCCTCGTAGTCGGCTTGAGCACGCTCGAAGTCGCCTATGGTCTCATAGGCCTGGCCGCGAGCCCAATAGAGTTGCACCGGTGCGGGCAGCGACAGATGCTCCGCCGCCTTCAACGCGCGAGTGAATTGCTCAATGGCCACGCGCGGCGCGTACATCGCCCGCGCCCGCTCTCCGGCACGCGCCGCATACCCCAGCGCCTTCTCCCAGGCCTGCGCCTGGTAGAAATGATAGGCCAGGTCGCCAATGTGCGCGTCAAGGGAATCCGCATGCAGGCGCTCCAGCGTCTCGCCGACGATGCGATGCAGCCGCCTGCGCTCCCACATGAGCAGGCCGGCGTACACCGCCTCCTGCGTCAGTGCGTGGCGAAACGCGAACTCGTCCGCCGGTCCCTCGACGATCAAGCGCGCCGCGACCCCTTCCTTCAGCCTTTCAAGCAAGTCCTCTTTATTCCTCTGGGTTAGCTCCTGAAGCAGCGCGAAATCAAAGCGCCGCCCCGCCACCGCCGCGAGCACAAGCAGCTCCCTCGCCGTTGGACTGACGTGTGCCAGCCGCCGCTGCACCGCGTCCTGGATGCTGCGCGGAATGTGCAGCTCGCCCATCGGCTTGCGATCCCATCCTCTCTGGGTATGGAAGATCTCCCCGGCGGCGACCAACGATTTCAGCACCTCCTCAACAAAGAACGGATTGCCCTCCGTCAGGGCGTAGATCGGCTGCAGAAACTCCGTTCGCACCGGACGCCGCTGGTCAAAGATCGCCCGGATCATCGCATCTACTTCTTCCATCGTCAGGCGGCCTAACACCAACTCGCTCGCCAAACGTGCGCGGTCCAGGTCAGCTAGGAAATGGCTCAGGCTCGGATTCGCTTCGTCGTTGCGGTACGTCGTCAATAGGAGGATGGGCTGAGAGGGAATGCGCCGCGCCCAGTGGAGCAGAAACTCCAGGCTGGTGTCATCGCTCCAGTGCAGGTCCTCCAGGATGACCAACAGCGGCATCCGCGCTGCGAGGCGGGCGAAGAACTCCATCAGCGCCTGGAAGAGATGGCGTTTCTCTTGTTCGGGGTTGAGGGCCGGCGTGGGCGTCAGGTCGGGCAGGCGGTTAGCCAGTTCGGGGAGCAGCTTGACGAGTTCGTGGGCGGCAGGCCCCAGGTCATGGGCGATGTCCGCTGCAGGACGGGCGGTGAAGCGCACACGCAACAGGTCCAGGAGTGGGGCGTAAGGCAGCACGCGGTCCGGCTCGTAGCACTGGCCTTGCAGGATGAGCATCTGGCGTGAGTGGGCGCGGGATTTCGCTTCGGCGACCAGGCGTGATTTGCCGATGCCAGCCTCGCCGGCCAGCACGACTGTCTGCCCGTGTCCAGCGCATGCCCCCTCCAGCGCCTGCTCCAGCGTGCGCAGCGGCGCCTCCCGCCCGATGACGACGGGGCATTCTATGTGGAAAGTTGGCGGTGGCGAAGGGCCCATTGTCCTTGCCTCCTGTGGGCGCACCGGAAGTCGAAGCCTTCCTCACCCGTCTCGCTTCTCATGGCAGGTCTCTGCCTCTACCCAGGACCCTGCCCTTTCTGCCCTTTTGTTCCTCTATCAGGAAGTCCTCGGCATCCCCCGGCGATATGCACGCCCTCTGCGCCAAACGAAGCACCTATGTCCAGCCCTACCTCAGCCACGATGAGTGCCCGCGGATCCTCTCCCATCTGGACGGCGCACCGCATCTCGTCGCCTGCTTCCTCTGGGAGTGGCCTGCGCATCCAGGACCTTGACTTTGAGAACTCCCTCCTCATCGTCCGCGACACCAGTCCAACCGCGACTGCGTGACCTTCCCCCCCGATGAGGGATGCTTTCTCCAATGCCTCCACGCCCACCTTGAGCAAGTGCGCCGCCTCTATGAGGCCCACCCTGAGGTCCCCATCTCCATGCCCCCGCCCTGGCTCGTAAATACCCTGGGGCAGAAACATCCTGGGAGTGGCAATACGTGTTTCCCTCGCGTGACCTGTCTGTGGACCCCTCCACCCTAGCGATCAAGCGGCATCACCTGCATTCCACCGGCGTTCAGAGGGCCATCACCGCCGCCGTCCGTGCTGCTGGCATTACCCAACGCGCCACGGCCCACACCCTGCATGCCGCCTTCGCCCTCCGGCTGAAAGAGGCCGGTTACCAAATCGACGATATCCAGAAGCTCATGGGCCACGCCGACATCCGTACCACTCGACACGACCTGGAAAGCCAACCACCTGTCCACCAGCGCCTGCGGCGCTGCTATCCTCCAGACCCGGACGCCACCCCGCCGAGATGGTGTCCTGAGCGGAGCGAAAGATGGGCGCCCCCGAAATCCCGACCTCTAAGCCTACCTCGCCGCAGTACCTCCTCCTTTCCGGGACAGGGAGGACAGACCGAACGAAAAACAAAAACGGCTCCCGCCAAGTCCCGGCGGGAGCCGCGCTTTGGGGTATGCTCAAGATGATCTCCGCACCGCCTGCACCGGCGTGGGGAGCCGCCCTCCGGTCGGTGTCCCTCGCACCGCCGAGGGCTTTTTTGTTTCAAGGGCTGTCTCAATTATACCCTCGCTTGGCCTCCCGTCAAGCGTAATGCGGCCCACGTGTGTTCAAATCCCCCTAGGAGATGCTCTCATGCTCTTCACGGTGACGGACTTCCAGGATCTTTTACGACTGCTTCGAGAGCATCCTGATTGGCGAGCGCAGCTGTGGGCGACGCTGGCCGGCGAGGAGCTCCTGCGCCTGCCGGGGGAGTTCACGGCCCACCGGCAAGAGCTCCGGGCCTTTTGGGCAGAGACCGACCGCCGCCTGGCGGAGCTGACCCGAGCCGTTGAGCGATTGGCCGAGGCCCAACGGCGGCACTACGAGGAGTTCGCCACCTTCCGAATGGAGACCGAGCGACGCTTCGCCGAGCTCCGGGAGGAGCTCGCGGCGCTGCGGGCGGAGACGGAGTGGCGCTTCGCGACGCTGGCCGAGGTCTAGGAGCAAATGGGGAAGCGGGTGGCGGATATCGATGGACGGCTTCGCGGGCGGACGTATGAGGAGCACTACGGCCTCCGCCCCTACCGGTACAGTGACCTGGTGGCGGAGCCCTGGGTCCTCTCCCCGGAGGAGCTGGGGACGCTGCTTGCAGCCGCCGAGGGGGCCGGCCGGCTGTCCGGAGAGGAGGCGAAGGACCTGGGCGATGTTGATGTCGTCGTCCGTGGGCGCTCCTGGACGCGGGAGGGGGAGGCCTATTTGGTGGTGGAGATTTCTGCCACGGTGGACCGGGAGGATGTAGAGCGGGCGGTCCGGCGGGCGGGGATCCTGCGGAAGGTGGCTCCGGAGGCCGAAGGGGTGGCGGTGGTGGGGGGGGCCGGAGATCCACCTGGAGTCGCCCCGATGGCCTAGAAACAACGGGTCTGGTGGCTGAAGGACAGCCGCACCTTCGCCCCCCACGAGATCCCCCAATTCCCTCGCCCCCGACGCGCCAGGAGGGGACAGACAGCCCATTAAGAGAGTAGGCGCTGATTCCCCAGCACCCCCCAGGGAGAGGGGGGAGGGTGCTTTTTTGATTCCCGCAGATCCGCTCACCCCAACCGCTCCACGGCCGCCTCGAGCTCTTTCTCTGACGGCCGTGTGTAGCGGGCGGTGGTGTTCAGGGACGTGTGCCCCAGAAGCTCCATCACCGTCACCAGAGCGGCCTCTGCCTCCCGCAGCAGGGAGAGAGCAGAGAGAGCACCCGACAGCTTGCGTATCCCCAGGGCCTTCCTCCCGCCTCGTGGGACCGTTGAAAGGACCGGCTTCCATCCCCTTCCCCTCGAGGCCGGTGGCCGGAGCCAGTGTATGCCCACCAACTCGCCCCGGGTTCCCTCTTGATTCGCTCTG
>NZ_JBHOQJ010000212.1:0-16951 GCF_042408365.1 Thermoflexus sp.
CCGGGAGTATGGGCTGAAGTCGGTTTCCTGTCGTTACTTTACCGTGTATGGTCCTCGTGGGGTGGAGAACCATGCGATCATTGCCCTGATCGCCAAGGCGTTTATCGGCCAGAATCCCATTGAGGTGTGGGGGGATGGCACTCAGGTGCGCAACTGGACCTACGTGGAGGACATTGTGCGGGGCACCCTCCTGGCCGCGGAGAAGATCGACGACGGCACGGCGATCAACCTGGGGACGATGGAGCGGGTGCGGGTGATTGATGCGGTGAGGATGATTTTGGAATATACGGGTCATAAAGCGGAGATCGTCTTTCGGCCGGATATGCCCGTGGGCCCGCTGAATCGGGTGGCGGATAATTCCTTGGCGAAGAAACTCCTCGGTTGGGAGCCGCAGGTGCCCTTCCGGGAGGGGCTGAAGCGGACGATTGACTGGTATTTCGCCACCAAAGACCGGGAGCAGGTGCGGAAAATCCTGGCACGGATGTTGACAGAGCGGTGAGTAATGCACATTGTCCTCGGCTATAACTGGTTTCCGACCGCTGCTGGTTATCACATCGAGCGGGCCCTGCAAGCCTTGGGCCACGTGGTCACTTACGTGGGTCTGCCCAGCAGCCATCGCGCCGGCTATGACACGACAGTCCCGATAGACGAAATCATCGCCGCTCTCCCGGAGAAACCAGATCTTTACCTCTGGGTTGACCCAGCAGGGCGCTACTTCCCGCCAGGGATAGAGCGTCTGCCGATCCCAACCGCCTGCTATCTGATTGATGTCCACCTGGGGACCTGGCGGGAGCAGGCCGCGCGCTTCTTCGACGCCGTCTTCATCGCGCAGAAAGACTACCTGGAGCGCTTCCGCCGCGTTGTGGGCCATGATCAGGTTTACTGGTTGCCCCTGGCCGCCGCCCCGGATGTTCATCGGGATCACCAACTCCCTCGCATCTACGATGTCGGCTTTGTGGGCAACATCGCCCTGGCCCATCGGAAAACGCCCCGCGCTCGAAGGCTGAAACGGATCGCCGAGCGCTTCCGCACCAACGACTTTTACCGGGCCTATACGCCGGAGGAGGTCGGGCGAATCTACAGCCAATCCCGTATCGTCTTCAATTGCAGCATCGCCGGCGATGTGAGCATGCGGATCTTTGAGGGCACAGCGTGTGGGGCATTGGTCTTAACCGACTCGGTGCGCAACGGCCTCGATGAACTGTTTGAGGTTGGCCGCGAGATTGTGGTCTACCAGGATGATGTCGACCTGCTGGACAAAATCGCCTACTACCTGGCCCACGATGAGGAGCGCGAGGCAATCGCCCGGGCCGGGCAACAGCGTACATTAAGGGAGCACACCTACCTGCACCGTGTCCAGAGGATGTTGTCGATCGTCTCCGCTCCCGGTTTCCAGCTCTTCGCTCCAATGCGCACCGCTTCACCGAAGGAGCGGTGGCGGGCGCGCCGAGAGGTCTATATTCACCTCCACATGGTAGACGCCTTGTTGGACGAGGCGCGCGCAGCCGGGCTGGGGCCGGTACGGCGCCTCTGGACAGTGGCTCCTGGTTTGGTCCGGAGGTTGGTGCGATGAGCAACCTTTTTCTTGGAGCGCAAGAATCGCTCTCCCCTTGTCCCATCCGCTCCAGCGCGCCCGCCGAGCTCGTCTGGGTCAAGCACGGTTTCCGGTATGCTCGTTGCTCGGATCGCCGCCCCAACTTGGTGGATCCCATGCCTCCGGTTGCGCGGAGGCAGCGCCCGACCCTGGCTGCCGGCCCTGTTTCTCTGGCAGGCTGTTCGTCTTCTGGGGCGGGCGCGGTAGAAAGTCGCCTATCCGCAGGATGATCTTGTTGCTACCCTGGAGGCGCTTGCTTGGTGTCCGGTGTGATACGGGTGCTTCATGTCGCTCGTTATCGCGCTCCTTCTATGGAACGCAAATTGGAGCTCATGGCCGCCCGGCCTGACTTCTCTTTCTGGCTCATCCGCCCAGCCGAGTGGCAGGATGAGTACGGCCGGAAGCCGGTGAACCCGGTGGTGCCGGGGTGTCAGGTGATCCGGTTGCCCATGTTGGGGAGGGTCAATGATCCTCATCGGGCGCTCTATCGGACTCTCACCTTTCGCTTGCCATCAGCACGTCCCCATATTATCCACGCGGAGGAAGAACCCGATAGCCTGGCGGCGCTTCAGATTGTGCTGGCCAGGCGCTTGTTTGCTCCTCGGGCGAAGTTGATCCTGCATACCTGGCAGAACGTCAACCGCCCCAAGCGCTGGTACGTGTGGTGGGTCACCCGGATTTCCCTCCAGGAAGCGGATGCCATCCTCTGCGCCAACCAGGAGGCGATATGGGTGCTGCGGGAGATGGGATATGGTGGACCGGCAGAGGTCATTCCTCCTATTGGAGTGGACACGCGTGTTTTTCGCCCGTTGGAGCGCCGGCTGGACCCAGCGACGTTCCGGGTGGCCTACGCCGGCCGCTTTGTGCCGGAGAAGGGGCTGAACACTTTGTTGGAGGCGGTGGCCCGTCTGGGCTCCGGAGTGGAGCTGTGGTTGATCGGCGACGGCCCGCAACGGACTGCGCTTCAGGCCCTGGCGCGGGGTTTAGGGATCAGCGACCGGGTCCGCTGGATTCCACCCGTTTCGCCGGAACAAATGCCGGAACTCCTGGCCCAGGTGAACGTGGTGGTCCTTCCGTCTCGCACCACGCCAGTTTGGAAGGAACAGTTCGGGCGAATCCTGGTGGAGGCGATGGCTTGTGGCGTGCCGGTGGTGGGCTCTGATTCCGGCGCCATCCCTGAGGTGATCGGCGACGCCGGGCTCATCTTCCCCGAAGGGGATGCTGTGGCCCTGGCGGAGCGTCTGCGCAGTCTGAGAGAGTCGCATGAGCTTTGCCATAAGTTGGCGGAGCAAGGGCACAAGCGTGTCGCTTCACTCTATCGTTCGGAAGTGGTTGCCGAGCGAACGGCCAACTTTTACCAGCAGCTTTGCTGGGGGGAGATCGAATTGGCCGCCTGACAACCTAGCACTTTGTCTCTCTCAAAGGGCTTGAGGGAAATAGAGATGCTGAAGGAGCAAAGCCGGAGCGCTCTGATCTCCATCATCGTTCTCGCCCATAACACCCGGGATCTTGTTCTTCAATGCTTGTCGGGATTTTATGATCAGGCCCGCGCGCTAGGGTGGCAGGTGATTGTGGTGGATAACGGCTCTGTAGATGGCACGGCCTCCGCTGTCGCAGAGAAATTCCCCGAAGTTCAGTTGATCCGCAGCGAGCGGAACCTCGGATTCGCGGCGGGCAGCAACTTGGGCCTGCGCCGGGCGAAGGGCCGGGTGATCGTTCTGATGAACGCGGATGTCCTGACCTCGGCCGATGTCTTACAGACGGCCGCCGAAGCCCTGCTGGCCCAGCCGGATGTGGGGGCGCTCTCTCCTCTGTTACGCACCCCGGACGGGAAGCCCCAGGCCTTTGCGTTCGGAGGGGATCAATCCCCTGGGTATCTTCTCCGACGCGGCCTGAAGGCGTTCCTCGGGCTTGGCCCCATGCACCGGTGGGATGTAAAAGAGCCCCTTGAGGTGGATTGGGTCTCCGGGGCTTGCATGCTGGTGCGCCGGGAGGTCATTGAGCAGGTGGGTCTCCTCGATGAGGGGTTCTTCCTCTATTTCGAGGACAATGATTGGTGCCTGCGGATGAGAAGGGCAGGGTGGCGGGTCCTGTATGATCCACGATTCGCAGTGGTGCACATCGGGGGCGCCTCGTTGCCCGACCGGCCTTTGGCCAGCGAACTATATTACCGGAGTTTGATCCGATTCACGGCGAAGCATTACGGACCGTTGATGGCCCTGATGATTCGGATCTTTTTGGGACTTTACCGTGTCCTGATGAGCGCGAAACAGCGAATTAAGGCGTCAGGCCTGCTCTGAGCGGGACAGCATTTGAAGGGCTGCTCGGATCCCCTCCAGGATGACTTGATGCTCCGCTTCGTGCATGCGCGCTTCGAAGGTTTCCAGGGTATCCTCAGGATAGATGGGCACGACCCGATGGGTTAGCACCGGCCCTTCATCCACCGCCGGCGTCACGATGTGCACCATACACCCGCTGTAGGCGATCTCGCCCCGTCGGTAGGCCTCGAAGGCCCGCTGGATCGCACGCATGCCGGGGAACATGCCCGGGAGGGCTGGGTGGAGGTTGATCACCCGTCCCGGGAAGCGCTCCAGGAAGGCCGAGCTCAGGATGTGCATCCAGCCGGCCAGGACGATGAGATCGGGCCGATAGGGGAGGATCCGCTCCGCCAGATCCCGGTCGTACGCTGTGCGGTCCAGCCCGCGTTCGCGATACGGCTTGAGGGGGAAATAGAGGGTTGGGATCCCGGCCCGTTGCGCCCGCACCAGCCCGAAAGCGTCTTTACGGTTGGAAACCACCAGCACCACTTTCGCCGGAAGACGCCCGTCCGCACAGGCGTCCAGGATCGCCTGCAGGTTGCTGCCGAAACCGGAGATCAGGACAACTAGGCGATAATTTCCCGGGTTCATATTGCTTCGAGGGCAGGGGCGAGGCCTACTCCCACACGATGTACACCGTTCGATCGCCTTCCACGATCTCTCCCACCGCGAAGAGCTCCCCGGGCCAAAGGGCCAGGGCCCGTTCGGCGGCCTCGGGGTCGACCGCGAGGATCATCCCCAGGCCCATGTTGAACACGTGGAACATCTCCTCCATGGCGACCTGGCCCAGGCGCTGGATCAGCCCGAAGATGGGCGGCTCCGGCCATGTCCCCCGATGGAGCACGCCCGCTGTCCCTGGGGGGAGGATGCGGGGGAGGTTCTCGTAAACGCCGCCGCCGGTGATGTGGGCTACCCCCTTGGGCTCGATGCCTGCTTCCTCCATCGCCTGAAGGAACCCCAGATAACAGCGATGAGGAGCTAAAAGAGCTTCGGCGATGGAGGTGCCCAGCTCCGGGTGCGGTTTTTCCCAATCCAGGTCGCCCAGGACGGCGCGGGCGAGGCTATAACCGTTGGTGTGCAGCCCGCTGGAGGGAAGGGCCAGCAGCCGATCCCCCGGCCGGATGCTATGGCCGTCTCGAATCCGGCTCCGCTCCACCACCCCGACGATGGTTCCCACCAGATCCAGCTCGCCCGGCGCGTAGACTCCAGGCATCTCCGCCGTCTCCCCGCCCAGCAGCGGGCAGCCGACCTCCCGGCACGCGGCGGCGACGCTCTCCACGATGGGCACCACCACCTCGGGATCCAGACGATCCGCGGCGATGTAATCCAGGAAGAAGAGCGGGCGGGCCCCGTGGACCAGGATGTCGTTCACGCAGTGGTGGACGAGGTCATAACCGATGGCCCCCCAGCGCCTCAGACGAGCGGCCACCTTGAGCTTGGTGCCCACACCGTCGGTGGAGGCCACCAAGACCGGCTCGGCCATCGTCTTCAGGACATTGGCTCCATAGAGGCCGGCGAAGGCCCCCAGGCCGGCGATCACCTCCGGCCGATAGGTGGAGCGGACTGCATCGGCGATCCGATCCAGGATCTCCCGGGCGGCGTCCAGATGGACGCCCGCCCGCGCGTAGGACGCTGCCGGTTCCATCGGGAGAACCTCCTTTAAGGCGGACAGGCGCGGCCGATATCTTGACGGAATTGCATTCCCTCGAAGTGGATGCGCGAGACCGCTGCGTAAGCCCGGTCTGCTGCCGTCCGCGGATCCGGCCCCCAGGCACTGATCGCGAGCACTCGCCCACCGGCCGTCACCACACGCCCATCGCGGCGGGCGGTTCCCGCGTGGAACACCCATACGTCATCCATGCGCTCCGCTTCCTCCAATCCAAGGATAGGGAGCCCCTTCGGGACTGGGCCGGGATATCCGGGGGCCGCCAGGACCACCGTGGCGCACGCCCCAGGACGCCAACCCAGGTTGACCCGCCCCAGCCGCCCTTCCAGGCAAGCCTCGATCGCTTCCAGAAGGTCGCTTTCCAGCAGGGGGAGGATCGCCTGGGCTTCAGGATCTCCGAAACGGGCGTTGAATTCCAGCACGTATGGCCCCTGGGCGGTGAGCATCAGGCCCGCGTAGAGCACGCCGACGAAGGGGGTGCCTCGGCGGGCCATCGCCTCCACGGCGGGCTGAAGGATGGTTCGAACCATCCTATCGAGATCGTTCGGGGCCACGTCGGGGGTCGGGGCGTAAGCCCCCATGCCGCCGGTGTTGGGGCCTCGGTCGCCGTCCCACAGGCGCTTATGGTCGCGGGCCGGAAGGAGGGGCTGCACCGTCTGTCCATCGACAAGGGCCAGCAAGGAGAGCTCGCGGCCCTCCAGGCGCTCCTCGATGACCACGGTCTCCCCTGCCTCGCCGAAGATCCGTTCATGCATGATCCGGATCAGTGCCGCTTCCGCCTCCTCGCGGGTCTCGCAGACGAACGCGCCTTTTCCACCCGCGAGGCCGCTGGCCTTCACCACCAGGGGACCTGGACGGCGGCGCACGTAGCGCAGCGCGGCCTCCAGATCGTGGAACACGCGGTAATCCGCGGTGGGTATCCCGCTGGCGCGCATCAGGTCCTTGGCGAAGGCTTTGGAGGTTTCAATGCGGGCAGCCTCCTGCGTGGGCCCGAAGATCCGCAGCCCGGCGGCTTGGAAGGCGTTCACGATCCCGAGCGCCAGGGGAGCCTCGGGCCCCACGATGGTGAGATCGATGGTTTGCTCCCGGGCGAAGGCGAGCAGGTGCTCCACATCTTCGGCGGCGATCGGGATCGAGCTGGCTGGGGCGCGCGGCCGCTTCCTCTCCGGTGCAGGCGCTGCAGGCCATGAAGTCCCCGCGTTCCCCGGGGCCACGTAAACCGCTTCCACCTCCGGCGAGCGGGCCACCGCCCAGGCCAGCGCATGCTCCCGCCCGCCGGAGCCCACGATCAGGATCCGTTTCCCTTTCCTCCCCATAGTAGATCATCCTGTTCAGGATGTGGGTTGGTTGCCCAAACCCGATGTCGAAGGGTGGGCATCGGTCAAGGTTTTTCGGCCCCCATGGCGTTCGATGCGTGGGGAGGGCCTTTCGTGCGCGATTCAGTGGATGGAGACTCGTTCTGGGTCTGGTGCATCGAACGGGCACTGAAGTGCCCGTTTTTTCCGTGGACATCCGTCATGGGCTTTCGGTTTCCCTTGGCGTCCGAGGACGGGAAGAGCCTTTCACATGCGATTCGGCGGATGGAAGCCTATCTGGGTCTGGCGCACAGAACGGCCCCAAGCGCCCTGTTGCGATCGATCGACGTGCTCTCTCAATGAATGAGATAGCCCATCGAGGGGCTAGCCTCCAGCCCGCCGGCTTCGCACGTCCGACAAGGGCGGGCCTTCTGGCCGCTCTCCCGGCTATGCCCTCCAGTGCACGCTCCGGATCCGCTCGAAGGCGGATTTGCTGTTACCCGATCCTTCGGGCCTCTCCGGTATAGGAGCCGGATAACGGCCGGAGAAGCAGGCCACACAGTAATCCCCATCCGAGGCGGGGAGCACTTCGCGGACGGCGGCGAGCATCCCCGGGAGGCTCAGGTAGGCCAGGCTGTTCGCCCCGATGAACTGGCGGATCGCCTCCTCGTCCCAGCGGTGGGCGATGAGCTCCTCATAGGTGGCCATGTCGATCCCCATAAAGCATGGGTGGCGGATGGGCGGGGAGGCGATCCGCACATGGACTTCCGCCGCGCCGCCTTCGCGCAGCAGCTCCACCAACTGTCGGGTGGTGTGGCCGCGGACGATGGAGTCGTCCACCAGCACCACCCGCCGTCCCCGCAGCACCTCGTGGAGAGGGCTGTATTTGAGGTGGACGCTCCGCTGGCGGATCTGATCATCCGGCTGGATGAAAGTGCGGCCGATGTAACGGTTCTTGATCAATCCCTCCACGAAAGGGATGCCGGATTCCAGGCTATAGCCGATGGCGTGGGGGGTGGCGGAATCGGGCACGCCCACCACCAAATCGGCGTTCGCCGGGGCCTCGCGGGCCAGCTGGCGCCCCAAGGCCATGCGCACTGCGTAGATCGTTCCCCCTTCCCGTGTCGAATCCGGGCGCATGAAGTAAACGTACTCGAAGATGCAGAAGGCCGGCGAGGGCGGCACGGGGCTCTCGAAAACCGTAAGCCCCGTACGGTCCACGCGCACGATCTCGCCGGGCGTCATTTCCCGCAGCGGGCAGGCGCCGATCAGCCGGAGGGCGCAAGTCTCGGAGGCGACCGCATATCCGCCCTCCAGCGCGCCGATGCAGAGCGGGCGGAAGCCGTAGGGATCCCGGACGGCGTAAATCGCTTCGCGGGTGAGGATCACCAGGGCGTAGGCGCCCGGGGCCAGACGCAAAAGGGCGCGGATCCGCTCAACCCATGGATCGGCGCTGGAGCCTGGGAGGTCGTGCGGGAACCCCCAGGCCTCCGGCGGGGAGGCCAGGATCTGCAGGATCAGCTCGCTGTCGCTGCCGGAGGAAAGGCCGATGCCCCGCTCCAGCAGACGGCGGCGGAGCTGCCAGGCGTTGACCAGGTTGCCGTTGTGGGCGATGCCCATGGGCCCGTAGAGGGTTTCGATCAAGAACGGCTGGGCGTTCTGGATATGGGAGGCCCCAGTGGTCGAGTAGCGGGTATGGCCGATGGCCAGATGGCCCCGCAGCTGGCGTAGGACGCCCTCGTCGAATATTTGGGCGACTAACCCCATACCCTTATGGAGATAAGCGACCTGGCCGTCGCTGGTGGCGATCCCAGCGCTTTCCTGGCCGCGGTGCTGCAGGGCGCAGAGAGCCAGGAAGGCGAGCCGGGCGGCCTCTTGGCCCGGCGCGAACACCCCGAAGACGCCGCAGGCCTCCCGGGGGCGATCCGATTCCAGCCCGATCATCTTCCCGCCTCCTTTCCGTAGCCATTCCGGCCCGGCGAACGCCCTCTACGACGGGCTATCCCCACGGATCTCCGCATCGTCATCGAGGATGCGCTGTCGTTGCTGTTCCTGAAATCGGGCCACCCGTTCCCGCGTTTCAGGATCGGCGAGGCCCAAGATCTTGGCAGCCAACAGGGCGGCCCCCGCCGGATCCAGGACAACCGCCGGTGCGATCCCACTGGGCATCCGAAGGGAGGAGAAGAGGTCGGCCCCGGCGAAGGCCTCGGAGATCGGCGGGCAGGCGATCACCGGCGCGCGCACCTGCCCATCCACCAGGCCGCTGAGGGCGTTCGACCGCCCCGCGACGGTGATGTAAACCTTGGGGCGGGGGTCGGCCTCATAAGCCTGGAGGAGCTTCAGCAGATGGTCCGGCACCTTGTGCGCGGAGGCGATCCGCATCTCCCACGCCAGACCGAAGGATTCCAGCGCCCGCGCCACGGACCTCCCGTGTTCTAAATCCGAGCGGGAGCCCATCAGGATGACGACAAGCGGCTTCATCCCCGAACCCTCCCGGCGATGGCAGCCAGATCCTGCTCCAAGAAATGGTGGACGTTGCGGGCGATCCGTTCCGCGCCGGGCTGTTCCCCGGGGATGAAAGGCTGCCCGGTCAGGCGTTCATAGACAGCGATGTAGCGGGCGGCGGCGCCGATGATGAGCTCCGGGGGCATCTCGGGCGGCGCCCCATCCCCCCGATAGCCACGAGCAGCGAACCACAGGCGTACGTATTCCTTGTCATAGGACTCCGGCTCATGACCGCGGCGATAGGTCTCCGCCAGCCAGAAGCGGCTGGAGTCCGGCGTGTGCAGTTCGTCGATCAGGACCAGCTCACCGTCGCTCATGCCGAACTCGTACTTGGTGTCCACCAGGATCAGCCCTGCTTGCCGGGCCAGCTCCTGGCCGCGGGCGAAGAGGGCCAGGGCGATGGCCTCGATCCTCTCCCACAGCTCGCCAGGCACCAGGCCTCGCCTGAGGATCTCCTCCCGGGTGAGCACCTCGTCATGAGCGCCGGAGGGCGCCTTGGTGGTCGGCGTGAGGATGGGGCAGGGCAAGGGGTCGTTTTTCTGCAAGCCGTCGGGCAATGGGATCCCATAAGGCCGGCGCTCGCCCTGCGCGTACAGGGTCCAGAGGGAGGTGCGGGTCACGCCGGTGATATAGCCGCGAACGATCACCTCCACCGGCAAGGGCTCGGCTCGGCGGACCACCATCACGTTGGGGTCGGGCACGGCGATGAGGTGGTTGGGCACGATATCGCGCGTCCGCTCGAACCACCAGGCGCTGAGCTGAGTGAGCACCTGCCCCTTGAAAGGGATGACCCCCAGCACGCGATCGAAAGCGGAGATGCGATCGGTGGCCACGAGGAAGAGCAAATCCTTATAAATGTAAATATCCCGCACCTTTCCCTCGCGCTTCGGCCCAAGCCCCGACAGCTCGGCCGCGCGCAGCGCGTGAGGGATGGCCGCCCGCAGTTCGGACTCCGAAAGACCCATCTTAGCACCTCCTCAGGGCGTTCTGGAACAGGATGAGGCCGGGCCCCCCACTCTCCCCCCGATGCCATCGGGGGTGCTGCCAAGGGAAGATATGATCCTCCGGATGGGGCATGAGGCCCAGGACGTTGCCGGCCGGGTTGCAGATCCCGGCGATCCCTCGCTGCGATCCGTTGGGGTTGAAGGGATAGCCCGCTGACTGACCGAAGGGATCCACGTAGGTCAAAGCGACCAGGCCCTGGGCTTCCAAGCGATCCAAGATCGCCTCGGATCGGGCAACAAAGCGCCCCTCGCCGTGGGCGACCGGACAGTAAAGGAGATCGTCGAGGCCCTCGGTGAAGAGGCACGGGCTTCGCGGGTTGGCCCGTAGATACACCCACCGGCACTCGAAACGCCCTGAGGCGTTGGGGGCCAGGGTGACCATGCGCGTCCCATCCGGTTCGAGGAACTCTGGGCCGGGGAGCAGCCCGGCCTTGACCAGGGCCTGGAACCCGTTGCAGATCCCCAGCACCGGCCGCCCGCTGGCGATGAAGCGCTCGAGGGCCTCGCCGAGCCGCAGGCGGAGATCCAGCGCCCACAGGCTTCCGGCCCCCAGGTCATCCCCATAGGAGAACCCGCCGGGCAGGACCAGCATGGCGTAATCCATCAGGTCTCGCTCTCCACGCAGCAAGCGTGGGAGCGGAACGATCTCCGGCTCCCCGCCGGCCTGCTCGCAAGCGAGGGCTGCCTCGCGATCCCGGTTGGTCCCTGGGGCCTGAAGGATCAGCACTCGGGGACGGCGGGAGATCACCTGGGGGATGGATGGCCGATGAGGGAAAGACATTGAAGCCTGGAGGGGAGGCGCCAGCTCTCCCCGCCAGGCCTGTTCCAGCGCCTCGATGGGGAGATGGATCCGTTCCGATCCCTCCAGGCCGATCACCCGCAGCGATCCCTCGGCGGTCACCTCACCGATGCGGGCGGCGGGGTGACCAGCCATGAGGGCTTCGAAGGCGGGCGCATCCTCCGGCCGCACCTCAACCAGGAAGCGGCCCATCGATTCGGAGAAGAGCACCTCCTCATCGGCATGGGCCAGCCCGGCGCCGGGGACGCGACGCAGATCGATCGCGGCCCCCAGGCGGCCGGCCAGGCACATCTCCGCCAGCGCCACCCCCAGCCCGCCCTCGGAAAGGTCGTGGCAGGCCTGGACCAGTCCGGCGGCGATGGCCTGATGGAGGGCGCGCATTCGATCCAGGGCCTGGGGGACGGGCTGGGGCAGGCGATCGGTTTTCGGGGATGTTCCCGGGGCGATCAGCCGGTAGTGGCTGCCGGCCAGCTCCGGCCGGGATTCGCCGATCAGATAGATGGCATCGCCCGGCCGCTTGAAATCCATCGTGACCGTCCGTTGAAGGTCCGGCACGCGTCCCACGGCGGTGATCAGGAGCGTCCCCGGGATCGCGTGGGCTCGGCCTTCGGCATCCACATACACGTTATGGAGGCTGTCCTTACCGGAAATGAACGGCGCTCGGTAGGCTCGGGCGGCGTCGAAACATCCCTGGGTGCACCGAACCAGCGCCCCGAGTTGCTCGGGATCGCTGGGATCCCCCCAGCAGAAGTTGTCCAACAGGGCTACGTGGTCGGGGTCCGCTCCGACAGCGACCAGGTTGCGGAACGCCTCGTCGATCGCCGCCCATGCCATCACATAAGGATCGTGCTCTCCGTAAAGCGGGGCCAGGCCGACGGCCAGGGCGATCCCGGCGATCGGGCCGTGAGGGGGCAAGATCTCCGGCGGCGCCAGGACCACCGCGTCGCTGGGGCCGTGGCTGGCCGCGCCCACCAGGGGCTTGACCGCTGTCGCCCCTTGCACCTCGTGATCGTAGCGGCGCAGGACGTCCTCGCGGCTCCGGATGTTCGGATGGCTGAGCAGGGCAAGCAGGGCGTGGGCAGGATCCAGGGAGGGCGATAAGGAACGGGAAGGTTGAGAAAGGGAGGGAGCCCAGCGGGCCTCCAGGACCCGCTGGGGACGCCCCTCATGGAGGAAAGCCATGTTCAGCTCCCCGACCAGGCGCCCGGCATAGAACAGCCGCAGCTGGCCGGTGGCCTCGAAGGTCCCGATGGCGGCGGCCTCCACGCCGTGGAGGGCACAGAGGGCTTGGAACCGCGGCCAGTTCTCCGGGGGGATCGCGAGAACCATTCGCTCCTGGGATTCGCTGAGCCAGATCTCCCACGGGCGCAAGCTTTGATCTTTCAACGGAACCCGATCTAAGTGAACGGAGGCCCCCAGATGGCGACCCATCTCGCCGACGGCCGAGGACAGCCCACCGGCGCCGCAATCCGTGATCGCGTGGTAGAGCTGCTCGTCCCGCGCCTGTAAGATCACCTCTGTCAGCTGTTTCTCCAGGATCGGGTGGCCGATTTGGACCGCGCTGCGGGCGGCCGTGATCTCCCCTTCCAGCGCGGCGCTGGAGAACGTGGCTCCGCCCAAGCCATCCCGTCCCGTCCGTCCGCCGATCACCACGATGAGATCGCCAGGCTGCGGTGTGGTAGGGTGGGCACCGCGAGGGAGGAGCCCCAAACATCCACAGAAGACGAGGGGGTTGACCCGATACCCCGGGTGATAGAAAACCGCCCCACAGACCGTGGGGATGCCCATCTTGTTCCCGTAATCCTCGATGCCGCAGATCACGCCCTCGATGACCCGTCGGGGGTGCAGCGCCCCGGGAGGCAGCTCGGAGGCTGGGAGATCCGGCGGGCCGAAGCACAGCACATCCAGGTTCGCGATCGGCCGGGCGCTGACCCCGAGGATGTCGCGGATCACGCCGCCCACGCCGGTGCTGGCCCCGCCGAAGGGCTCCACGGCCGAGGGATGGTTATGGGTTTCCACCTTGAGGGCCAGATCCCACCGTTCGTCGAAGGCGATGGTGCCGGCGTTGTCTGTGAAGGCCGAGCGAACCCATGGGCGGCCGACCCGCTCCGTGGCGGCCTGAATGTAAGTGCGGAGCAGGCCCTGGATCTCCATCGTTTGAGGGGGTGCATCCGGAGGGGCGCCCGGCGCGGGCCCGGTGTATCGGATGAGGGATCGGAAGGTTTTGTGGGCGCAATGCTCGCTCCACGTCTGAGCCAGGGTCTCCAGCTCCACGTCGGTTGGATCCCGGCCCGCACGGCGGAAGTAATCTTGGATGGCGCGCATCTCTTCAAGGTCGAGGGCCAAGCGGCGGCGCTCGCTGAGGGCGAGGAGCTCGGTCCCGTCGAGCTCCCGGATGGGGATGATCTCTACGGCCCGATCCGAGGGGGACGGCTCCAGAAAGGGCGGTTGAACGGCGCCGTCGACGGCGTAGCGCTGGATCACTGGGTTGCAGCAAAGCTCGACCGCCAATCGGTGCAGCTCGCCTTCGCTCAGATCCCCCCAGAGGAGGAAGCGCAAGCCCCAGGCCGCCTCCCGCACGTCAAACCCTGCCGCCCGGGCGGCCTGCAGGAGGCTTTCGGCGGCGGGATCGGTCACGCCGGGCCACCAGGTCACCTCGACCCAATGGTGGGGGGCTCCGGCAGGCGGCGGAAGGGCGGAAGGATCCGTGAGCGGCAGGACGCGGAATTCCTCGAGGATCGGGTCGATCAGTAAGAGGCGGCTCAGGCGCTCAACGTCGGGGAGGAGGAGGGGGGTTCGCAGGAAACACAGGCGTTCCACACGGCAAGCCCGCAGCCCCTTCAGACCGTGGGCGTGGGCCTCACGCACCAGCCGGCTGCCCTCCGGATCCTCGGGGGCTCTGCGGTGGATTTCGACGCGGAAGATCGCCCATTCCGGATCCGAGGGCAGCCGATGAATGCTATCGGCTGGGATAGCCTCCTGCTCCATAGTGAGACTCCGCGCGTCTGTCCTCCGTGTGGTGAAATCATTCCGCTCTTGGGCTCCTCCCCGGGGGGCTTCCGGGGAGGGTCGATCCCGGATCACGCACCGGACCGGATGCTATATGTTGGGCTTTAAGGGCGGATATGAGGATGACCGTTCGATCTCAGTTCCCAAGTTGTTTGCTCTTATTATAGAAAGAGGCCGGATGTTGTCAAGAGCCGGACCGGAGCGGGAGCAGGGTTGGTGACGGGCGAACGCGCTCCGAGCGGAGTGGGAAAGGGCGAGCGCAAGGCGGTTCGGAGGGAGGGGCCCAGCGGATTCATTTCCGGTGGGCCAGCGGGAGGATGAGGGCCACCTCGGTCCCCCGAGGGGATCTCGGACGCACGAGGAGCTTTCCTCCATGAGCTTCCACCACCGCCCGAGCCACCGCTAACCCGATCCCCATGCCCGGGAACCGCCGCGTGGTCCCGCCCTCCACCTGGTAGAACGGCTCCCCAATCCGGTCCAGGCGTTCCTCCGGGATCCCGATCCCTTCATCCTGGATTCGAAGCATCACCTGTCCCTCGTGCTTCGTTAAAGCGACCTCAATCTTCCCTCCCCCGGGCGAGAACTTGATCGCGTTGTCCATCACCTCCCCGATCGCCCGGATGAGGCCCTGGGGGTCGCCCAACAGCCAGACCTCCTCTGGCGGCAGGTGCGCCTCCAGGGTATAGCGCGTGGGATCCATCCGGGCCTGCCACCGGCGCAGGATCTCCTCCAGCAGGCGCTTCAGATCCAGGGGGATGCGGGCGATCTCGCCGGCGCGAACGGTCTGGAGGGTGAGCATGAGCTCCACGTATCGGTGAAGTTCGTGCAGGCGCCCCCGGCTGACCGTCACCGCCTCTTGTTGTTCGGGGTTCAGAGGCCCCAGCGCACCGTCGGCCAACAGCTCCAGATAGCCCATGGCCACGGCGAGGGGGGTGCGGAGCTCGTGGGAAACATTTTGGATCATCTCCTCCCGGAGCCGGAGGGTTTCGCTGAGGGCTTGATTCAGGGCGGCCAGCTCTTGCGCCTGTCGTTGTGTCCGCTCCAGCAGCCGGGCGTTATGGATCCCGGTCGCCAGCAGATCCGCCAGGGCCTCCAACAGGCCTCTGGTCTCCGCGTCGAAGGTCCGGCGGCGGCGCCACAGGACGTTCAAGACCCCCACGATCTCCTTCCCGTAGCGCAGCGGCAGCGCCGCGTGGCTCTGGAACCCCTCCTGGACGATCAGCGCCTGGGTGGCTGGAGGATACGGATATTGAGTGCAATCCTCTATCCAGAGCGGAGTCCCTCTCGCGGCCACACGCCCGGTGATGGTCTCGGCATCTGCCCCCCGGGCGAGGCGCGGGATCGCGGAGAAACCCCGGTAGGCCAACAGTTGAAGTGTTTCCGGATTCTGATGATCCGCATAGTAGATGCTGGCGGCGTCAGCGGGGAGATGGGCCAGGATCTCCTGGACGGCCCGGTCCATCAGGGCGGGAAGGTCCTCCAGGTGGGCCAGGGCCCGGGCGGTTTGATAGAGGACGTGCAGCCGAGCGGCGTGGGCTTGCGCCATCTCCAGCAACCGGGTCCGCTCGACCGCCCCGGCCACCTGGGCGGCGACGGTCTCGGCCAGCCGCATCTCCACCGCGGTGAAGACGCGGGGCCGGTGCACGCTGTCGATCCCCAGGGTGCCGATGAGCCGAGTCCCCGCGAGAAGAGGGACGATCATCAGGGAACAGATCCCCATCGCTTGCAGCACCGGCCCCACCGGCCCCAGGATCGGATCTCCGGCCACGTCGGCGATGGCCAGCGGGCGGCGCTCCCGCAGGATCCATTCCATCGAGGGGTTGCCGTGGATGGGAATTATGAGACCCAGCCCGGAGGGGGTTCCCACGGGGTTGTATTCGGCCACCACGCGGAGGTGGTCACCGGATTCGGCCATCAGGGCGATCGCCCCACGATCCCCCTGGAGCAAAGTCACCATTTCCTGGGTGATGCGGCTCAGGAGAGCCTCCAGGGAGAGCGGCTGGTTGGCCAGTCGGGCGATCCGGCTCAGGAGCTCCAGGCGGTCATGCTCCTCTCGGAGCCGATCGAGGGCCCACCGGTGTCCCATGATCACCCCGCCGAGCCGGCCGATCGTGGTCAGGGCCCCTCGGGTCGGCTCATCCAACTGGAAATCCGGTGGGACCAGAAGGTTGATTAGCCCATACGAGCGACCCTGAAAACGCAGAGGGATGACGAGATGGTCCTTCGATATCCCGAGGGCATCGAGGCGCTCGCAATGGATGATCTGCATCGCTTCGGTCAGCTGGCCCTCCCGCAGCATGCGCTGGCAGCGACACGGCGACCACCGCAGCGGTGCTCGCCCTTCCGCTTCGAGCGCCTCCGGCAACCCGACGGCAGCCACCACCTGGAACGAGCCTGTGGCCTCGTCCTCCAGCCGTGTGATCCATCCGGCGGTTCCCCCCACGATCTTCAGGAGCGTTCGCAGGATCTCCTCGGGGACGATGGAGGGATTGACCGCGTCCAGGTGGTCCATCAGCTGGATCAGCTCCATGACCGTTTCTTGAGTGTGCTGCCTCATTGTTCCCCCTCCTCGGCGCACCCGTGCATCGTCACGATGGCGTTGGGTGCCCCGATATCCGCCGAACCAGATGGAGCACGGGAATTAAGTTGAGCATGCTTTGTCGCAAGGATGAAAAGGGATGGATGAAAAATCGAATAGAGCTTGCAAAGCAAGCCTTTAAGGAAGATTGTCTGTGTGGGGCGGGCCGCGTGCGCGGCCCGC
>NZ_JBHOQJ010000225.1:0-5221 GCF_042408365.1 Thermoflexus sp.
CAACGTCCCCTTCGGGCTTGCGGCGATGCTGCTCGTGGGCCGCGGGGTTCCGGAATCCGCCCATGAGGCGGGCGTGCGGGTGGATCTCGGGGGCGCGGCGCTGTTCGCCCTTGGGGCGGGCGCCTTGATTTACGGTCTGGAGCTCGAATCCCCGGCGGCGCTTCTGCTGGCGGCCCTGGCGATGGCCGGTTTTGTGGTCTTCGAGCGACAGCAGTCGCTTCCCCTTATCCCCTTCCCCGCCCTGCGGCGGCCGTTTGCCTTCCGCGGCTTCCTGGGGAATCTCCTGGGGGGGATGGCGTTCTTCGGGATGACCGCATATATTCCGTTGTTCATTCAGATCGCACGGGGACAGAGCGCTACCATAGGCGGTCTCCTGCTCTCCCCGATGACCGTGGGTTGGACCGTAAGCAGCGTGCTGACGGCTCGCTGGTTACCCCGTTGGGGGCCCCGGCCGCCGGCCCGATGGGGGCCCGTCGCGATGGTCGCGGGGTTTGGGGCGTGGGCGCTGGCGCGGCAGGCCCCTCTACCCCTGTTGGGCCTGGCAGGGCTGATCGTGGGATCCGGGATGGGCGTTGTGATGCTGGCTCTCTTAGTTTGCGCCCAAGAGGAGGCCCCCCGGGATGTGCTGGGAGTGGTCACCGCGATGTTGCTGTTCGCTCGGAACATCGGTGGGTCCATGGGGGCTGCGGTCATGGGGGCGGTGCTGGGCCCTGCCCTCTCCGCGGGCGGGGAGGCCCTCTTGGCCGCCTTTTGGAGGGTTCCCTTCCTGGCGATGATCCTCGCGATGGGGATCCTCCTGATCGGCTTCGGCGTGCCCGATCTCCCGGCCCGGAAAGCCGAGCCCCGAGGGGAGCAAAAGCAGGCCGCATCGATCCTCGAGTGATTGCGGCAGATATCAAGGTGGGTTGCTTCAATCGGAGGTTGAGACCCGCCGCCTTCGGCGGTCCCTGAAGGGTCTTTCTCCTCTTGCGGCAGCCCAGAGGGCTGCCGCAAGAGGAGGAGGAAATAGAAATAGAAAGAGAAACAGGAAAGGGCAAATAGTCTTTCCACCAAATATGGAAAGGCATAGTGAGGCGGATGATGGAGCAACGAGAGCGGCTGTGGACGATCGGGGAAGTTGTTAACCATTTGCGGGAGCGGTTCCCGGATGTGACCCCGAGCAAGTTGCGCTATTGGGAGAAAGCGGGCCTGATCCGCCCCAGGCGCACCCATGGCGGGCATCGCCTGTATTGTCCCATGGATGTCGAGCGGCTGGCTCTGATCTTGAATCTGCGGGCTCGCCACCGGCTCCCGCTTCCCGTTGTGCGGGCGATGCTCGATCGCTTGGAGGAGGACCCGGCGCTGAACCTGGGCGCTGTGGAGGCGCTGTTGCGGGTTCTCCAGGAATCCGAGGGGGAGCAGCTGGTCGCCTTAACGGCGGAGGAGGCTGCCCGGCGGGCGGGGATCTCCATTGAACAGCTCCGGCGGATGGAGGCGCTGGGCCTGCTGCCGGATGGAGTACCCAACGAGGAACGGCGCTACAGCCTGGAGGATGTGGCGCTGATGCAGGTGGTGCGGGATTTGGAGGCGATGGGGGTCACGTGCCAGAACCTGGCCTTTTATGTGCGCCTGGTCCGTGCCCAAGTTCGACACGATGTGGCGATCTATATGCCTTTGGTGGGGGACTTGGATACGGATGCAGAGCGGATCGGGCGGTTTCGGGAGCTCCATCGTCTGATCCAAGCCCTGATCGGTCTCCTTTATCGCAAGTATGTGCGCCGGGCGCTCATGCGGCGCTGGATCCGTCGCGCAGCTCGCTCCTCGAGGCGTTGATCTCGGCTCGTGGCGCTGTGGATCGATGGAGGCGGACAAGCCCCAACAGCCCAACAGGCCGCATGGAGGGGACGCTCCTTCGGGGTTTAGGGGCGCCAGAGGCGCCCCTAAACCCCGAAGATCCTCCAAAACCATAAGGGGTGATCCTCGTGCGCGAAGCCCTTCAATCCTTTTTTGAGGCGAACCGGATCATCGTGTATTCCATATATGGCCAGGTCTTCTTCACGATGGGTGTGATCCTGGCCATTCAGAGCTTGCGTCACAGCCGGCTGCGGCTGGCGCAGGCCCTGCCGTGGTTGGCGCTCTTCGGGATCCTCCATGGCCTCCATGAGTGGGGAGACGTGTTCATTCCGATCCAGGCGACTTATCTTCCTGATTTTCTGATCAAACTGCTGCGCATCGCCCAGGTTTTCCTTCTCGCCCTTTCGTTCCTTTGTTTGTTCCAATTCGGGATCAGCACATTCAGCCCGCTGCCCACTAAGTGGCAGTGGTCCTTCTGGCTTCCTACAGCCATTTTTGTGGTCTGGTTGCTCGGGCCGTTCTATTTGGGCTTGACGATGCTTCCAGAGCTTAAGGATTGGTACGCAATTGCCGCCGCCACAGCTCGCTATGCGCTGGGGTTGCCTGGAGGGTTGATTGCCGCCTACGGCCTACGGGTTCATGCCTATCAGCACATCGCCCCGTTGGATCTTCCATATATCATTCGGACCTTACGGATTGCGGGCTTGGCGATGGCTGGCTATGGCATCGCAGGAGGGGTTTTCGGTCCGGCGGCGCCCTTTTTCCCGGGGAACGTCTTCAACGAGATGGCAGTGTTTCAGACAATTGGGATCCCGATGCCGGTTTGGCGATCCCTGCTGGGCCTGATCCTTTTAATCACCCTCTTGCAGTCCCTGGAGGTTTTCCAGGTCGAGATCGATCGGCGGATCGAGGAGATGGAGCGAGCGAACATCCTGGCCATGGAGCGGGAGCGGATCAGCCGGGATCTCCATGATCGGATCCTTCAGCAAATCTACGCCGCCGGGTTGCTGGCGGAGGCCCTGCGGGAACGATGCGAGCCGGACTCATCGATGGCTCAGGTCCTGGATCAGATGCTTCTTGCCTTGAATCGTGCGATCGAGGATGTCCGCATTTACATTTCCACTTTGCAGGGCATCTCCCGCCCGGGGCATCTGCGCCCGTTGTTGGAGGAAATCGCGCGGGATCCCCGGTTCCGGAGCATCATTGACATTGAGGCGCAGCTGGATGTTCCAGATCTGTTTCTGGGGCCGGAGCAGGCTGCTCACCTGGCTGCCATCCTCACCGAAGCTTTCAGCAACGTGATCCGCCACGCTCGAGCCCGGCGGGCGATCCTGAAGGCTCAGATCGAGGATGGCCGCCTGCGGATTGGGGTATGCGACGATGGAATTGGGATGGGCCCGGATCATCCGATTGGGATGGGGTTGCGGACCATGCAGGAGCGGGCGCGGTTGCTGGGGGGCGTTCTGCGAATCGAGAGCCAACCCGGACATGGCACATCGGTATGGCTTGAGGTGCCAGTGGAGCAGAAGGCATGAAGCGGTTGCGGGTCCTGGTGGTGGACGATCACGAGGTGGTCCGATTGGGATTGCGGCTGCTGTTGCAGAACCGGCCGGAGTTCGAGCTAGTGGGGGAGGCGGAGACCGGGGCGCAGGCCATCGCCCTGGCAGAGCGCCTGCGGCCGGATTTGGTGATCCTGGACGTTCGCCTCCCGGACCGGGATGGTCTGGAGGTCTGTCAGGAGATCACGCAGCGTTTCCCAGATACCCGGGTGTTGATCCTGACCGCCTATCCCAGTGAAGAGTTCATCGTACGGGCCATTGAGGCAGGAGCATCAGGCTATGTGTTGAAGCGAGCGGGGAGCCGGGAGCTTATACAAGCCCTGGAGGCCCTGGCCCGGGGCGAGGCGATCCTGGACCCCGCGGTCACCCGGAAGGTGCTGGAGCAGTTCCGCCAGCGGTCGCGGGCGGCGCAGGCGGATGCCTTCAAAGATCTCACGCCACGTGAGCGGTTGATCCTGGCCCGCATTGCGGAGGGGAAGACCAACAAAGAGATCGCGGAGGAGCTCTTCCTGACCGAGAAGACTGTGCGCAATTACGTCAGCATCATCCTGGACAAGCTGGGCCTCTCCAACCGGGTAGAGGCCGCGGCCTATGCGCTTCGGCATCGAATTCATGACTGGATCGTAGAGGAGAAAGGATCATAGATCACCCCGCGCCACACAGGACGGATGCAGGGGCCGGCCTTGTGCCTGCCCCGGGCACCCATGTAGGGGCACCCACAAGGGGTGCCCCTACATCCTTCCCGCGATCACACCCCAGCGGAATTCCCTGTGGAAGGATCATCCATACACGTGGGGGCGTCCGCCCTGTGAAGGGCGGGCCGCGTCAGCAACCCGCTTTGCGGCGAAGCCGTTAGAACACATAAGGAGCGGTGATCGGATTCCGCTTTAACGCGCGCCACTCGGCCTCATCGACCGGCCGTGGTGCATCCCGCTCCGCGTCCACCGGGCATAGGAAGCCGAACGGTTCGTCGCCATCGTTGATCCAGCGATGGGGCACCTCCGGAGGCACGTAAACCACATCCAAGGGGGCGACCTCGAACACCTCCGGACCGACCAGCGCCTTGCCTCGTCCACGGATGACAACGATGAAGTGGACATGCTGATGCTTCTCCAAGCTGGAATACCCGCCCGGCGCGAGCTCAAAGTAGCGCAGCTGGAACCGACATGGGGCCTCCGGAGGGCCGCCGATCACGAAACGGGTGACCCCTCGCCAGCCGAACCCTCGCTCCTCTCCCAGGCTGAACTTGTAGGCTTGAGGCTCGATCCCCTCCCACCGAAACGTCTCCGGATGGAAGAGGATGCGACGGCCCATCCTCAGGATCTCCTGAACCGCTGGCTCGCTCATCAGGATGACCTCCGTTGGGCTGGGTCTTGGTTCCCTTTTGGGATTTTTGGACTGGGGGTCGCCGAAGGCAATCCCCAGTCCAAAAGTGGACTGAGCACGAGGTCCCTAAAGTGTTTGAGTTATTTTAGCGCTCTTGTTAAAGTGAGTGAAAATCGCGAGGAGGGAGCCGATGCCCGAGCGGATGTTAGCGGCCCGCCTGTATGGGCCTGGAGACCTGCGCCTGGAGGAAGTTCCCGTGCCGGATCCCGGCCCAGGGGAGGTGATCCTTCGAGTAGAGCGCGCGCTCACCTGTGGCACCGATGTCAAGATCTTCCGGCGGGGGCATCATCCCGCCCTGGGTCCGCTGCCTTCCCTGTTTGGCCATGAGGTGGCCGGTGAGATCGTCGCGGTCGGGGAGGGCGTAGAAGCCTTTCGCCCTGGTATGCGGGTGGTGGCGGCCAACTCTGCCCCCTGTGGGTCGTGCCGGTTCTGTCAGCGAGGGG
>NZ_JBHOQJ010000230.1:0-2975 GCF_042408365.1 Thermoflexus sp.
ATGTAGACGAGCCCGGCGATGAGGAAGGCGAGGGGGGTGGCCCCCTGGGCGGCGGCCATCACCAGGCCGAGGGCGACATAGACGTCCGCCCCCACATCCGCATACCCCCAGGTGAAGGACCCCCAAACCGTCACCTCCCTCCGCAACCCAATGTGAGCGCGATGCGATACGGCGTCCGCGGCCATCGATTGCTCTCCTCCCAGCTCAAAGCAGAGAATAGCCCCAAGGATCTTCGAAGGCGGAGACAAGCGCCGTCAATGCCCATCCGAACCCAAGGCTCCCTGGAAGGGAGATCTATCAATTTTAGGGGATCGCAGAGTCACCAAATTCTTACTTAAGAAGGCTTACTTCCTCACGCAACGTCTCTCCAACAGCCCTTAATCTTAGTGACAAGCCCCTACCCTGTCAAAAAAGGGTAAGGGGGATAGGAGTCGGGTGGCCTCCGATGAACTCCAACCCTTCTGGCTATCATTTATAGGAATTACGCGGCTCGGGGCCCTCGACGGGAGACGGAAGGGCCCTACTCCAAAAACCCCACGAGGAAATTCACCGCGTAACTCCTAAAACGATTTGACCCGTGATGGGAGCCGGGGAAGCAAGCGCTCAAGCGCCTGCTTCCAAACAAGAATGGCGGGGAAGGGTTGACAGCTCGAGAACCACGCCGATGGGAAGGACCGGTGGCCAAAGGCCGCGCCGCATTGGCGGATCGATGGGTGGGCCGCCCGGAAAGGGCACCCCACGCGATCCGAAGGATCACGTGCCCCCCAAAAGGCCCTACCGCGAGTTCCGCGGGAAGGGACGCCGGTGGAGATCGGCGCTGCGGCGGAACGGTGGGCGACCACCGGTCGACGAGCACTCGGTCGAGGAAGCGGGAAGGGACCGGTCATCGATGGAGCCCATCGGGATGAAATAGATGACGATGTGTCAAAGAACGGAACTCCAGCAGTGTGTGGCCGTGGGATGGGGTAAGGGCAGGCCCAAGGCCTGCCCCGGTATCTTTCCGGCGTCGCAGGGGGCCTTACCTCCCTCGGCGCGGCCCCTGCGACGAGGGAGGTAAGGCCCCCTGGTGGGTGCCCCATTGGGGTCAAGTGGTCCACATTCACCAGGCCGTCGGATCATCCACACCCCTCAGGGAAACTACCGGCCCGGTCCAACGCCACAAATCTCCAGCCCGCTGGATTCCATGGACGAGTCCATCACCGGCATGCGGGGGGATGGAGGATTCAGGCGGCCATCAGCCTTTGGCCACTTCGCCGGATAGGAGCGCATATGCTCGCACGCCTGTTCAGCTGCGCGCTGATCGGTTTGAACGGAGAACTGGTGACCGGGGAGGTGGATGTTAGCCGGAGGCAGCCGGGGTTCACCATCGTCGGGCTGCCGGATACCGCCGTTCAGGAGGCCCGAGAGCGCGTACGCTCGGCGATCCGCTACGCCGGGTTCTCCTTTCCACTGGCTTGCATCGTGGTGAACCTGGCCCCCGCGGACCCGCGGAAGGAGGGTCCTGCGTACGATCTTCCCATCGCCCTGGGGGTGTTGATCGCCTCAGAACAGCTTCCCTTGAACACAATGGAAGACGCAATGGTCGTGGGGGAGCTGGGACTGGACGGGACGGTGCGCCATGTGCCGGGGATGCTGGTCATGGCCGCGCTGGCCCGCGAGCTGAGGAGCCGATGCCCCGGAGGCCGCCCTGGGGCCGGATCTCGAGATCTACCCAGTGACCACATTGCAGGATCTCATCGCCCATCTCCTCGGCCAAAAGCCGATCCCTCCCCAACCGCCGACGCCGTTGGACCACTGGGTCGAGGCACCGCCGGCGGTGGACCTCGCGGACATCAAAGGCCAGGAGCACGCCAAACGGGCTCTTGAAGTGGCAGCCGCAGGCAATCACAATTTCTTAACGAGTCGGTCCCCCCGGCACCGGGAAGACGCTGCTGGCCCGCGCGCTCCCGGGGATTCTCCCTTGCCTCTCGCTGGAGGAGGCTCTGGAGGTGATGCGGGTCTAAGAGTCCCCGCTGATCCACCAACGGCCGTTCCGGGCCCCCACTATACCATCAGCCACGCCAGGCTGGTCGGCGGGGGGCGCTTCCCCGCCCAGCTGGAATTCCCCGCCGCCTTCATGCTGGCTGCGGCGATGAATCCCTGCCCATGTGGCTATTACGGGGATCCGTTGAAGCCCTGCACCTGTTCCCCTACGATGGTCCCCCGCTACCAGAAACGCTTGAGCGGCCCTCTGCTGGATCGAATCGACATCCGGATCGAAGCGCCGCGGCTGGAGTTCGAGAAATTATCTGACGGCCGGCGCGGGGAGCCTTCCGCATAAATCCGAGAACGGGTGGAGCGGGCTCGGGCGATCCAGCGGGAGCGCTTCCATGGGACAGGGATCCTGTGCAACGCGGAGATGGGGCCTGGCCATATCCGGGCTTATTGTCAGATGGAGCCGCAAGCCCAGGCGCTGCTGAAAGCCGCGATGCAGCAGCTTCACCTCTCGGCTCGCGCGTATCACCGCATCTTAAAGGTGGCTCGCACCATCGCCGATTTGGACGGATCGGATCGCCTGCACGTCCATCACTTGGCGGAGGCCCTCCAGTATCGCCCCCGCTGGCTGGTCGGCGGTGGATAAGGACCTTGCGCTGTCCCAAGCAGGACATTCCCCCGATTGCGGGAAGCGCCGCCCATGCTTTATCTTCCAGTTAAGGAAATTTTGGGGACCGTCGCCATAGGGATCGCACCGAAGGAGGTTGTCCATGGCGCTCCCGGGGCATCCGGATTTCTGGAGGAAGCTTCGGAAGGCCCAACAGGAACGTCGAACCCGCCTGGGGCTGGCCCTGCCGATTCGTTCGGATCGCATGCCGGCACCGATGCTGCGGGTGGATGACCCCGTTTTCCCCTTCGGCCGGATCATCGTGGACACCGTGGGGGAACGCGTTTGCGCCTACGCGATCCCGGCGATGTTCTTCCTGGCGGAAGGGGCCGCG
>NZ_JBHOQJ010000286.1:0-1999 GCF_042408365.1 Thermoflexus sp.
GGCCCTTCGGGCCGCGGGGAGGGGCTTGCCCCGCATGGGTCCTGGAGACGAAATCTCCCATCTGGTCCACCTCGAACTCACCGCACGCGTTCGCAATCGTCAAAGTGCCACTATTCCGCGTAATAGGCCAGCCCCAACACCCCTGGTCCGGCGTAAAGACCCATCACCGGTGAGAAGGCCGTGAGATAGCACTCCCGGCAATCGAAGCGTTCGAGGAGCAATCGCTGCAGCGCCTCAGCCTCCTCCGGGGCGGCCGCATGGAAAACCGCCGCATGCACCGGCCGGTTTCCCACATCCTGGGTCATCCGCTGGACCATCGCCTCGATCGCCCGGCGTCGGGTGCGGACTTTCTCCAGCACCTCGATGCGACCGTTTTGCATGGTCAGAATCGGTTTGATCTGCAGTACATCGACCGCCAGGGCCGCCAGGGCCGGAGCCCGACCGCTCCGGATGAGATACGTCACCGTCTCTAGGACGGCGAAGAACCGGAGGCGTGGGCGCAGCGCCTCTACCCGGGCCACGATCTCGTCCAGCGAAGCCCCCGCCTCCGCCATGCGGGCCGCCTCCAGGACCAAAAAACCCTGGGCCATGGTAGCGGCCTGGCTGTCAATCACCCGAATAGGAATCCCGGGGACCATCTGGGCGGCGAGGAGCGCTGCGTTATATGTGCCCGTCATGGCAGCGGAAACATGGATGGAGACGATCCCCTCCGCTTCCTTTGCCAACTCCCGATAGGTCTCCATGAAATCCCCCACGGAGGGTTGGGAGGAGGTCGCCATGATCCCGGCCCGCTGCCATTCATAGACCTGCTCCGCTGTGACATCGATGCCATCCCGGAACACCCGCTCCCCCAGAATGATTCGGACCGGGACCACGCGGATCTGGTAGGCTTCCACCAACTCGGGGGGCAAACACGCCACGCTATCGGTGACCACCGCGATCTTCGCCATGGCTCTTCTCCGTGCAGGTGGGTTAGGGGAAGTTCTTCCCTCCGCCTTGGACGCGACCCCACAACAAGCCACAAAGCCCCCATAGAGCTCATGGCGAGCCAACTCTCCCCCAGAGGGAAGCTCGAGGGAGCGCAGGGTCGCGCGGATCAGGGTCAGCACATCCGCGGGACTCCGGTGGGGTGGGGCCTCAAGCCGGATGCCCCGGGCGGCGGAACATCCAGACCTCCCAGGCCGCCGTGTCCCGGTCCAGCCAGAGGCGTCGCCAGAGCACCCGCCGCCGCTCCACCGGATCCGAGGGGAGAGGCTCCCGGTTGGCCTCCAGACGCTTGACCACGGTAATCGCCAGCATGGCCAGCCCCCCGAGGGCGACCTCCAGCGGCCCCCCGGTGAGCCATACCAGGGCCGGCAACCCGGCGATGGCGAACAGGGCCATCACCGCAGTGGCTTGTAACAGGCGCCCGATGACCAAAGCGCCCAAGATCCAAAGGGCACCAACCGGGAAAGTGACCGTGAGCAGTCCGAGGAACGGCCCGATGCCGCGCCCCCCGTGGAAGCCCAGCCAGACCGGCCAGTTATGGCCCATGACCGCGGCCAGCCCCGCCGCTACCGCCACCCCTCGAGGGCGCCCCAGCGCCAGCGCTCCCCAGGCCGGGATGGCTGCTTTCAGCACATCCAACAGGCCAACCGGGATCAGGGCCCAGCGGGCCACGTGGTAATACACCGCGGTCCCACTGACCGTACGACTGCCCCATTGTCGCAGATCGATCCCACGCAGGAGACGACCGGCGAGGTATGCGGTGGGGATCGAACCGATGAGGTAACTGATCAAAATAAGTCCGAGATCTGCCATCTTGACCCTCCTGCCTTTAGAAAATTGAGGGCCAACTCCTTAGTAAGCATAGCGCAGAAGCGCAGAGAAATACAACCTCGGCAGGGATTTTTGTGAGAGGCAGAGGTCATATTGCAGGTGAGAGGATCTTGGAAAGAAGCCATTCGAACCTGATAGCGTCGGACTTTGGGGGGTTGGGGGGCGAGCCGGGCGCCTTCGG
>NZ_JBHOQJ010000245.1:0-1868 GCF_042408365.1 Thermoflexus sp.
GCGGTGGCCTCGGCGCGGCCGCCAGGAGGGGATCTCCGGCAGGAACGACTCCAGCCCCTTCTGGGCGAGCAGAGCGGCCACGCGGTATTCGGCGTTCGGCTTGGTGTAGACAGCGTACCAGCAGCGCATGGGCTCGTGACCGTATCCGTCCTTGGGCTGGGGTAGGCAACTACAACGTCCTATCCGGGGACGGACCACCGGCGACCAGTTCCTCGCGGCCCATCGGAACCCCTTCCTGCGCTTTCGCCCCGCTCCGCCACCACTCCGCCACGAACGCGCCGAAGACCGCCAGCATCAACCCCAGCACGCCGGCCACGGCGGTGTTGAGCAGTTTGCGGGGGCTGACAGGCTTCTCCGGCGCTGTCGCCCGGCTGGCCAGCCGGACCTCCCCCGCGGCGACATCCTCCGCCGCGATACGGGCCTCCTCCACCTTCCGTGCTAACGTCATATACGTCTCCCGCGCCACATCCCGCGCCCGGACCAGCCGGTCCTCCTCGGTGGCGATTTCCTGCAGCTCCCGCTGGAGGGCCAGAATTTGCGGCTCCAGTTCCGCCAGTCGCCCCTCAATCTCGGCCGATTTGTCCTCTAACACCCGCACCAGGTCGTCGAGGAACGCGATCTGCTCCGGCAGGGACTTTTCTGAAAGCGTCGCCGCGCTATCCACCTGCAACTGGACGGGCGCTGAAGCCTGGGCGTTGAAGGCCTTAATTTGTAGAAAAAGCGCGGTCAACTGGTCCGCCAAGGTCGTCGGCCGGTCGGGAGGTTGGCGGCTCAACTGCTCTCGCAGTCCCCGAATGTCCTGTACGATATAGGCAATCTGCCGTCGATCGGCCAAATAGTCGGCCTGCATCTGCCGATACGAGTTCAACTGGTTCTGCAGGACCGACGCCCGGTTGCGGGCCTGGAACGCCACCAGCGCCTCCTCGGCGGCGGTCAGCTCGGCCCGCGCCCGCTCCAGCTGCTGCTGGTAGAACTGGAGTTGGGACCGAGCCTCAGTCCCGTAGATTTCGTTGGCCCGCCGGACGAAAATCTCGGCCCAGAGGTTGGTGATATGCGCCGCTGCCTCAGGATCCCGATGGCGAGCGGTCAGGCGGATCACGCTGGGATCTGCGCCGGCTTTGGCCGCCACGATCCCCCGCAGGTCCTGCAGCGTCTCCAATTCTGCCGGCCGCGGGTTCAGCTGTGCTAGCAACTCCCGCAGGACCTCGTCGCTGGTGGCCAGCTCCGGATAGGCCTTATAGGCAGGCTGGATCACGGCATTGCTGATCGATTCTATCGGCACGATGCGTGGATCAAACTGCATCACATAGCGGGGTTTGGTCACCGCCACCAGCGCGGTGGCCTCGTACGTGGGGGGGATGAGGAAACTCACCACTAGGGCGACGATGGCCGCCGCGATGGGAACCCCGAGGATCCACTTCCAGTACTTGAGGAGGACCCAAACGTATTCTCGCAGGTCGATTTCTTCTTCTGCTTCTCTTCGGAGGCTGATCTCTTCCATAAAATGTTCTCCTTGGGGAATATCCGATGGCCACCCAACAGACGGCCCTGCCCTAAGGCCGCCATCGCTCTTTGAAAAAGGCCACCGTCCGTTCCAGTCCCTCCTCCAGGTCCACCCGCGGCCGCCAGCCCCACGCTTGACGGATTCGATCCGCCTTCAGGTAAATCCGAAAGGTCTCCCCCACTCTCGGCGGGCCGTAAATCGGCTCCCGTCGATAACCGGTGATCGCCGCCAGCATCCGGAAGAGCTCGTTCACCGTCGTCCCCCGCCCGCTCCCCAAGTTGAACACCTCCCCCTCCCCGTCCTCCAACGCCATCCGGTTCGCCGCCACGATATCTTCCACATATACGAAATCCCGCATCTGCTC
>NZ_JBHOQJ010000255.1:0-3214 GCF_042408365.1 Thermoflexus sp.
CGGGCGCTTCTATGCGCCCGCCGCTGCTTTTCCAGCGGGCCCGACGGGATTCGAACCCGCGATCTCCGCCTTGACAGGGCGGCGTGTTAGGCCAGGCTACACCACGGGCCCGCTTCTATACCAAAATATACCACGTGGACGAACAGCCCGTCAAGATCATTTGCTGAACAGTTGGAGCTTATCCGTCCTCCAACGCTGCGCCCAATGCGCCAAGTTCGGAAAGAAAACAGGTTTCGCCGTCGAAACCAAAGATCGGCGGCCATCGGACATCCCGATTTCAGCACCAGGGTTGGATCGAGGGGTCCGTAAATACGCGGGCCGCTGACGCGACCCGCAGCGCACAGCCGCTTCGGAACAAGAGGCACATCGCCATCGAGGGGAGCGACCGCCGCTCGTTCCTCAACAGACAGTGAAGCGCAGCCCATTTCAAATCTCCAGGAAGGGAGGAGCACCCATGTTGCGAATAGAGCGCCAGGGGGACCTTGCGCTCTGGATCGTGGATCGTCCGCAGCGGCGGAACGCCATGGATTGGGCCACGATGGAGGCCTTCGCTCAAGCCGTGGAAGAGGCCGCCCGGGATCCCACATTACGGGTGGTGATCCTCACCGGCGCGGAAGGGGCCTTCCTCTCCGGGGCCGATCTTTACGAGATGGCGCTCTATCGCACGGAGGCGGATGGCGAGCGGCTGGGGCGGATCGTTGGGGACGCGCTGCGCCAGCTGGAGGAGGCGCCCTGGATCAGCATCGCCGCCATCAACGGGCCCGCCCGCGGCGGGGGCGTGGAGGTGGCGTTGGCCTGCGACCTGCGGGTGATGGCCGAGGACGCCGATCTCGCCTTCGTGCAGGTCACTTGGGCCCTCACCCCCGGATGGGGCGGGGGGCAGCGGCTGCGGCGACGCATCGGGCCCGGCCGGGCGCTGGAGCTCCTCCTCACCGCCCGGCGGATCGGAGCCGAGGAGGCGTTGCGCCTGGGGTTGGTGGAACGGGTGGCGCCCGCGGGCCAGGCCCTGGCGGAGGCGTTGGCGTTGGCCCGGGAGATCCTCCGCTGGGATCCGGAGGCCGTGCGGGCGATCAAGGCGCTGATCCGCGATGGCGACCGTCTTCCCTTCCATGAAGCCCTGCAGGCCGAGCGGGAACGGTTCGCCCGCCTCTGGGCCGCTCCGGCCCACTGGGTGGCTCTCGAACGCTTCCTCCATCGGAACCGGCGGATCGCTGATCCGGGCCAGTCGATTTGAGGATTCCAGGAGGTCGAAGGCCGGCGCGGGACCTGCTTACGCCAGCGCTTCGTCGCAGATCGCCCGGAACCCGCAGGCGCGACACCGGGCCGGGCTGCGGTGCTGGCGATGCGCCTCCCCCCGCTCCAGATCGCGCCGCATCGCCGCCAGCACCTCCAAGAGCTCATCCCGCCGCTCGGCGGTATAGTCCACCCGGAAGGTCCGATCCCGATAGCGGATCCATCCATAGGGCGGGGGACGACCGTAGGTTTCCTCCACGAGCAGGCAGTACGCGATGAGCTGCATCACATGGGACGGATGCGGACGCCGAGGGGCCGCCGCGGCTTTCACCTCCACCGGGATGATGAACCCGGCGCGTCGGATCAGGTAATCCGGCTTGCCGATAAGCCCATAGCGGGGAACGGAAAGGGGTGGGGAGCGAACAGCGCCGGACATGTCTTCGTACACCACCTCGCCCCTTGGAAGGCCGGCCCGCCGTCGGAGGAACCATCCTAGGCCTCCGATCAGCAACGCCAGGAGTAGTAAACAGACACCTGCCACCCCCACACGGTCCCTCCACCATTGGATCCCGCGGCCCGTCCTCCGCGCGCCCCTACAGCGCCCGCAGCGTCCCCACCTCCTGAACGTCCACCGGCACGCCGTCGATCTCCGAGGGGATGCGATCCTCCGGGGCCAGCTTCTCCAGAGGGACCTTCCGGCGGACCGAGACCACCAGGCAGAGCTCATCGGTGGGGCGCCCGCCCCGCTGCCGGTAGCCGATGCCCACCGCGACCACATTGGCCTTGCGCAACAGCTCGGCCTCCCACCGGCGTTTGACTTCCTGAATGCGCGCGAGGATCTCGGGGGAACTCATCGCATCGCTCCTGAAGCGACCTGACGCCGGATCCAGACCTGCAGGAGAAGGCGCCAGGCGATCAACAGGATCCCGTTGCCTGCCAGCGTGATCAAGGCGAAAGCGATCGGGGCCGGCCGTCCAAGCAGCAAACTCCGCAGCAGCAACCCCAGCGCCCATGCCCCGAGCCAAGCCAGGCCGATCCGCCACGCGGTCTGAGCAAGGGGAAGCGCCGGATCCGAGCGATACAGGCGGAAGGCCCCCGCCACGACCCACCAGGCGAGGACGAAGGGCGCGGCCGCCCGGGCCACACCCCAAAGCACCGGATCTTCCGTCAGCAGGCCGTGGCTGGCCCGCCCGACGGCGGCGAAGATCAGAAAAATCAGAAGATCCCCGACCCACGTCATCCAAAAGGTCATTATGAGCTCTCCAGGCTCCCGAAGGATTGGCGCTGCCTTCGGTCACATTATAGCAGTCCAGGCCGCCGGTGGCCTCCTCGAAAAGGGAAATCATCCGACGGCCTGGCGGGTGCGGACCACTTGGCCTTTCGACATCTGTGTAGGGACACCCCTTGTAGACGCCCTGCGGGCACGGGCAGGCTCAAGGCCTGCCCCTACAATGGATATCCGCCTTTTGTAGGGGCACTCCTTGATGGGTTGGTTGGACATGAAAGTTGGTCTTCCTCGGCGCGCTTGCGCGAGGCATCCATCCGGGTTGATGCCTCCCCGACGATCTGCGAGGACGACGGTTCCTGCCGAGAGCCCACAGCGGACACCTGGAGCGGCCCTCCCCGCAGGTGGCGACCCGACTCCAGCGACCCTTAAGATACCCATGGGGGCACCCCTTATGGGTGCCCCCTACGCCATTCCGGTGGGGGCCCCCGCTACGCCAGATGGGGATGTAGGAACGGGCTTTGCGCCCGCTCTGGAGGCGCCCACAAGGGGCGCCTTGATCCATCTTGCAGCCACACCCCACCGAAATTCCCTGGAGATCCACGCGTTGGGAAGACCACCGCCGTCTTCGACGATCTCTAATTCCCAAGGATTGCTTTGTCGCAAAGAGTTAAGAAGGGTGTGGGGGAAAATTAGAGCTGGGCTTGTAAACCAAACCCTTAAGGGAAATTCTCTGTGAGGGGCGGGCCGCATAAG
>NZ_JBHOQJ010000268.1:0-27106 GCF_042408365.1 Thermoflexus sp.
TTGGGGGCCTGCGCGCCTTCGGCGCGCGGCTCGGCCCCCAAAGCCCCCAGGAGGAAACCGCCGATATCCGTATGGGCGTTGCATGAGAGCGGCTGAGTAGTGCTCCTGCCCGATTTGATTTTTGGGCATGACCTAATATGCTCTCCAGCAGTTTCCTTTTGGGGGCTGGGGGCCCACCCGCCTTCGCCACTGCATACCCCAAAAACAAATTTGGATGAAGCGGTAGTTACCTCTCGGCTATCATCTAAATGAACCCAGATGCGGAGGCTGTCCTGGCGTGATGATCCTCAGTCTAAGCTTGACCCCACAGATCACCTTGGTTATGGAAAGGGAATGAATGCTTGTCGCGGGAGCTTCCCCGCGCGACGAAGTCGCGTGGGAAAGGATCGGCGCCCCTACCCCAAAACCCCCATGCCCACACCCACGATCAAGAGGAGCCATGCGCAGAACACCCCGCTTGATCCTCGCCTTCGCCTTCGGCTTTGGCGGAGCGGCGATCGTCTTCACCCTATCCAGCGGACACCGCATCTCGCACGCGGGGAACTCCGGCACCTGGATCACGGCCGTGCACCCGGATGGTCTGTTCGTGGGGGAGCCGGATGAGGCGGTGCAGCTGCTGGTTCTCGGCCCTGCCTCTGTCGATTTGGGTGGATGGACGTTGAGGGATCGCCTGACAGGGACCGGTGGGTTGCGGTTCCCCCCAGGGTTCATCATCACCCCCGGGGTTCCGGCTTGGGTGGCCCACCACGCCCCTTCATTCACCCTGGCCTTTGGGCGCCCACCAGATGCGGCGGTGCTCCGGGATTCAAACGGCTCGCTGGTGGATGCGGTGCTCCACGGTGCAGGCTACACTGAAACACTGGGATGGCCCACCGGTTCAGAGCTACGAGATCCCCGGTGCCCGGAGCGAGGGCCGGATCCTGGTCCGTCGCGTGGACCCAGCGACCAGGCTCCCCATCGACACCGATACAGCCAGCGACTGGGCAGGCGATGCGCAGGATCCGTGGCATGGGCGCCGGAGCGCTACGAGCAACCTTTCCAATTCGCCGGCACGACCTCCGTGACCCTGATCATCGCCCCCGATCACACCTGCGAGGCAGTCGCCGCATGGATCGATGAGGCCCAAGCCTCCATCGTGGGGGAGATGTTCACGCTCGAGCATCCCCGGCTGGCCGAGCGCATGGCCGCGGCAGCGTAAGGGGCAGGCCTCGGGCCTACATCAGAGTTGTGCCTACCCTGGAACACTCACGGGAGGGCACCCACAAGGGGTGCCCCTACATGCAGATGAGGATACCCTTATAGGGGCAGGCCTTGTGCCCGCCCTGGGGCACCCCACCGAACCGAAATGCCATCTTCGTTCCCTATTTCCCGCGGGCGATGATCCGTTCCGCTTCCTCTAACTTCAGGCTCAGAACTTGGGAAGATCCGTCGGACCGCAGCGTAACGCCATACAGCACATCGGCGGCCTCCACGGTCCCCCGATTGTGGGTGATGAGGATGAACTGCGTTCGCTTGGAAAGCTGACGGATCATCTCTCGGAACCGGCCGATGTTCGCCTCATCCAAGGCGGCATCCGCCTCATCTAAAATCACAAAGGGCGAGGGGCGGACCTTGAGGAGGGCGAAGATCAGCGCGAGGGCCGTCAGCGCTTTCTCCCCTCCGGAGAGCATCATCAGGTTCTGGGTTCGCTTCCCAGGCACTCGCACAAAGATCTCCACTTTGGCCTGATCCCAGCTCTCTGCTTCGGTGAGAACGAGGCGGGCGTTACCTCCGCCAAACAACTCGACGAAGGTCTCTTTAAAAGCGCGGCCCACCGCTCGAAAGGTCTCGATAAAGGCCTGCTGCATGCGCTGATCCAGGGCAGCGACCGTTTGCTGGAGAGAAGCCGCCGCGGCCTCCAGATCTGCGATCTGTTCCATCAGGAAAGCATGGCGCTCTTGCAACTCGGCGTATTCCGCGGCGGCCTCCGGGTTGATCGGCCCCAGCCGTCGTAACGCCTGTCGGAGAGCTTCCACTTCGGCTTCCAGGTCCTCCGGCGGCTCAGCGGCACCGGGCTCGAGGGCCCACGCTTCCAGATCGATCTCCCCCTCGCCCAGATGGCGCCATTCTTCCCGCAGGGCCTGTTGAAAAGCGCGAATCTCCCCTTCCCAACGCACCACCTCCAGACGGGCGGCGTGGACCTGCTCCTCCAGCGCGCGGCCGGCCTCGCGCAGGCTCTCGGCTTGCCGCCACGCCTCTTCAAACATCAACTCTGAGGCGAGAAGGGCTCCCATCCCCTGGGCACGCCGGGCCTCCAACTCCTGCAACTCAAGGGCCAACGCCTGCTGCAGGCGCTGCAACTGTTCCCGCTCAGCCTCCAGCACAGCTCGCTGACTGCTTCCCTCCTCAACCGCCCACGTCGCCCACTCCGCTTCCACCGCCTGAAGCGCCTCCTGATGCTGAGCGATCATTTCCTCCAGCTGACGGCGCTGCTCCTCGAGCAACCGCTCCTCCATGCGCAAGCGGGCTAAATCGGCCTCGATGGACTCCAGGCCTAGCGCGGCGATCTCTTTCTCAATCGCAGCTCGGTCTTCCTCCAATGCCTGATGCCTCCCCACCAGCGCCTGGGCCCGGCGGATCAGTTCCCGCTGCTCGGATTCGATCTGCGCCCGCTGCTGCTCCCAGGCGTCAGCCTCGCGTTCTAAGGTTTGAAGGATGCGGGTAGCGTGCTGAATCGCCTCCTCGAGCTCCCAGAGGCGACGCCGAATGGTCTCCCGACGGCCCTCCACCGCCCGACGGGTCTCTTCGATGGCCGCCATCTCCTCCTGGAGCTGCCTCCGCCGAATCCAGCTTTCCTGGAAAGCCGTTTCGGCCTGGCGCAATGTTTCCCGCGCCGCCTGGAGCTGCTCCGACAGCGAGCGCCATGTTCGTTCCTGAGACACCCATACCACCTCTGGGGCGGCGTATCGACCGATCCAGAGAAGCCCCTCCCCACTGATCCGCTCCCCCTCCCGGGTTAGAATCTGAGCCGTGCGGGGAAGCTGACGCCAGAGCGTCACGGCTTGCTCCCAGGTTTCAACCAACCAGATGCCCGCCAGGCGGCCCTCCAGCCATGCCTGCAGCCGAGGCTCCCGCGCCCGCAGGATCGTCACCGCCGGGCGGGCTGGAGGAGCGATCGGCCAGGCAAAAGGCGCAGGCCTCCGGATACGTCCTGTCCGGCCACGAATCGAACGCAACCGTTCGATGCGCAATGCCCCCAGAACCACCACGGGCAGGCCGTGACGGACCAGCGCTCGCATTCGCTCCAAGGCAGCCGAGCTCTGCACCACCAACGCCTGGAGGAGCGGTCCGAGGATGGAGGCAGCGGCCATCTCCCAGCCGGGTTCGATCTCCAGGAAGTCAGCCAACTGCCCCAGCACCCCCGGGAGCCCCGCTGAAAGCACCGCCTGAAGATCCGCATGGAGTCCCTCCATCCTCTCCTGGTGATGGGCGAAGGCCTCCACGTAAGCCTCCAGGTACTCTTCATGGGCCCGAGCCTGAGCCATCGTCTCTCGAGCCCGGCTCACTTCCGCCTCTACCTCCTCCTGTTGACGGCTGATCTGCACGCGTCGCTGCTCCAGCTCCTTCAGGGTCGCCTCTAAAACCTGCATCTCCTCCCGAAGTTTTTCCAACTCTCGCACCCAATTCGCCCGTTCCTCAACCATCCTCTTCCGCGAAACGTCTCGTTGGATCGCCTGGTCTTCCAGTTCCTTCCGCAACTCCTGGAGCGCGGATTGACGATGAGCGATACGCGCCGCCTCTTCCTCTAATTGATGAATGGTCGTCCGGAGTCCCTCTTCCTGGCGACGCAACTCCTCATATCGGATCCGCTTCGGCTCGTAGAGAGCTTCCACGGCCAGGCGCTGCTCTCGAACTTCCTGGAGCCGCCTTTCCAGCGTCTTCCGCTCAACCTCCAGCCTCTCCCGCATCGCTTCCAGCGTCGCCCGCTGAGCCCGGAGAGCTTCCATGCGCTCCTGGCGAGCCTTTGCCTGCCTGGATAAAGCTTGAAGGGCCTCCTCTATCGCCTGTAACCGCTGCTGCAGCGTTGCGGCTTCTTTCTGAAGCCTCTCCCAGATCGCTTCCTGCTCCGCCAGCATCGATTGCTGGTGACGGATCTCCTCCCGAATCGCCAGGGCCCGCTGCTCAGCGGCGGCCTGACGCTCTTGATGCTGAATCCAAGCGGCCTCCGCGTCCGCCAGGGCGATCTGAGCAGCCTCCAAACCCTGCCGCAGCTGAGCCATACGATGGATGGCCCACCGTCGCCATCGCTCCCTGAGCTGAGCGAGGAGCGCTTCATATTGGCGCGCGCGCTCGGCCTGACGGCGAAGGCTGTTCAGCCGAGGCGTAATCTCCGCCAGCAGATCCCGCACCCGTGTCAGGTTCTGTCGGGTGGCCTCCAAGCGCCGCAGGGCCTCCTCCCGTTTCGTCCGGTACAGAGCGATCCCAGCCGCCTCCTCAAACAGCGCCCGTCGTTCCTCCGGCCGCATCCGGAGCACTTCATCCACCACCCCCTGCCCAATGACCGTATAGGTTCGTCGAGCCAGCGGAGTGGATCCCAAAAGCTCCTGGATGTCCCGCAGGCGCACCCGATTCCCGTTCAGGAAATACTCGCTTTCCCCGTCCCGATAAACCCGACGGGTGATCGCGATCTCCACGAACTCCACCGGCAGCTGGCTGTCGGAGTTATCGAAGATCAGGGTGACCTCGGCCATGCCGGCGCGGGGGCGTTGATCGCTTCCCGCGAAGATGAGATCTTCGCTCCGGCGGACCCGCAGGGTGGAAAGGCTTTGCTCCCCCAGAACCCAGCGGACCGCCTCCGCGATGTTGCTCTTGCCGCTCCCGTTCGGGCCCACAATAGCGGTCACTTGCCCTGGGAACTCAAGGCGGATTGGTTCCGCGAAGCTCTTAAAGCCATGAAGCTCCAGCGCCTTAAGCCGCATGGATGCTCACGCTCCCACCAAGATTAGAGCTTATCTCGCGCGATCTCACCCCATCCATAAAGCGCTATTGCTCCTTCCCTTTTCGTTTTGAGGATGTGAAGTGGTGAGCTGCCAATGGCCCCATCCCCCAGGGGACCAAAACCGAAAATCAAATGTGGAAGAAGCACGATTTTTCGCCCTCTTTCCGAGACTTCAGGGGCGAATGTCCCTTTCACCGCACGCAAGGGTTGAAATCCGCCCCCAACCAGACCCGATAAGGGGCTTCGGCGCCCGGCTCCGGGGCGATCTCCAGACGGGACCGGGGGAGGCGAAAAGCGTGCAGAAGGGCTTGATTGGTCGCGGGAGCGACCGTCGAGACCAGCACGCTCACCCGCGTAGGCTGTCCATCCGGCGCAGCCTCCACCATACGGGCTACCTCGAACCCGGCCTCCCGCAGGATTTCTGCGGCCAGCTCCCCATAGAGCGGATTCCCGCTGGCGTTGATGATCTCGACCCATGCGACCGGCTGTGCTCTCGACGGCAATGGACCCAACAGGAAACGTTCCAGATAAGCGTAGGTCTGTTCCGTTGGCAAGTAAATAGATAATTCGAGCCCCTCTGTTGTGGAGATCTGAGAAGATGCCACAGCCTGGTGAAGCCAGCCGCGGGCGATGCGGCTTCGATCCAGGCGCATCCCGATAGAAGCCAGCCAGACCACCTCATCCAACCCCAAATCCGTCTGCACCGTCTGGCGGATCCCGGACCAGAGGGATGGAATACGCAGGAGCCACCCTCCCGCCTTCAGGCGATCCAGCATCCCTTCCAGCACCTGTTGCTGGCGACGCGAGCGATCGAGATCGCCGGTCGAATAGCGGGATCGCATATACCACAGGGCGTGCTTGCCGTCCAGATGGTAACGACCCGGCGTGGGAAGGGAGAGGGTCCCAGTGATCGCAGGGTTGTCGGGATCCGGGAACACGTCATAAAGCGGACATCGCACCGTTACTTCCACACCCCCCAGGGTGTCGATGATCGTCCGCATCCCTTCGAAGTTCACCAGGGCATAACCATGAGCTTGAATTCCCAAATTATAGCGAAGGGTATCCTGAAGCAGGCCATAGCCACCGCCCGGATAGCGAGAGAGCTCCCCATGGGCGTAGGCGGTGTTGATCTTATTGAATCCCCATCCCGGTATATACACCCATAGGTCGCGCGGGATGCTCAGCAACCGCACCGAGGGCTCCTCAGGATCGATCGAGGCCAGGATGATCGTATCCGTTCGTCCAACGCGCTCACCCGGCCGCTGATCGCTTCCCAGCAACAACAGGTTGACCCGTTTCGGAGGGAAAGGGAGAAGCGCTCGGGGATCCGGGATCCCCTCCGGGCCTTCCCCAAGAGGCACCGGCCGGGGGGTTGCAGTAGCCACCCATCGGGCCGGGAATGCTGGCGTGGCCGTGGGAGGCACAGGAGTGGGCGTGGGGGTCGCCGTGCGCGAAAGAGTCGGCATGGGCGTTGGAGATACGGTCGCCGCCAGCAAAACAACCGGTTCCTCCTCCAGAGGAATCGTGGGTGCGAGATCCCTGGGCCCGTTCAGGAAATGGATGGGGCCAATGGATTGCCCTCCCCCCACGACGCTGTAGCTCATCAAGAATATGCCTTGGATGAGCATCATCAATCCGATAAGCGCCAGAGCCCTTCCGAACCAGCGGATGAACATGGAAGCGCCTCAGAGAAACGATGGGTGGTCAGCAGGGCTTAATCCGCATTTGCTTTAGAGATACGCGGTGGAAGAAGCGGATGGCCCCTTCCCTCTTTCGGGGCTGGGCCGGGGGCCTTCGGCCTCCGGCCCAGCCCCGAAAAACCCAAATTTACGTTGGGTCCCCTGGGGGTTGGGGGCGAGCCGGGCGCGCCCCCAAGTCCCTACGGATCCGTTGATTTTTAAACTTCATAAGCGCCCGACCACCAGCAGGCTGCGAGGCGGGAGATTTGGGAGGAAGCTAAGGGTAGGGCCGCGGAAAGAAGGTGAGAGATTTCAGCCCCCAGAAATCAGGCGAGCCCCCTGCATCTGACCGCGCAGGAAAACTTCCAGTGCCTCTTTCTGGTCCTCCCCCGCTTCCACCCCCGCCAGCTGCTCCAACAACCAGCCGATGATCGTCGGGTTCAATTGCGCCACTCGGGCGATCCATTCCCGGATCCGCTCCGCCCGGGTGGGCTCTGGATCATGGAAGAGCTCCAGCAAACGCCGAGCGAAGGGTCCGGAGGTGACTGGAATCTGATTATCGAAGAAGGCTGACAGGGCGTAATGGAGCATGAAATCCACCAGGCCCCGGAGCTTCTCCCAAACTGGATCCCCTGGGATCATCAAAGCGATAAAGGCGTGATAATAAGGGAGAGCGCCTGCAAAGTCCCGACGGTTATTGAAGAGCTCGCCCGCGCGCACGGAACAGTAACTGGCCGCCCGCCAACGGATCTCATACGGGCCGATCCCTGGAGTGCGAGCCTCCCACAGATCCAGGGTCATCCGCAGAGCCAGACGGAAGCGCTCCAGCGCCATCGGGAAGTTCCGATCTCGTCGATAGCTCATCCCCTCCTCAAACAGCGCCCGCGCATCCCCCAGCGAAGGCGTGATCCCAGAAGGATAAGTCACGCTGGCCAAATCCGCATACAGAACCTCGAACACCTGGCCCTGCAATGGATTCTCACGCGGGATCCAGTGGAAGACCCCGTTTTCCGCCGCCAGAAGGCCCTCCCGAACCATCCCGCGAAGAATGGATTCTAAGTCCCCCACTGGAAGCCCCATGAGGAAGGCCAGGGCCTCTGGCTCCAGCGGCCAGTTCGCCAGGCCCAGGAATCGGATCAGCCCGCTCTCGGCTGCTTCGATGAACCGCTTTAAGCCAGCCACTCGCACCCCCTGGATTGGGATGAAGAACGAAGGCGGAAGCGGGCCAAAGGAGAGAACCGGGCCCAGGAGCAATAGCCACCCGAGCTCCTGCCGGCCATTGGCCTCCATCTCAAGGCCCTCCCAGTTCGTTCGCTCCAGCCAACGGGCGATGGTGAGATCGGCCATCCCCGCCCGTAGGGTCTCAAAGAGACGAGTGAGCCCCATCCGCCGGGTCGTGGGCTCCAGCAACACAAACCCCCAATCCTGGAGATAACGACGATAGCGCTCGGCGGTCCCCACGATCTCAGAGGTCGGAGCCTGGACAAGGGTCGGAGCCTCTGCAGCGGACCCTGCAACAACCGGCTGGACCTCCGCCTCGGGAGCGATCAGGGTGTCGTAATAAATGAACTCATCGCATAAGGCAGGGATGAGATCGCTGGTTGCCCCTTGCACGCCCACGCCGATTACGAACTTGCCATGCTCCCGGAGGCGGGTGATGAGGCTGGAGAAATCGCTATCCCCGGAGATGATCGCAAAGACTTGAATCTCCGGATGGGTGAACAGGGTCTCTATGGCATCAATTGCCATACGCACATCGGCGCGATTGCGGGCGATCTTATGGCCATAGGAATAGATCTGAACCAAATCCACCCCGTGCCGCAGAAGTTCGTCCCGATACTTGGTGAAACGGGACCAGTCCCCATAGGCGCGTTTCAGAACCAGCCGCCCCCGCCGTTCAAGCTCAGCGAACAGACGATTCAAATCCAAGGTATAATAGCGGCTTTCCGCTGCTGTAGCGATGTTCTCAAAATCAATGAAGACCGCCATTTCAGATTGCGTTCGACGTGCCATAGGCACTCCCAGAGGACAGGATCGGAAGCAGAAAACCTCAAATCCCCTAAACAAGAGAAGCCAAGTAGGGCGACCGATAGGCCCGGTCGCGCATAATTCATCATAATCCTGATCGCCAGGGATTGCTTAAAAATCGAGGGGAGACCGACCCCATCCCACGGCCCCAACCAACCGAAATTCCCTGCCGCAAGATCATCCCACGCGTTGGAGCGACCCAGGCCATTGGGTTGCGGAAAAGACGCTGAAAGAAGGAGAGGGGAGTAAATTGAATATGGGGCGACGGACCGTCCCACTCCTAAAACCCGGATCCCAGAAGGGAAAAAGAAGCGAGGATGACGTAGGGGCCTTGTCCCCTACACCTATTCCCCTGATCCCTTGTTCAGCAAAGGCTGGTCATGTCACAGCTCGTAACTCCCGATTATGTGATCATCTTCGATGGCGGAAGCCGGGGCAATCCTGGCCCAGGTTACGGCTCCTACATCATCCGAACCCGAGATGGGCGAGAGGATCGGCGTCGGTTAACCTTTGATGAAGAAATGACGAACAACGAAGCGGAGTATCGAACGTTGATCGCCGCCCTGGATGATCTGATCGGTCGGATCCAAAAGGCCGGGAAAGACCCATCCGCCTTCAGCCTGGAGATCCGAGGGGATAGCCAGCTGGTCCTCGCCCAGCTTCGGGGGATCTTCCGGGTTCGAGCCCCGCATCTCCGGCCTCTTTGGGAGACCGCCCGAGAGCGCCTGAGCCAGTTTCGGACCGCACGGCTGGTCTGGCAGCCCCGGAAAGCCTCCGCCTCGGAGCTTGGGCATTAAGGGGCGGGAAGGCTTCCGGTAGCGCCCCCCCGCCCCAAGTCCCCCTATAGGAGTTACGCGGTTGGTTTCCTCATGGGGACTTGGGGGGTGGGGCCCTTCCCCCTCCTCCCATGGATCCCGAACTGCGTAACTCCTACCTTTACAGATACAAAAGCCAGAGGTCCTATCTTCACCCACGCCGCCGCAAGAAAGCCGGGATGTCCAGATCGCCCTCATTGAAACTGCGTTCGGCGGGGGTGGGCCGCCGAGCTTCCTCCGGACGGGGGGTTCCGGGCTCAGACCGGGCGGGCGCGGCCGCCTGGGCCGGGCGGCGGCCTGGAACCGCAGGGCGCTCAAACCCGGTGGCGATGACGGTGATCCGCAATCGGTTCTCCATCGCCTCATCGATGACCGCGCCGAAAATGATGTTGGCCTCGGGATGGGCGGCCTGACGGATGATCTCCGCCGCCTGATAAACTTCGTGGAGCGTCAGATCCGGGCCGCCCGTGACGTTGAACAGGATGCCCCGGGCGCCGTCAATGGTGACTTCCAACAGCCGGCTGGAGATGGCTTGCTGGGCAGCCTCCACGGCCCGGTTCTCCCCCGATGCCTCCCCGATCGCCATCAGGGCAGCCCCGCCCTCCGCCATGATCGTACGCACGTCAGCAAAGTCCAGGTTGATTAGGCCGGGGACCGTGATCAGCTCGCTGATCCCCTGGATCCCCTGGCGGAGCACCTCATCCGCCATCCGGAAGGCCTGGACCAGGGTGACCTTCTTATCGGTGATCTCCAACAAACGATCATTCGGGATCACAATAAGAGTGTCCACGTTCTCCTTCAAGCGGGCGATCCCTTCCTCCGCAGTCTTGGCACGACGCGGCCCCTCGAAGGAGAACGGCCGCGTGACCACCCCAATGGTCAGGGCCCCCACCTCCCGGGCAATCCGAGCGATCACCGGACTGGCTCCGGTCCCGGTCCCACCCCCCATGCCTGCGGTAATGAAGATCATATCCGAACCCCGAAGCGCCTCATAGATGAGGTCGGCCGACTCCTCCGCGGCCTTATAGCCGATTTCGGGGTTCCCCCCCGCCCCCAGCCCGCGGGTGATCTTCTCCCCGATGTGAATGCGGCGATCCGCCTTGGCCAGAGAGAGCGCCTGCGCATCGGTGTTGACGGCAATAAACTCCACCCCCCGAAGCCCCTCCTCGATCATACGATTCACCGCATTGCTGCCCCCGCCGCCTACACCGATCACCCGAATTTTGGCTGGGGTCTGACCGGTCGCCATCGCATCCATCGTCCACCTCCTACAGCAGAGATCCGGATCAGCCCGGGGCCAGCGGAACGGCCCCAGGCGGGATTCCCGATTGGAACCCATCTGGGATGGTCACCCCTCTCAGTGACGATCCGCCATGGTCCTATTCGCGCCCACATTCATAAGCAGCTCCCATGCCCTCTCACCCTGGCAACATCTCCCGAAGGAACCCTCGCAGGGCCCGCCATGCCCGACCCAACCATGAATCCCCAGAGGATGTATAACCGGTTGCCACATCCATCCGAAGGCCCCAGCGCAGCAGGCCCACCGCTGTGGCGAACATCGGCGAACGAAGGGTCTCCGCCAGCCCTCCCAGATCCCATGGCATGCCTACGCGGACAGGCATCTCGGTGACTTCGCGCGCAACCTCGCGGATCCCTGGCAGCAGGGCAGTGCCCCCGCAGAGAACCAGGCCCGCCGGGAGCAACCGTTCGTAGCCAGAGGCTCGGAGATCTTTCAAGACCAGCTGGAAGATCTCCTGAACCCGTGCCTCGATGATCTCCGCCATCTCCCGGCGGGAGCAAGTCAGCGACCCGTTCTCCCCAAACCCCTGCACGGTGATCTGTTCTTCCGCCGCGATCGCGTGGGCCGCCGCATGGCCGTATTTGATCTTGATCTCCTCAGCCACCGTGGCTGGGATATGCAGGCCGTAAGCCAGGTCATTGGTGATGTGCTGACCCCCCACCGGGATCACCGCCGTATGGGCAACGCTTCCTTCCACGAAGACCGCCAAATCTGTCGTTCCCGCCCCGATGTCCACCAGGGCCACTCCCATCTCCCGCTCCCCTTCCGTGATCACTGCCTCGGCGGAGGCCAGCGGGGAGAGAACGAATTCCTCCACGGCGATCTGGGCCGCCTCGATACAGCGGCGCAGGTTGGTCAACGGGCCCACCTGGGCGGTCACAATATGGACCTCCGCCTCCAGCCGGAATCCATACATCCCCAAGGGATCGCGGATCCCCTCCTGGCCATCGACAATAAATGACCTCGGGAGAACATGGAGGATCTCATGGGAATGGGGAATGGCGATCGTCCGGGCGTTCTCCACGGCCCGCTGTACATCGGCCGGGCTGATCCCCCGATCCCCCCGCATCACCGAAGCGGTCCCCCGGCTGTTGACGGAGGCGATGTAGGGTCCGGCGATGCCCACAATGGCCCGGCGGATTTGATAGCCGCTCGTGCGCTCCGCTTTCTCCACAGAGGCCGCAATGGCCTCGGTGGCCTCAGCGATGTTCACCACCACACCCCGTCGGATCCCCCGGGCTGGGACGACCCCAACGCCCAGGATCCGAAGCATTCCTGCCTCATCCGCCTCGCCCACCAGGGTGCAGATCTTGCTGGTCCCAATATCCATCGCCACCAGCGTCATTGATGAAACCTCTCGCGCTTTTAGTGGATCTTCAGGGGTTGGAGTCCGCCGAAAGCAGTCCCCACCCCCGAAGGTACTACGCTCAGCGTTCAGGCGTTTGAAAGCCAACCGCTGGCGCTTCCGGAACCCGTAAATCCAGATAGGCAGGGCGTTGGCCCTGGGCTGCGAGAATGTCCCGGAGAGCACGCCAGACAACCGCTCGCTCCGACATCGAGCCGAATTCTCCCAGCAGCACAGACCAGCCGTAGGGATCTACGAAGGAGAACCCCCGTCCAACTTCGTATCGGAAGACGGTGATCTCTGAGAACGCCTGACCCAGCTCCTGCATCCGCTTCCATAACCGTGGATCCACCCGCTGGCCAGGGATGAGGGGCGGCAGGCCGTCAACTTCCAACCGCCGTTGCGCCATGGCGAACTCCCCTTCCACGGCCCGACCCTCTTCATCCAGGATCAACCTCAGGTCCCCGCTCACCCATTCCCACGGCGCCTGCCCTTCCACAACGAACAAGGTGCAGAACGCCGGCCACCGGCAGCGCACCTCCGCCGAGGTTAAAGTGGGGAAGCGACGACGGACGGCTGCAGCGGCTCCCTCCGGATCCACCCAGAAGATGTGCAGCCCATCGATTCCGCTGGCCGCCGCCAAGATCTCAGGGGGAAGCGCGCGAACGCCCGCGATATCCAGCCGGGTATAGAAGGCGTCATGAAACAGCAAGAACCCGCCCAGGATCGCCCATAATCCCAGCAACCCTCCCGCTACCCACCGGGAACCCGCCGGCCGGAGGGTCCAAACGGCTACCGCCATCGTGACTGGGCTCACCGCGTGGAAGGTCCGCCCTCGTCTTCTTGTGACGCGCCGTCGGTGCGAACGGAGGAAAGCCATGTCAACCCCTCGTAAGCAATGGCATCCCGCTGACGATCCTGATAACGCTCCAGCGCCAGCTCGATCAGTCGATCCAGCAATTCGGAATAAGACAGGCCGCTGGCCTCCCACAGGCGCGGATACATGCTGACGGCCGTAAAACCCGGTATGGTGTTGATCTCGTTCACCACCAGCTCCCCGGTCTCCCGGGAGAGCAGGAAATCCACCCGCGCCATCCCACAGGCGTCGATCGCCCGGAAGGCTTCGATCGCCAGCGCCCGGATTCGTTCCGTCAATACCTCATCCAGCGGCGCAGGGATCACCAGCTGGGTCCGGTCGTCCAGATACTTCGCGGCATAGTCATAGAACTCCCCCGCCGGGATCACCTCGCCGGGCACGGAGGCGATGGGGTCCTCATTCCCTAACACGCTCACCTCGATCTCCCGGGCCGACGGGATCGCCCGCTCGACCAGCATCTTCCGTCCATAACGGGCCGCCTCTGCCAGGGCGGCCGGGAGCTCCTCCCGCCGCTTCACCTTCGAAACGCCTACGCTGGACCCCAGGTTGGCGGGTTTGACGAAGCACGGGAACCCGATCTCCTGCTCTGCTCGATCCATCACCCCCTCAGGATCCCGTTCCCACTCTCGTCGGTAGACCACAATATAACGCGCCACGGGGAGCCCATGGGCCCGGAAGACGTCCTTCATCACCGCTTTGTCCATCCCCACCGCCGAGGCCAACACCCCCGCCCCCACGTAGGGGATATCCGCCAGCTCCAGCAACCCCTGGACCGTCCCATCCTCCCCAAAAGGCCCATGGAGCACCGGGAAGATCACATCCAACTCCGGGATCCCATCCGCATGAACCCCAGGGATCAGCTCCCGACGCCGAGGGGTAGCCAGTGGGGCTGCGGATTCCGGTTCCACCACAGGCGCCGTTCCAAGCAAATCGGCCATCGTGATCGCCCCCCCGGTCAGGGCCTTCATGGGATCCCCTCGGGTCAGCCAGCGGCCCTCCTTGGTGATCCCAATCGGGATCACCTCATATTTGGTCTTATCCAGCGCCCGAATGACCGACTGGGCCGACAGGAGGCTCACCTCGTGCTCCCCCGATTTCCCCCCGAACAGCACACCCACCCGGATCCGTCGTTTCATCTTCCCACTCTCCCAGGAACTCGATCTCCGGCTCCAGGAGAACGCCGAATTGCTCCTGCACGCGCCGCTGGACCTCGGCCATCAACGCTCGCACCTCAGCAGCTGTGCCGTTTCCTTCGTTGATAAAGAAGTTCGCATGTAGAGTGGAGATCACAATCCCCCCTCGCCGGGCCCCCTTCAAGCCGGCCGCTTCGATCAGACGGCCGGCGTAATCCCCCGGCGGGTTCCGGAACATGGAGCCGATGCTGGCTCCTCCCGGCTGCGTGCGTCGGCGATAGGCACTGAAGGCCGCCATTCGTTCCAGAATCGCCTCCGGATCCTCCGGCCGAAGGGCGAAGCGGGCGGCGAGGACCACCGGCCGTGGTCTTGTCGGCCACGTTTTCAGCCGGCTGCTTCGATAGCTCAGCGCGAGCTGTTCCGCCGGCCAGGTCACAAGGCCATCTCCCGGCAACAACAATTCCACCACCTCCAAGCAGCTCGCGATGTCCCCCCCATGGGCTCCCGCATTGCCCACGACGGCCCCACCGACCGTGCCGGGAACCCCAATGGCCCACTCCAGACCCGCCCATCCCCGCTCGGCGCACAGCCGGGCCAGCGTCGGCAAAAGCACCCCCGAGGTCGCCCAGACTCGCCCATCGCTTTCAAAACGCAGCGTCCGGGCCCGGTTCAACACCACCAGCCCCCGCACTCCGCGATCGGCGATGAGAACGTTAGAGCCTCCGCCCAATAGGGTGATCGGGATCCCATCTGCCCATGCCGCCTGGACCACTTCCGCCAGCGCCTGGACATCCTCGACAACGACCAGCGCATCCGCCGGCCCCCCAATCCGAGCTGTGGTGAACCGGGCCAGTGGAACATCCCGATACAGAGTCAGCCCCCAGCGTTGGAGGACCTCGGCTAAAGCTTCGCCGGGAATGGCCTTCCGCTCCGACATCATCCACCTTTCTCCAGGCAGCTCAAGCGCTCTAACAGCTGCTCTCCGATTCGATAACCATCCCCTGCCCCCAGGGTCAGCACCACATCCCCCGGCCGCACACGGTTGCACAAGTAAGCGACCACCGCTTCGAAATCCGGGAGATAGCAAGCATCCGCATGGGCCATTCGATCCACAATGTCCTGACTGCTCACCCCCAGCGAATCGGTCTCCCGCGCGGCGTAGATCGGCGTCAGGATGACGTGATCGGCGTCCTCAAAGGCCCGGGCGAACTCCTCCAGCAAAGCCCGGGTCCGGCTGTAGGTGTGGGGTTGGAACACCGCCCAGATGGAGCGACCCGGGTAACGGGCGCGGGCCGCCCGTAGGGTAGCCCGGATCTCCCCCGGATGATGGGCATAATCATCGATGATCAGCACTCCCCATGCCTCCCCCTTCACCTCAAAGCGCCGCGCCGTCCCAGGGAATTGAGACAATGCCTCCAGCGCCATCGCGGGAGGGATACCCGCTGCCTCCGCGGCGGCCAGGGCGGCCAGTGCGTTCAGACCATGATGGTGCCCAGGAACCCGAAGAGATAGCTCGCCGATCCGCTGCGCCCCTCGATAGACCTCGAAACGATCCACCCCTAGGGGCTGGGCCCACCATGGAGCCGGCGGTCCCCATCCATACCGCACCACCCGCCGGCCCTGCGCTTCCATGAGATCCCCCAGACGGCGTGCCCCGGGATCCGCGTGGCAGAGCACCAAGATCCCCTCCAGCGGCACCTGCTCCGCGAACGCTCGGAATGCCTCGAAGAATGTCTCCGGCGTCGGATAACAATCGGGGTGATCATGCTCAATCGTCGTCACCACGGCGATCCGTGGCCGCAGGCCCAGGAACATCCGGTCGTATTCATCCGCCTCCACGATGAACAGATCCCCCTTCCCCGCCCGTGCGTTCCGCTCCAACCCTCGGATCAGGCCGCCGACGATGAAGGTCGGATCCCGGCCGGCGGCCATGGCAATCCAGGCCAGCATCGCGGTGGTGGTGGTCTTCCCATGCGTCCCGGCCACCGCGATCCCCAGCCGATCAGCCATCAGCGCGCCGATCACTGCCTCCCGCTTCACTACGGCTCGGCCCTGGGCCTCCGCCGCGCGAACCTCCGGATGATCCGCCGGGATCGCCGACGAACGTACCAGCACCTCCGCGTTCTGCACGTGGGTGGGATCGTGGCCGATGTGGACCGGGATCCCTATCTTTCGCAGGGCCTCGACGAAAGGCGAGGAGGAGCGATCGCAGCCGCTTACCGCATAGCCGGACTCGTGCAACACAATCGCCAGGGCCGAGAGCCCGGCGCCGCCAATGCCCATCATGTGGAAGGCCATACACGGCCGCAGCGGGATCATTCCCCCTCCACTTTTCCGTTCCGTCTCACCTTACGGCTGGAGCCCTAACAAGTGAAAGCGCGGGGTCTTCCTCGCCGGAGTTTGGGAACGGAGCCCCTTGCTCCCCCCTCGGTTCCGGATCGTGCATTTCCCACTCACAGGTAGAAAATCAGCAAGGCGAACAACGCCACGACCACCATAAAGTAAAGCAGTGGCGGCTTCATCACCGCCGGAGGCATCCAGGACATCAGATCCATCACCGGGCTGTTGGGACCCGGAGGTTGAATGACTTCCGGGAATGGATACCCTGCGCGATGCAGGAAGAACAGAACCGAACCTGCGATCAGCCACCCATTGATGGCCCCGGCGGCGAAGCCGGCGATGATCTCTACCCCCTTCTCCCGCTTCGCCCGACCGGCCAGCTGCACTGAGAGCGCCGGCCCCGCGTAACCGAAGAGCGCCGCCAGACCGATCGCGACGCCCTCAATGAAAAACCCGGTGGCCGGATCTCTGGTGAAAGACTCCCATATGGCGGGAGCGAACTGTTGCAACAAACTGAAGAGAAACATAACGCCGACGATGGAGGCGCTCACCAGAATCTCTTTCGCCACCCCCCGCAACGCCCCGATTAAGGCGAACAGGATCACGAAGATCCAGAAAACCGCGTTCAGCGCAATCATCCCTCCCTCCCCGTCCGGTGCCCTACGAGGGCAGGGTTCCGTCCCTGGATCGCCTCCATCACCAGAGCCGCCAGGCGGTCCGCCGCCTCCGGCCGGGCCAGCGCGGCCATCCGCTGGCGCATCTCCATCAAACGCCCTGGGCTCCTCAGGAGATCACCCACCACCTCTCCCAGTCGATCCTCAATCTCCTCGTCCGGGATCATCACGGCGCCCCCTTGTCGGACCAGATAGGCGGCGTTGTGCTCTTGATGGCGCCGCACGTAGGGATAGGGCACCAGCACCGCGGGCAGCCCGAACAGCGGAAGCTCTCCCAGGGTGGAGGCTCCCGCCCGGCATACCGCCAAATCCGCCATCGCCAGCGCCTCCCCCATCTCCTCATCCAGATAGGCCACCGGTCGATAGCGAGATTGACGCTCCGACGACAACCCCGCCCGTCGTTCCTGCATCGCCTCCAGATCCAACGCTCCAGTGAGGTGAAGCACCTGGGCCTCTGCGGTCAGCGCCTCTAGATGGCGGGCGACCGCTTGGTTCAAGCGACGAGCCCCCCGGCTCCCCCCGAAAACCAGCACCACGGGGAGTTCTCGGGTGAAACCCCAGCGGGCCAGCCCCCGCTGGCGAGCCACCTCCCGGGCCCGCGCGGCTTCCACCAATGCCCGTCGCACCGGATACCCCGTAACGACCGTCGGGCGCCGGAAGGCCGCTTGCGCTTCAGGAGCCGTGACGGCCACCTGAGCAGCGAGGCGAGCCAGGAATCGGACGGCCAGGCCAGGCTCGAGATCGGGCAGATACACAACAATCGGAACTCCGGACCAGGCGGCGGCGAGGGCCGCGGGGATCGACACGAACCCCCCGGTGGTGAATACCCCGTGAGGGCGTCCTCGCGCCATCGCCCGTTTCGCCTGTGCGGTTCCCTGAGCCAGCCGCCAGAGCCCCGCCGTCCCCCGCCGCAATCCCATTCCAGATACACCGCCCGCTTCCACCGGAAGGAAATCATAACCCCGCGCAGGGATGAGACGGGCCTCCATTCCCTCCCGCGTGCCTACCCAGATCAGCTCCGCGCTTGGGTCAGCGGCCCGAAGGGCCTCCGCGACGGCCAGCGCTGGATAGACGTGCCCGCCGGTCCCGCCGGCGGCGATCCAAATCCGCATCCCTTAGCCTCCTGGCCACGCTCAGCAACATCCCCACGCCGACGAACTCGCTGAGCAGGGCAGAACCGCCATAGCTAATGAAAGGAAAGGGCACCCCCGAGAAGGGAATCACACCGATCAATCCGCCCAGGTTGATCAACCCCTGCCAGGTAATCCACAGCGTCACCCCTAAGGCCAGCAATCCGCCGAACGCGTCCTTTGCCTGTCGGGCAGTGAAAAATCCCAGGCCCACCCAGATGCCGACCAAGGTGATGACCGAGATCACCCCCATAAACCCAAAGGCTTCGCCGAGCACTGCAAACACGCTATCGGAGTGTGGAAGAGGCACCTGGCCGCTAAGGGTATACCAGATGGCTCCCGGCCCTTTCCCGAAGAGCCCGCCGGAGCGGATCGCTTGCCAGACCACGCTGAGATGCCCACGGACATTATCCGGGTTTCTCAGGGCCTCCAGGTAACTGATCAACCGCGCCATCGCATGGGGATGCACTCGAACCAACACTCCGAACACCCCCGCCCCCACGGCCAACCCGAGGAGGACCTGAGCCAATGTGGCGCCGGAGGCCACAAACATCCAGGCAGCGATCCCCGCGATCAACAGCCCTGTCCCTAGATCCGGCTGGAGGAAAATTGGAATCACCACCACGCTCAGCACCATCAAGAACGGAATGAACCCCCGGCTCAGCTCCCGCAAGCGTTCGCCCTTTGTCGGCAGCCATGTGGCCAGGTAGAGGATGATGATCGGCTTAACAAACTCAGCCGGTTGGAAAGAACCGCCCGAGAAAGCCCGCCGCGCGCCGAGCCGATCCTCCCCGACCATCAGCACGGCGATCAGAGAAGCCACCCCCAGCACCGCCAGAGGGATGGAGAAGCGTTGCAAATGCCGGTAGTCGATCCGCCAGAGCCCTAGGAGGACGAGTGTGCCTAAAAGCGCCGCCCCGCCTTGGCGTCGGACGAAATACCAAGGATCAGCAAAGTGTTGCTGCGCCAGATAGTAAGTGGCGCTATAAACCAGCGAGAGACCGACCAGGACCAACACGGCCATAAGGATCAACAACGCCAGCTCGAGAAGGCTCGCTGGAAACGACCACGCCAGAGAGCCGCTCCGCGGGATCGATTGTCCATACCACCTTCGTCGTGCTGTGGTCATCCCAACGCCTCCACGAGCTGGCGGAAATGCGCGCCCCGCTCCTCGAAATCTCGATAGGCATCGTAACTGGTCCCCCCAGGCGATAACAGCACCACCTCTCCCGGCCGGGCCAACTGGGCGGCTACGGCCACTGCTTCCTCCAAGGTGCCCACACGCTCCACCCGCTCCAGCGCGGACTCCCCCATACCCGCGCGGGCGGCCCGCACCGCTTCCGCGATTCGATCCCCCATCTCTCCAAAGCAGATCAGCACCCGCACCCGTCGGGCGATCGTCCGCGCGGCTTCATCCCACGGGAGCTGCTTGTCCCGGCCTCCGGCCAGGAGCACCAGGGGTTCTTCGAAGGCCTCCAGAGCCACCCGCACCCGTTCCGGCGTAGTGGCAATGGAATCGTTCACATAGCGCACCCCCCGCACCTCTCGAACCAGCTCCAGGCGATGCGGCACGCCGGAGAACGTCGTCGCCGTCTCTCGGATCGCCCCCAAATCGACTCCCAAGCTGCCGGCGACCACCGCCGCCGCGAGGACGTTCCACAAATTGTGTCGACCTCGCAGCCGCACTTCATCAACCCGGCAGATCGGCCAAGCGTCCGAGCCCAGACGCAAAAAGAGCGCTCCTTCTCGAACGAAGGCCCCGCGAGCGACCTCCCGCTCCCGGCTGAAGAACCGCAACCGCCCCCGCACTGCCGCCGCCATGGCCCGGGCGTTCGGGTCGTCGTACCCCAGTACCGCAATGTCCTCGACGTCTTGAAAATCGAGGATGCGCTGCTTGGCCGCGATGTAGGCTTCCATCGTTTTATGGCGGTCCAAGTGGTTGGGCGTGATGTTCAGCACCGCCGCCACCCGCGGGCTAACCGTCATGATCTCCAGCTGGAAGCTGGACAGCTCAAGGACCACCCGATCCTCAGATCCGATCTCCTCAACGAACTCGATCAATGGATTGCCGATGTTGCCACCCACCCACGTCCGGAACCCGGCTGCCTGACACATCGCCCCCACGAGGGATGTCGTGGTCGTTTTCCCGGAGGACCCCGTGATCCCTGCCGTCCAGCCCCGACAGCGTTCCAGGAACAGCTGGGCATCGTTGGTGATGGGGATCCCCCGTCGGATCGCCTCCTGGACAATGGGAATGTCCAAGGGGACTCCCCCGCTCAGGCAGAGGAGATCACAATCCTCCAGAAGGGATAAGGGATGATCCCCCAGCACATAACGGATGGGCAAACCCTCCAGGGTTTGCAGAAACCCCTGGAGGCGTTCCGCCGGCTGTCGGTCGCTGACCGTCACCCTAGCCCCTTGGCGTATCAGCCAACGCGCCAGGGCGGTCCCCTGTCGACCCAAACCCAGGATCACCACGCGAGCGCCCGAGAGCTCTCGCATCCGCACCTCGCCTTTTCATCACCAAGCGCCAAGCTTGCTCTCGCTTCGAGTGATGAGCATATACAGTGGAGGAAGGGGAGGACTCCTCCACCCTCTCTCCCTCTCCAAGGCCTAAAGGGCCGTGGAGAAGGGGGGGAAAGCTCTTTCAGCGGCCCCAAAGATCTCCGAAGGGCCATGTTTACAACAACGCCAGCGCCACGCCGATCATCGCGGACCAGATCGCGATCAACCAGAACCGCTGCACCACTTGGGGCTCTGACCAGCCCAACAGCTCGAAATGGTGGTGAATGGGGCTCATCTTGAACAACCGCTTCCCCCGGGTCCATTTGAAATAGGCCACCTGTAGGATGACCGAAAGGGTCTCCACCACCGGGATCAACGCCACGATGGGCAACAGCAGCCACTGGCCGGTCATCAGGGCCACCACCCCCAGCGTCGCCCCCAGAGCCTGGGAGCCCACATCCCCCATAATCAATTGGGCTGGATGCGCATTGAACCAGAGGAAGGCCATACAGGCTCCCACCACGATGAAGGCGAACGTCGCCAGGTAGATCTGGCCCTGCAGATAAGCGATCACGCCGTATGCGATAAAGGACGTCGCCGTGATGATCCCCGCCAGACCATCCAGGCCGTCCGTGAAGTTCACGGCATTCGCGGAGCCCACGATGATGAAAACCGCGATCGGGAGGTAAAAAAGCCCGATATCGATCTTCTGGGGGACCGTAGGGATGGCCACACTGCGCAAGCCCATCCCGAAATGCAGCACCAAGGCGAGCACGACCCCCAGCGCGATCTGGAGTGGGAATTTGTGACGGGCCAGGAGCCCGCCCTTCCCCCGCGTGCCCATCCAATCATCCACGGCGCCCAGCGCCCCGAAAGCCAGCATCGCCCCTACCGGCACCAGGATCGAGCGTCCGATCAGTTGATCGCCCGGCCAGCCCATCTGTCGTAGGAACGCACGCCCCGCTTCCGTGTTGGCGATCAAGTTCCCGATGTTCAGGATCAGCGTCAGGATCACCACCGGCAGCACGATCATCAAGCCGCCCATCGTGGGCGTCCCCATCTTCACCAGATGAGTCCGTGGCCCCTCGATTCGGATCTTCTTCCCGATCCCGTTCGCTCGCAGCCAGCGGATCAAGGGCGGACCCCAGACCACTGCGAGCAGGAAGGAAAGACCACCCATGAACAATGCCTGTGCCACTGAGGAACACCTCTCAACAAAAGATCATGAAGCGGCAACAGAGAGCGGGTTCTCAAAGCACCGTACCCCATCTCATCCTTCACACAGAGCGTTTACGATCTCCTCCATCTGAAGGCCCCGTGAGCCTTTCACCAGAACCACATCCCCGGGTTCAAGGACCTGCCGGAGGACTTCGATGGCCTCCTGATTGGAGTCGCATGTCCATACCCGGTGAGGCGGCAAGCCCACTGCCATCGCCTCCTGGGCGATGATGCGCGCACGGGGGCCCACAGTGATCAAGAGATCCACCACCGCCCCCGCGCGCCCCCCCACCAACCGATGTCCCTCCAGCTCATAGGCGCCCAGCTCCAGCATATCTCCCAGCACGGCGATCTTTCGCCCCTCCAGCTCGGCCAGCAGGTTCAACGCCGCCAGCATGGAAGGAGGGCTGGCGTTATACGTGTCGTCCAGGAGGATCGAACCCCGCAGGCCGGGCACGGCCACCAGGCGCAATTGGGCCCGCCGATCCATCAGGCCGGCGAAGATCTCGTCCCAGCTGAGCCCCTCCAAGATCCCCACAGCAATGGCCCGTAACGCCGTGTGCACACTGTGCCGCCCCAACAGGGAGACCCGAACCCGCCGAAACGTCTCGCCCCGGTAATGAAGATCGAAGCGGACCCCTTCCAGCCCCTCGCTTGCGATCTCATCCGCCCACAGATCCGCTTTCGGATCCAAGCCGTAGAAGAAGACCCGCGCCCGGGTCCGTTCCGCCATCGCCCGGACGTAAGGGTCGTCCCAGTTTAGCACCGCCACCCCCTCCTCCGGCAGGGCCTCGACCAGCTCCGCCTTCGCCGCGGCGATGGCCTCCAGGCTCCCCAGCCGCTCCAGGTGAACCGGGCCGACCATCGTCACCACGCCGATCACCGGGCGGGCGATGGCACAGAGGGCGGCGATCTCCCCTCGCGCATACATCCCCATCTCCAGCACCGCCCGCTGATGCCGTGGGGTGAGCCGGAGCAACATCAGCGGCAGCCCGATCTCACTGTTGAGGTTCCCCTCGCTTTTAAGGGTCTCATACCGCCAGGAGAGAACCGCCCAGGTCAGCTCCTTGGTGCTGGTCTTCCCCACGCTCCCGGTGATGCCGATCACCCGCACCGGAAACCGCGCCCGCCACCATCCGGCCCAGCGGTGGAGGGCGTCCAGCGTGCGCGACACCCGGAAGCAGACCGGGAACGCCAGGGAATCCGGCCACGGCCCCCGCTCCAGATCCACGGTCATCGCGCCCTCCGGGACCTCCCGATGGACGATCGCGGCGATGGCCCCGCGCTGAAACGCGTCCCCCACGTATTGATGACCGTCGGTCCGCTCCCCCGGCAGCGCGATGAACAGATCCCCCGCTTCGCAGGCCCGGGAATCGATGGCCACGTGTCGGATGGGCGTCCCCCACGGCGGACGGTACCCAGTTAACGCCTCCGCCAGGTCCGCCAACGTCATTCCTTCCACTGGGACCCGAATCCCGCTTTCCCCTGCCATCCCTCGTTCACCTTGAATATTGTTCGGTAAGAAAGGCGGACGCTAAAGTGTCCCACTAAGACGTATGAACCGGGAGATGCCCGCGGGAACTTACCCCTCTCAATGCCCCGAGGCCGATGGCGGAACCCCGAGGAGGGGGAGGATCCGCGCCGCGATGCGGGCGAACACCGGAGCAGCCTCCTCAGAGCCCCACGGCGAGCGCCGGGGCCGATCCAGCTTCACCAGGATCAACACCTGTGGGTCCTCCACGGGGCCGAACCCCACAAAGGAGGCGATGGTATCCTGCGGATCATAGCCGGTGGGGGTGGGGATCTGGGCCGTCCCGGTTTTACCCGCCATCCGGTAACCGGGCACTTGCGCTTTGATGGCCTCGCGCTCGATGACCGCCGCCAGCATCTCCCGGAGCGTCCGCGCCGTCTGGGCCGAGATCGCCCGACGGCGGATCCGGGGCTCGATCCGCTGCACGCCTCCCGCCGATCGAACCTCCTGGACCACAAAGGGCCGCATGATCAGCCCATCGTTCGCCACAGCGGATACCGCAACAGCCATCTGCAAAGGGGTAACAGAGACCGCCTGCCCGAAGGACTGGCGGCCCAGATCTGACTCCCGCCAATCTGGGTCCCCATAGGCCCGTACCCGCATCACGGCTTCATAGGGAAGATCCACATCGGTCGGTTCCCCAATCCCAAAGGCGTGCAAAGCGTCGTAGAATCGCTCCGGCCCTAGGAGGCGAGCCAGGTAGGCTGCCCCCACATTCCGGGAGTAGATCAGCAGCTCCGTCATGTCCAGCCAGCCCCGTCCTCCTGGATAGGGACCCACATCCCAGTTGCAGATCGGCGCGCCCCCGAACTCCACACATCCTCGGTCCAGATAACGGGTCTCCGGCTGGACCACCCCGGCCTCCAGGGCCGCGGCCATGGTGAGGATCTTGAACACCGATCCCGGCTCGTAAAGATCCTGGACGACCGGGTTGCGGGCGTCGCGCTCCATGGTTTCCGGGCGGTTCGGATCAAACGCGGGCATGCTGACCATCGCCAGGATCTCGCCGGTGCGAGGACGAAGCACCACGACGTCGCCCCGCTGGGCACCGCTCTCCTGCAGACCCCGTGCCAGCTCCTCCGCCACGATCGCCTGGATGGTTCGATCGATGGTCAGCACCACCTCCCCGCCGGGTTCGGGCTGAGCCAGCGCTTCCTCCTCTACAGGCAACGGCCGCCCCTCCGCATCCACTGGAACACGTAGAATCACCGGTTTTCCCTGCAGGACCTCGTCGTAGGCTCGCTCCACCCCGATGGCGCCCCGCCGTCTTTCCATGCCCTGACCGTCCACTCCGAAGAACACGAAGCCGACCACTGGGCCTAGCAGAGGGCCCTCCGGGTACACCCGCTTCCAGTAAGGCATCACCCGCACCCCTCGCAGGCCCGCCTCTTCAATCCGCCGAGCGATCACGCGAGCGAGATCTTCCGGGATCTCCCGCGCCACAGGGAGCTGCCACCCCGTATCCGGCCAGCTCCGCGCCGCTTCCTGCACCGAGACACCCAGCAAAGGGCTCAGGATCTGGTCCACCTGGTGCAGCCATCTCGCGCGACGCTCCCGATCTCCCCCATAAGCAATGGGCAGATATTCCAGGATCACCTGATATCGCGGTGCGTCCATGGCCAGCACGGCGCCCTGCCGATCCAGGATGCGACCTCGCTGAGCCTCCAGGCGGAGCTCCAAGGACTGGATGCCGAGCGCCTCCTCGGGCGCATAGAAGGACAGATAAAACAGGCGCATCAACACCAACCCCAAGAGCAGAGCCGGAGGGATTACCACCGGTTTGAATCGCAACGCCGATGGGGTCTCCTTCATGGCTCTGCCTCCTCCGTCACCGGAAGCGTGATCGGCAGAGAAAGGCCTGGGCTCCCCCCGCCGGAGATGAACCCCATCGCCCGGGCCCGCTCCTGCAAGCGGGGAACCGCGCTTTCCACCGCGATGGCCTCCTGCATCGCCGCGTTCTCCCGCTCCAAAGCCGCGCGGGTCTCGCTTAGATGCTGGACGATCTGACCCTGCTCCACTGTAGCCGTGGAGAGAAATATAAACAGCAGAAAGAAGGCCGCTAGGAACATCAGCGTTCCGGCCACTGTTAGAAGAACGCGTTGTCGGCCACTCATCCTAAACGCTCCGCGATCCGCAGGCGGGCGCTTCGGGCCCGTGGGTTGATCTCGACCTCCTCCTCGGATGGGCGAATGGGCTTACGCGTCACCGGGCGCAGGCTCGCCCGATGCCCACAAGTGCAAACGGGAACCTCCGGCGGGCACAGGCAATCCCGCGACTCCCGTTGGAAGAACGCTTTCACGATTCGATCCTCAAGGGAATGAAAGGCGATCACCGCCAGACGACCACCTGGCTTCAACAAAGAGACTGCCTGAGGCAGCGCATGTTCTAACGCCTGAAGCTCCTCGTTGACGGCAATACGCAACGCCAGGAACGTCCGCGTCGCCGGATGCTGATCCTCCCGCCCTCGACCGATCACCCGCGCGATCAACTCGGCCAACTCGGTCGTTGTGCGAATCGGGCGGTTCCGCACGATCGCCCGGGCAATCCGTCGGGCGAACCGTTCCTCCCCGTATCGACGGATCACCTCCGCCAACTGCTTCTCCGGCCAACGGTTCACGATCTCCGCCGCGGGGATCCCATGCTCAGGGTCATAACGCATGTCCAGCGGGCCCTCGAGCTGGAAGCTGAACCCCCGACGAGGGTCAGCCAGCTGCCATGAGGAAAGGCCCAGATCGAACAAAATCCCATCAACCTCTAAGAAGTCGTAACGCACTGCGATCCGCCGGAGCTCCGCATAGGAGCCGTGGACCAGGATCACGCGTTCGCCAAACGAGCGCAGGCGCTCCCGCGCCCGCTCCAACACCTCAGGATCCCAGTCGATCCCCAAGAGCCGGCCATCCGGCGCGGAGCGCTCCAGGATCGCGGCGGCATGACCGCCTCCTCCCACGGTTGCATCGATGTAAACCCCACCGGGTCGAACCCTCAAGCCCTCCAACACTTCACGAAGCAAAACCGGAATGTGCATCGCGGATATCCACGTCCAGCCTCGTTGGACTCCCCCTGCCCCAACATGAGGCTGGGGTAGGAGGAGCGCTTAGATCTCCAGCCTCATCCAATGCTCTGGCGGGATCCGGCCGTTCTGAAAGCGCTCCAGGATCTCCTGCCAGGCGGAGGGGGACCAGATCTCCAAATAGGTGTGAACGCCGACGATGACCGCTTGACCCTCCAGACCCGCATAGGCCCGAAGAGAAGCTGGAAGGAGAATCCGGCCCTGTTCATCGGGGATGACATCGAAGGCCCCTCCAAAGAAAAACCGACGCCATTCCCGGGCCTCTGGGGCCGTGAGGGGGAGCTGACTGATCCGCTCCGCCACCCGCCGCCATTCGGGGAGGGTGAATAAATACAAACAGGGCTCCAGGCCTCTGGTGAGCACCGCCCCCGCTGCGAAGAACGGCCGGTAGCGCGCTGGGAGGAACATCCGCCCCTTCGCGTCGATCCCATGCCGATACTCCCCCAGGAACATCGGGGGATCTCCAGGAGGAAGCACCGGCTG
>NZ_JBHOQJ010000269.1:0-2513 GCF_042408365.1 Thermoflexus sp.
GAGCCGGGCGCCAAGGGCGCCCGGCTCCGCCCCAAAACATTTTGCATCCCCCCTGTTTGTGGCGGTGCGCTTTAGCGCCCGTTTCCACGGCCGTGGGGAGGGGGGATGAAGGGGGGTGGGAGCCTTCCGCCTCCTCGCGCGGACTCCGGACGGCGTAACTCCACCCGAAGATCAAGCCGCAGGTGGCCTCCAGGCTCCTGGAAGCCCTCGAGTTTGCACAAGCATCAGGGGGATCCCATGCGAATTCGAGTGCGTGTCCCTGCGACCACAGCCAATCTCGGGCCTGGATTCGACGGGATGGGGCTGGCGCTGTGTCTGTATAACGAGATCGAGGCGGAGCCGGCTTCCACCCTGGAAGTGGTGATCGAAGGGGAGGGAGCGGACGTCCTTCCTCGCGATGCCGCCAATCGGGTGGTGCGCGCTGCTGCGGCTCTTTTCGAGCGGTTGGGAGTCCCATTGCCTCCCATGCGCTTGCGCTGCCACAATCGGATCCCTCTGATGTCTGGCCTTGGCTCCAGCGCCGCAGCGGTGGCAGCGGGGCTGGCCCTGGCCCAAGCCTGGGTGGGATTGTCGGATCCGCCGGAGACCTTGTTGGAACTGGCTGTCGCGCTGGAGGGACACCCAGATAACGTGGCGCCAGCGTTGCTGGGTGGATTGGTGCTGGTGGCTCGAGATGATGAAGGATGGATCGCGACCCGGGTCCCAATTCCCCCGATGCGAGCGGTTATCGCTCTCCCATCGGTGACGGTTTCCACCGAGATGGCCCGCCGCCTGCTTCCATCCCACGTGCCGCTCGCGGATGTGATCTATCAAATCGGGCACGTGGCACTCCTCGTTCATGCGTTCCGGGAAGGGGATTGGGGGTTATTGGGCCGGGCGATGAGGGATCGGCTGCACGAGCCCTATCGGGCGCGCCTGATTCCCGGGTATGAGCGGGTAGTGGCCGCAGCGCGGGCGGCCGGGGCGGCCGCGGTGTGCATCAGCGGCTCAGGGCCGGCCCTGGCGGCCTTCGCCCCCGAGGGCCATGAGGCCATCGCCGCGGCGATGGTTACGGCCTTCAGGGAGGCTGGTGTCTCCGCGCGCGCTTGGGTGGTGGAAGTCGCTTCCGAGGGCGTCCGGGTCGAGGTCGAGCCTTGAGCGCTTCGGCTATCGGGCACCCATAAAATGAGTGGGAGCGGTCCTTGTGCCCGCCCAAGGGCATCCAGAAGGAGTGCTCTTACCGCAGGTGATATCTAGAGGGACCGGAGGGAGCGATGAAATTCATGAGAAATTTGTGGCGAGCCTTTCAGACCGTTGCGCTTCTTTTCTCCTTTGTGATGAACCTGGCCCTTCTGATCGTCCTGATCGTGTTATACACCCAGCTCGCATCCATCAAAGCCGCTGTGAATGAGACGGTGGCCCGGCTGGAGGGGGTGGTGCAAGATCTGGGCGGCGCTCATATCTCTACGACGATTCCGATCCGCCAATCGGTCCCTGTGGCCTTTGAGCTCCCTGTTCAGCAGGACACGGTGGTGGTGACCCTGGCGCCGGTGCCCATCACCACTGCGGCCACGTTTCAATTGCCGGGCGGCGGGGGGACGATCAACGGAACCGTGTTCATCAATTTGCCTTCAGGAACCCGCCTTCCGGTCCGCCTGAATATGACCGTGCCGGTGCGCACCCAGATCCCGGTGAACTTCGACCAGCCGGTGGATATCGCGCTGGGGGCTTCGGGGCTGGATCCTGTGGTGCTGAAGCTGCTGGCGCTGTTGAGGGATCTCAAGGCGTTGCTGGCGTTGATCCCTGGATCGTAGAATGGGCTCTTCCCCCCATGCTCGGCCCCGTTCTTTTCCTCAATCTGGAGAGCAGAGGGGGAAGGCTGCTTGGATCCAAGAGATTATAGGTGAGGGCAATGCGTTTACGCACGCACATCGTGGTGGGAGCAGCAACTGGGTTATGGATCGGTGGGCCCCTTGGAGGGGCGCTGGGCGCGTTCTCCGGCATGATCCCGGATGTGGATTTGGATGTGGGCTCGGTCGGGCGGGGCGCGCGTGGGTTGGGGCTCCTCGGGATCGCTGGAGGGCTGCTCGCAGGGTATCTGCTTCGATCGGTCGCCGCAGCGGGGATCGCCATCGCCGGAGGGTTTTTGCTGTTGATGCTCGTCCGGCTTCCCCATCGGGGCCCTACGCACTCGTTGACCATGGCGGGGTTATGGGGAGCGTTGGGCTGGTTTTTGTTGCGGGATCCTGCGTTGGTCGGGGCGTGGGCAGCGAGTTACCTTTCCCATCTCTTTCTGGATGCCCTCACGCCCCAAGGCATCCCTTGGCTTTGGCCGCTATCGAAAGAACGTCTGCGCCTGGCCTGTTGGCGGACGGGTTCCCTATGGGATCACGCGATCCTGATAATGGGCGGGATCGGGGGATTGGGATGGCTTGGATGGAGGCTCTTCAGCTCTTGAGCGTTTGCAAGCTGTTGCTTGATCCATTTTTAAATTTTTGGGGTCTTTGGGGCTGGGCCGGGGGTCGAAGGCCCCC
>NZ_JBHOQJ010000278.1:0-3953 GCF_042408365.1 Thermoflexus sp.
GCACCGCTCCGACCTCCGCCGCGAGCCGCGCGAGCTGCCGCCGGGCCAGCTCCGCGGTAGCCCGGGGCGAAGCCAGGCTGCCGGCGGCCTGCCGCACGTTCCGGGCGCTCCACAGCGCCGCCCTCCAGCCGCGCCAGCTCGCCCCCTAAACATAATTCTCCCATCGCATATTCCCCAAATTGAAGTGGAAGAAGCAATAGCAGGCATATCAACGGCGTAAAGGGATAAGATCTTGAAACCAAAATCCGTCCCGGAAGACCACCTCGCCCGGAGCGAAGGCGACGGGTTGATGAAAGCCCGGCCCGTTAAACACGAAGGTGTGGAATTCCCCGTTCTCCCCTGCGGGATCCACATCGGCGGGCAGATCCGCCAGGAAAGCGAGGTCCAAGACCCGACCCAGGAAGCTCGGGCCCAGGCGCCTTCCGTCAACACAGACCGTTATCGCTTGAAAGCCCAGGAAGAGAAACCGCTGGACCAGATCACGGGTGGGCTCGCCCCAGAGGGGGAAGAGCACCTCGACCCCCAGCGGAAGCAGATGACGAAGCCGATAGGCGCGGATCTCTTCCAAGAACAGATCCCCGAAGGCAAACCGTCGGATCCCCCGCTGCATCAGGCGCCGGACCGCCTCGGCCATGCGCTGTTCGTAAACCTCATTGGGGCACGGGTTGGGGAGCCAGACCTCATAGACCGGAAGGCCCAGGGCAGCGGCCTGGGCGTGGATCAGCGAGCGACGCACGCCGTGCATGCTGACGCGATCGAAGGCTTCGTTCAGGGTCACCAGCAGCCCCGCCACCTTTTCGCCTCGCTGTCGCAAGGCGTGCAGGGCCATCACGCTATCTTTCCCGCCGCTCCAGGCCAGCGCGATCATCGTTGCGCTCCTTATCATCATAAGGATTTTAAACCCCCTAAGTCCCTCGCGAGGAGGGTTTCCTCTTTCGAATTGTAGGGGCAGGCCTGGTGGGTGCCCCTACATCAGGTGCAAACGCCTTGTAGGGGCGGGCCTGGTGTCCGCCCGGCCATGTGCATCCTGTTGGTGTAAAATCCTCAAAGGCGGGGCGAGCGCCGTTTGGAATCCCCTGCAACCTTGAACGCGCGGAGGAATCATCTATGGGGAACCTGGAAGGCCGCGTGGCAGTGATCACCGGAGCCTCTCGGGGATTGGGGCGGGCGATCGCCATGGAGCTGGCCCGGCGGGGTGCCCGGGTGGTGGTGAATTATCGGCAAAACGAGGCGGCTGCTCGCGAAGTGGTGGAGGCCATTCGGGCCGCGGGTGGAGAGGCCATCGCCGTTCAGGCGGATGTCAGCCGCTATGAGGAAGCGGAGAGGCTCATCCGCACCGCCCTGGAAGCCTTCGGGCGGGTGGACATCCTGGTCAACAACGCGGGGACGACCCGGGATAACCTGCTGGCGATGATGAAAGAGGAGGACTGGGACTTTATCCTGACCACGAATTTGAAAAGCGCGTTCAACTGCACGAAGGCTGCCCTGCGGCCGATGATGCGACAGCGATACGGGCGTATTATTAACATCACCTCCATCGCTGGCCTGGTGGGCAACGCCGGGCAAACGAACTACGCCGCTGCCAAAGCCGGCCTCATCGGCTTCACCAAATCCCTGGCCAAGGAGGTGGGTTCACGAAACATCACCGTCAACGCGGTGGCCCCTGGTCTCATCCCGACGGACCTGACGGAGCCCCTGCCACAGGAATTCAAAGAGGCGGCCCTGCGAATGACTCCGTTGGGACGGCTGGGGACCCCGGAGGACGTGGCCTATGCGGTGGCTTTCCTGGCCTCTGATGAGGCTGCGTTTATCACCGGCCACGTCCTGACGGTGGATGGAGGGATGACCTGCGTGTGACCTTGCGCGGGGCGGCTCGCAGCCCCGGAGAGACGCCGAGGTGGCTTGGTTGGCACAAGAGGAGATCCAGCCTCGCCAGGGGAGAGAGAAACATCCATGATGCCCGAGGAAAGTTACGCAGCGATCCCAGGGCGCATCACGGTGGCCCCCGAAGTGTTGCGAGACATCGTTCGCCAGGCGGCGATTCAGGTCCCCGGCGTCGCCCGCCTGGCGGAGGTGCGGGTGGGCCCGTGGGCGCTCTCCGGCGGCCTGCGCCTGACGGTGGTGAACGATCAGGTGCGCATCGATCTGGCGTTGGTGGTGCGCCCTGAGGTTCCCTTCCGCGAGATCGCCCAGCAGGTCCAGGAGGCCGTCGCGCGGGCGATCCACGACCTGACCGGCCTGGAGGTGGCGGCGGTGAACGTTCTGATCGCCGACGTGGAGGTGGAGGAGCGTGGTTCCTCGCAAGCCTCACGGTCGGATGAACGAGGTTGAGGGGAACAATCGATCCCAGGAAGGTATGCCCCTGATGCGCCGGGCCCGCATGGTGGCCCTGCAGGCCCTTTATGAGATCGATTTGGCCGGTCACCCGGCCGGTGAGGTCCTGTCCGCCCGATTCCAGGTGGAGCCGCTCCCGGCGGAGGCCCGGGCCTTCGTGCAGGAGCTGGTCACGGGGGTGCTGGCCCATCAGGCGGAAATCGATCGCCTGATCCAGCGCTATGCCCCGGCGTGGCCCGTGTCCCAGATGTCGGTCATCGACCGCAACATCCTCCGGATCGCGATCTTTGAATTCGTTATCGCCCGACGGGTCAGCCCCGCCGTGGCCATCAACGAAGCCGTTGAACTGGGGAAGATCTTCGGCGCCGACAGCACCCCGCGTTTCGTCAACGGTGTGCTGGGCAGCATCGCGGGGGGGATTGAGGGAAAGGGGCCGACCTCACCGTAGAGGGGGCTGCCTTCGACGGCCCCATCAGACGAGCGCCATCGTTTTGGGGCAGGCGATCTATCTGTTCCTCACAGAATATGTGAGGGGAAGGACCGCCCAATGGATAGTCTGTTCGGCATTGGACCGATGGAGCTGGCCTTCATCTTCTTGCTGGCCTTCATCTTGCTGGGGCCGCGGGATCTCCCCCGCCTGGCCTATCAGCTGGGCCGATGGATCCGACAAGCCCAGCTCTTATACGAGGAGTTCCGACGGGAGTGGGAGGCCGAGGTCCGGGAGGCCAGCCGCGAGATCGAACGCGCCACATCCGAGCCGCCGGAGGTCGCCCTCCCACCGGAGGCGGCCGCCTATCAACTGCCACCTTCCAGCGGGACCACCTATGCGAATCCTCCGACGACCGAGCGCTCGCAAGACCGCGAAAGCTCGCACACATGACCAGCCCCGGCCGCTGCTGGAACACCTGGAGGAACTGCGTCAGCGGTTGCTCCGCAGCCTGATCGCCCTGGGGATCGGGACAGGGATCGGGTTGCTGATCGCGGACCGGATCATCGACATCCTGGCGGCCCCGGTAGGAGGACGCGCCGGTCTGGTTTCCATCGACGTGACCGAGAGCATCGCCGCCTATATGCGGGTGGCCCTCCTGGCCGGGTTCGCCCTTTCGTTTCCCTACATCACCTATCAGATCCTAGCATTCATCTATGTTGGGCTGCTGCCCCACGAGCGGCGCCTCACCCTCCTGCTGGTGCCGCTGGCCACCATGCTCTTCCTGGGAGGAGCGGCCTTCACTTACTTCGTGATGATGCCCGTTGCGATCCCTTTCCTGACCACCTTCGCAGGCATCCGCACGGAGCCCCGCCCATCCAGCTATCTTTCGTTCGTGGTTTCTTTAATGTTCTGGCTGGGGTTGAGCTTTGAGATGCCCTTGGTGTTCTTCGCCTTGGCGAAGGCGCGGCTGATCAACGCCCGCCAGCTGCTCCGGGCATGGCGTTTCGCCGTGCTCATCATCGCCATCATCGCCGCGGCGATCACCCCGACCGTGGACCCTGTGAACATGTCCATTGTGATGGTGCCGCTGATCGCGCTATATTTGCTCAGCGTGTTGCTTGCCGCACTGGCGTAATTTTAAAATCACCCGCGGGGGTTTGGGGGCGAGCCGGGCGCCTTTGGCGCCCGG
>NZ_JBHOQJ010000289.1:0-4271 GCF_042408365.1 Thermoflexus sp.
ACACCGATGAGATCGCCCATGGTGATCAGGATGAACAGATGCTCCATGCTCGCCCGGGTGCGAAGCGCATAGCGGGCCATATCGTGGCTCGCCATACCATAAGTCAACTCCTGTACAAAAGTCAGCACCCGGCGCAACAGGCTCTCTTGAGGCTTTTGCTCCGTCATGTCGTTCTTCCTCCCAGATGGTTTAATTTTCGTCATCAAGGGACGGCAAGCCCCTTTTATCCTAGAATGGTCCGAATTGAAAAAATGAACAAGCGTCATGGTGCTCTTTGATTTTATCTTTTATTTTTTAATGGCCCCCTTCCCACGGCCCCTTGGGCTGCAGAAAGGGGGGAGCACGGGGGCTGGGCGGAGGAGGGGCCAAAGGCCCCCCGACCCCCCAAGCTAAGCCATGGACCAGGCATTCGCTGGATATGCAGCCCGCCCAAATCCTATGGAAACGAGCTCATAGCCCGTGCAGATGGTAATCGTGCTCATCCGTGAACTCTCGCTCCCGCAGCACGCGGCGTTTCCAAGTACCCAGGATGGGGACCACATAGGGCAAGAGGCGCAAGCTGTAGTAAGGTGGTATGATCGGAAGGCCGATGAGATCGCCGAAGAGGGCAGTGATGAAAAGATTCTCGGCCGCAGCGCGCATCTCCAGCAGATGCCGCACGACATCGTAAGCCGCAAACCCGTAGAAGAACTCCAGGAACACCTGACGCCAGGTCCGCCACCGTTCTCCAAGCCGCGCTCGCGTGAGCATTTCGTTGGTCCGTGAGAATTTTAGGGTCGATTATATATTAAGTTTAGATCTCCAGACAAGGGGATGGAAACCGCGGGTTGAGGGCTTACCCTCTCCCCGCCCTTTCCTACCAGCAGATTATGCGGGCTTGGGCTGAATCTAATAGAAGGAGTGGAATCCCACTGATGCAGCGCGCCATCCGGGTCGATCGAGTGCTCCTCGGGATGATCCTACTGGCCTTCGCCTTGCGGCTTTACCGCATCGCGGTTCAAAGCTGGTGGTGGGATGAAGGCTACAGCACCTATCTGGCCCGCCATGGCATCCTCACCGCCATCCGGATGACAGCGGTGGATATCCATCCCCCATTTTACTACATCTTGCTCTCGATCTGGGGAATATTCGCCGGCTACACCGAGTTCACCACGCGGTTCCTCTCGACGATCTTCGGGATCCTGATCCTCCCCTTACTGTATCGGGTCGGCCGGGAGGGCGCTGGGCGCGGGGTCGGGCTCCTGGCTGCCGGGTTGGCTGTGCTGGCCCCGGCCTATGTGTATTACTCGCAGGAGACCCGAATGTATACCCTCTTCGCCCTGGAGTACCTGCTCACCCTCCTGCTCCTGGGTCGCCTCATCAACGCCCGCCGTTGGCCCACAGGGACCCTGGCCGCCCTCGGGATCACGGAAGTGGCGATGATGTATACCCATTATTTCTCTGTAGTCGCCGTCGCCTTCCTGAACCTCGCCGCCCTCGTATTGCTCATGCGCCAACCCATCGAAGATCGTCGATGGAATTTCCGCCGTTGGGCACTGGCCCAGGCCCTGGTGGTGCTCGCCTACGCGCCGTGGTTACCTCCTGCCTACCGCCAGACCGGCCAGCACAGCGACGAGCGGGCCACCTTCCCGACTCTCTTGGAGTTCCTTTCCTTGACCTGGCATTTCTTCAACATCGGCATCCGGGAGGTCCTGGGGAAGACCGGCGAGCCGCCGCCGCGGCCATGGTTCGTCGCCGCTTCGGCGGCCTACGGGATGGCCTTCGCCGGGGCGCTGCTCCTGGCGGGGCTAGCCGCATGGCGTCGCCGCCGCCCCTCCCGGCCCGTGCTGTGGCTGACCGCCTTCGCCATCCCCTTGCTGCTGGTCTTCGTCATCACCCGGTGGAAGCCCATTGTCCACCCCCGCTACATCCTGATGCTCACCCCGGCCCTGTTGCTCACAGACGCCGCCCTGATGGCCGCCCTCTGGTCGGCGCCCCGGTCGCTCCGCCTGCCCGGCCGGGCCCTCACGCTGGCTATGGCGTCAGCCATCGGGGCCACCTTCCTCCAAGGGCTGTGGATCGTTTACTACGACCCGGCCTTCTTCCGGGAGGACGTGCGCGGGGTGGCGGCGTATCTCAACGCGGCGACGACGTCGGAGGATGCGATCGTCGTGGATTCCGAGGAATACACACTTCAGCAATACTACACGGGCCCCGCCCCGATCCAAGGGATCAAAATGCGGGGTCGGGAAGCAGCAGGCCTCGCGGAGCTCCAGGCGGTCACGGCCGACAAGCGGCGGGTCTTCCTTCTGCACTGGTTCCGCTCGGTGACCGACGACAAGCGTTTCATCCCATTCCTGCTGGAACGCGCCGGGCGATTGATCGACCATCGAGAGTTCTCGGGCTATACGCTCTGGGTCTACGAGCTGGAGCGGCCCGTGGCGATGCCGCCGTTGCGGCCTGTCTCCATCAATTTCGGGGACCGCCTGTGGCTATCCGGTGTGTTCACAGAGACGGAGGCCCGTGCCGGGGAAGGGGTGGCAGTGGCCCTCCGCTGGCGGATGCCCGCCCCGATCCCGGAGAACCTGAAGGCGGCGGTCGCCCTCCTCGACGTCGGGCGCCAACGGGTGAGCGGGATGGATTGGATGCTCATGAACGACCTTCATCGGTACACCGCCCGTTGGTCCCCCGGCGAGGAGACCACCACCTATTTCGTGGTCCCGGTCCCCTTGGGCGCTCCCCCCGGACCCTATACGCTGACGGTGACGTTGTATCGGGAGCCGGACTTGAAGGGGCTGGACATCTTGGACGAGGCGCGCAACCCCGGCGGCCGATCCCTGACCCTGGGCCCGGTGGCGATCCGCCCACCCCGCCTCACGACGGACCCCTATGGGACAATGGCTGAGGTGCCCCGTTTAAAGGATCCGATCCCCTTAGGGGAAGGGCTGCAGCTGCTGGGATTCCAGTTGGTCGCTTCCCCTCTGGCCCCAGGGGAGCCGCTGCGGGCGTTGCTGCTCCTCCAGGCCGACCGCGCCGGCCTCCCGGATCAACCCCTGACCTTGGAGATCGCCCGCGGTGAGGAGGTCTTGGGCCGTCAGACGGGGGATCCGGGCTACGACCGCTACCCTGTCTCGCAATGGATCCCGGGGCTTCCGGTGCTCGACCGGCGCGCGGTCTGGGTATCGCCGCAGGCGACGGCGGGGCCGGCGGAGGTGCGGTTGCGCTGGGGGAAGGGTCCGTGGATCCCCCTGGGGGCGGTGGAGATCTCCGGACGGCCACGTCGGTTCGAGCCGCCGCCCTACGACATCCCGGTCGGCCAGCGCTTCCCCGGCTTGGCCGAGCTCGTTGGGCTCTCTTTGGATCGCACCGTCATCCGGCCCGGGGACACCCTGAACGTCCGCTTGATCTGGCGGGCGCTCAACGAGGATCCCATCGAGCGCCCTTACGTGGTCTCGGTCCAAGTTCTCAACCCGGAAGGACGTCTGGTCGGCCAGGACGACCGGCCCCCGGCCGACGGGGCGATTCCGACGACCTCCTGGGTCCAAGGGGAATTCATCGAGGATCCCCATCCGGTGGTCTTCCGGGAGCCCCTATCCGGCGAGGGCCGCTTGATCGTGGTGCTCTACGATCCGGACACGATGGAGCGAGTCCGAGCGGAGGACGGGCGCGATCACCTGGAGCTGCCCGTGCGGGTGAAGGGGTCGGGCGTTCGGTAGGGGCAACCCTTGTGGTTGCCCCTACCGAACAGAGGGGCCACCTGTCGTCAGCGGACCAGCGCCGAAAGGTTGCCCCGGTGTTTTTTCCACAACCATGAAATGGGAAAGGCCCAGCCGGTTCAAGGGCGTGCGCTCCAAAAGGTCGGCCAGGCGGCGCAACATGCGGCCCCAGCGGAGATGCCGCCGCGCGATCCGATCGAAGGCGGGGAAGATCCGCGTGTGGTGGACGATGCGGACGGGGAGGCCAGCGAAGAGGCGGCGCAGGGCGCGCCCGCTGTAAGCCCGCACGTGGGGCGCCAGGCGATTGCGCAAGGGATCCGGGAGATAGTTGATGAGCGGCGTGTTCCCGAAACGATAACGTCCCCGCCAGTAATGCCCGTGGGTCTCGAAGGGAAACCAGCGGTTCGGGCAGAACAGGAGGATCCGCCCGCCGGGCCGCAACACGCGGACCATCTCGGCCACCGCCCGGCGATCGTCGGCCACGTGCTCGATCACCTCATGGGAGAGCACCACATCGAAGGTGTCGTCCGGGTACGGAAGGGCTTCGGCGGCGGCCACCACCAAGAGGCGAAGCCC
>NZ_JBHOQJ010000298.1:0-1626 GCF_042408365.1 Thermoflexus sp.
CCGGGGCCGAAGGCCCACGGCTCGCCCTCCAAACCCCCAGGAGACCAAAACCGGAGATCAAACCTGGAAGGAACAGCAGCGCTTCATCTCCCTTCGTTTTGGGGATACGCGGTGGAGGGGACGGATAGCCCCTCCATCCTCTCCCTCTCCCCGCAGCCTCAAGGGCGACAGGGAGCACCTAGGCGCTCCGGCGCCCGTTTCGAATCCAGCGAGGGAGGATCCAAACGTTAGGATCCACGTATATTTATTGTGGCCGGGCGATGTTCAGAAGATGTTCAAGCAATCGCTGGCTCCGCGCGCCAGAGCTCCGGATCGTAGGCCGGCAGCTCGCATCGGAGAGGGCGATCCTTCCGATAGCCCAGGGCGTATTCGGCTTGAAGGATCGTGTGGATCTGGCTAGTGCCCTCGTAGATCACCTCCCCTTTCGCGTTGCGCAGGTAGCGCTCGACGTCATATTCGTCGCTGTAGCCGTACGCTCCATGGATCTGGATGGCATCCAGAGCGGCCTGAACGGCGGCCTCGGTGGCGAACCACTTGGCCAAGCTGGTCTCGCGGGTGTTGCGCAGCCCCATGTTTTTCATCCAACCGGCCCGCAGGTAAAGCAAGCGGGCGATTTCATAGTTCGCGGCCATCTTCGCGATCATCTCCTGGACCAGCTGGTGCTCCCCGATGCGCCGGCCGAAGGTCATCCGCTCATTGGCATACCTCACCGAGGCCTCCAAACAGGCTCGGATCAGTCCGGTGGCCCCTGCCGCCACCGTGTAGCGGCCGTTGTCCAGAGCGGCCATGGCGATGTAGAATCCCTCCCCCTCCTCCCCCAACCGGTTCTCGGCCGGCACAGGGGTGTTCTCGAAGACGATCCACCCAGTATTGCCCGCGCGGACCCCCAGCTTCCCGTGGATGGTGCCGGTTCGGACGCCGGGGAACGTTCGCTCCACGATAAAGGCAGACATCCCCCGATGACCTTTTTCGGGATCGGTCTTGGCGATCACCAGGAAGTGATCTGCCAGGTCAGCCAGGCTGATCCAGGTCTTTTCCCCGTTCAGGATGTAGACGTCCCCCTGGCGCTTCGCCGTCGTGCGAATCGCGGCGGCGTCGGATCCAGCCCCAGGCTCGGTGAGGGCATAGGCGGCGATTTTCTCCCCCTTCGCCTGAGGGACCAGGTAACGTTGTTTTTGCTCCTCGGTCCCCCATTGGAGAAGAGAGAGGGAGTTCAGGGCGACGTGCACAGACATCACCACGCGCAGCGAGCTGTCAATACGCTCGAGCTCCTCACAGGCTAGGCCGAGGGAAATGTAATCCATCCCCGCGCCACCGTATTTCACGGGGATACAGATCCCCAGAAGCCCCAGGGCCGCCATGCGCTCGAAGAGCCACGGGATCGGTTTCTGGGCGCGGTCGTGCTCCTTGATGACCGGCCGGATCTCCCGCTCGGCGAATTCGCGGACCATCTGTTGCACCATGCGGTGCTCGTCATTGAGTTGGAAATCCATGGGATCTCCTCCAGAAGGCGCAGATTGAGGGCGCGGTTGATAGGCTACGCTTTCCGATGAAATTATAGTCCTTAAAGTTCATCGGTCTCAGAATTGAATAGACAAAGCGGAGCCGGGCGCCTCTGGCGCCCGG
>NZ_JBHOQJ010000299.1:0-24518 GCF_042408365.1 Thermoflexus sp.
GCACCCGGGCCGGGGGCAAACGGTGGGAGGTGGGATCTTCTCGGGCTCGACTTTGGGGAGGACGAACAACAATCGCATGGGCCTCCTCCAGGGGGTGTCTCCCCTTGATTATCCCAATTTCACCAACAGGTGAACAGTCACTTTAAACCTCGCCCCTTGACAAACAAACGATTGGTTATTAAGATGGGATATAAAAACGAGGGGCCAGGGTTTCCTCCCCACCCATTATTCCCCGGCCGGGAGCGTTTTCTAATGAGTTCCCCTGCTGTGATCCTGCAGGTTGAGGATCTCTTTTTAGCTTTCGGCGGTGTCGTGGCCCTAAACGGGGTCTCTCTCCATGTGCGCCGGGGCGAGATCTTCTCCATCATCGGCCCGAACGGCGCAGGGAAAACCAGTCTCCTCAACTGCATCAACGGCCTCTATCGCCCTCAACGCGGCCGCATCCTCTTCGATGGGCATGACCTCACTCGACTCCCCCCTCATCGACGGGCTCGCCTGGGTATCGCCCGCACCTTCCAGAAGACCGAGCTCTTCAAAAACATGACCGTGCTGGATAACGTCCGTCTGGGCCGCCATATCCACATGAAGACCAACCTCCTGAGCGCGCTGCTCTATTGGGGTCCAGGGGAACGAGAAGAGCTGGCCCATCGGGCATTTATAGAGGAAGAGATCCTGGACCTGTTGGAGATCGGCCACCTGCGGCATCGGATCGTTGGGATGCTCCCCTATGGCCTGCAGAAGCGGGTGGACCTCGCTCGTGCCCTCGCCCTGGAGCCCCGTCTCCTGCTCCTCGACGAACCGATGGCCGGGTTGAACCTGGAAGAGGTCGAGGACATGGCTCGCTTCATCGTGGAGATCAATGAGAACCCGCGTTGGGCGGTCACCTGCGTGCTGGTTGAGCACGATATGGGCGTAGTGATGGATCTCTCTCATCGCGTGGCAGTGCTGAACTTCGGCAGCAAGATCGCCGAGGGGCCTCCTGAGGCGATCCAGCGGGACCCCGTGGTGATCCAGGCTTACCTCGGGGAGGAGGAAGCGGCCTATGCGACGCGCCGGTAAGCGATGCCGAGCCCTCGAGATTGAGATCACCAAGGACCTCACCATCCCCAAACAGCTGGTTCGCACAGCGAAGGAGTATGGCGACCGCAAGGTCGCTATGCGAGAGAAAGAGTTCGGGATTTGGCGCTCTTACACATGGGCGGATTATTTAGAGCGAGTCCAGGTCCTCGCCTTGGGTTTTCATAAGCTGGGGCTTCGTCGGAATGACAAGGTGGCTTTGATCGGCGATAACCGGCCTGAGGGCTTGTGGGCGGAGATGGCCGCGTTATGCGTGGGCGGGGTGGCGGTCTGGCTCTATCAGGACAGCCTCACGGACGAGATCGCCTATATCTTAGATCACAGCGACGCACGCTTTGTGGTCTGCGAAACCCAGGAGGAGGTGGACAAGATCCTGGCGGTGCGGGATCGTTGCCCGAAGATCGAACGGATCTTCTGGGACGATCCCCGAGGGATGCGCAATTATCGTGATCCCATGTTGATGCCCCTGACCGAGGTGATGCGCTTAGGCCGGGAGGTCGCGCAGGAGCACCCCGCTCTCTTCGATGAGATGGTCGCCCAGGGACATGGGGACGATATCGCCCTGCTCTTCTACACCTCCGGGACCACCGGGAAACCCAAAGGGGCCCTCCTCTCCCATTACAACCTCCTGAAGATGGGCCAGAACCTGATGCGAGTGGATCCCTATTACGAAGATGACGAATATGTTTCCTTCCTTCCCTTCGCTTGGATCGGCGAGCAGATGATGTCCGTTTCCAGCGGGATCCTGGCCGGGTTCGTCATCAACTTCCCGGAGGAGCCGGAGACGGCGTGGCACGATCTGCGAGAGATAGCCCCTCACGTCATCTTCTCCCCACCGCGGGTATGGGAACAGATGGTCCGCACGATCCAAGTGATGCACGCGGATTCGACATGGTTGAAGCGGAAGGTGTTTGAGTGGGGGATGGCAATCGGATATCGACTGGCCGATCGAAAGTTCGCCAAGCAAAAACCGACCCCGCTGGAGCGGCTGCTGGGATGGCTGGCCTATTGGCTGGTCTTCCGACCGGTCCGGGACCGTCTGGGGCTGACCCGGGTGCGCTATGCCTATACCGGTGGGGCCGCCATGGGACCGGATCATTTCCGCTTTTACCATGCCCTGGGGGTGAACCTCAAACAGATCTATGGCCAGACCGAGATCTCGGGGATCTCGGTGCTCCACCGGGACGATGACATCAAGTTCGACACAGTCGGGAAGCCGATCCCGGAGACCGAGGTTCGCATCTCCCCGGATGGAGAGATCCTGTCCCGCAGCCCGAGCGTGTTCCATGGTTATTACAAGAACCCCGAGGCCACGGCGGAGGCGCTGCGGGATGGGTGGTTGCACTCCGGGGATCGAGGGTTTATCGATGAGGATGGCCATCTGGTGGTCTTCGATCGCTCGAAGGATGTGATGACGCTGCGCGACGGACGGCCCTTCGCGCCGCAATACATTGAAACCCGTCTGAAGTTCAGCCCCTACATCAAGGACGCGTGGGTGATCGGCCACGAGCTGCCTTACGTCACCGCGGTGATCTGCATCGACTACAACGTGGTGGGCAAATGGGCCGAGGCCCGGCGCATCCCCTACACCAGTTATCAGGAGCTCTCCCAGAAGCCGGAGGTCTACGACCTGGTGGCCAAACAAATCCAACGGGTGAACCAGAGCCTCCCGGAGCCCGCCCGGATCGTTCGCTTTGTGAACCTGTTCAAGGAGTTCGACGCGGACGATCAGGAGCTCACCCGCACCCGCAAGCTCCGGCGCGCCTTCTTAATGCAACGCTATCAGCCGATCGTCCAAGCCCTCTATGATCCCTCCACTCACAAAGTCCGTTTCGAGACAACTATTACTTATGAGGACGGTTCCGTAAACCGGATCCAGGCGGATCTGCGGATCGTGGATCTGGAGCCCATTCCGGCATGGATGCCTGCCGAGGGGGTACAGGTTCCAGCATCCATGAAGACAGAAGAGTGAGAGCAAAAACAGCGTTCGTTTGCTCGCGCAGGCCTTAACGACATCATCGAACAACCGTCAGCGCGTGAGGAGGGCGGCGAGTTCATCTGCTCTGTCAGGAGGGGTTCCATGGCGGCGGTGGCGACCCGCGCTTATCAGCACATTCTCTTCGAGGTGGATGGCCGCATCGCCTGCGTGACCATGAACCGCCCGGAGAAACGCAATGCCCTCTCGGTGGCCCATATGCTGGAGCTGACGGATTGCTTCCAGGCCATCGGCGAGGATCGGGCGATCGCGGTGGTCATCCTGCGAGGCAACGGGCCGGCCTTCTGCGCCGGCCACGATCTCAACGAGCTGGTCGGCCGTTCCCCGGATTTCTACCGCCATGTTTTTGATGTCTGCACCCGCCTGATGGACACCATCCAGTCCATCCCCCAGCCAGTGATCGCCCAGGTTCATGGAATGGCCACCGCGGCTGGCTGCCAGCTGGTGGCCACATGCGATCTGGCCGTTGCCTCCGAGGACGCCCGCTTCGCTACCCCAGGAGTGAAAATCGGACTGTTCTGTTCGACCCCCATGGTCGCCGTGAGCCGGAACCTTCCGCGCAAGAAGATGATGGAGATGCTGCTGACCGGCGAGCCGATCTCCGCCCATGAGGCGCTCCTTTATGGCCTGGTGAACCGCGTCGTCCCTCGGGCGGCCTTGGAGGCGGAGACCCGTGCCCTGGCGGAGAGGATCGCGGCGGCCAGCCCCTTCGTCATCGGCCTGGGCAAACAGGCCTTCTATCGCCAGCTGGAGATGCCTCAGTCTCAAGCCTACGCCTACGCCAAAGAGGTGATGGCCCTCAACGCGATGGCCGCGGATGCCCAGGAGGGGATCTGCGCTTTCTTAGAGAAGCGGCCACCGCGCTGGCCTACGGCTTCCCAATAATGAGACGGGCTGGGCCTATCTCTTCAGACGCCAAAACCCAATCGGTCCGCTCCCAAAAACCATTTCGCTTATCTCAAAGGCCTCCGCATCCTTTGAGAAGGGGAGTGCGATGGAGATTTTCCTTCAGCTGGTGCTCACAGGGATCATGGTGGGCAGCATCTACGCCCTGGTCGCCCTGGGCTGGGTGCTGATCTATAAATGCTCGGGCGTGCTCAACCTGGCCATGGGGGAATTAACCCTCATCGGGGCCTATGTCTCCCTTACCTTCTATCAATGGGGGCTTCCCTTTCCCCTCGCCCTCTTGGCGACCCTGATCATCGGTGCGATCTTGGGGATACTGACCGAACGGATCTTCCTGCGGCGCCTGATTGGGGAGCCGGTGCTCACCGTGATCATGGTCACCGTGGGTCTTTCGTTCTTCTTCCGAGGCATCATCGAATTGATCTGGGGCACGGATACCCGTGTGTTCCACCCTCCGGTCTTCCCCTACGAGCCGATCCGCCTGGGCTCGATCGTGATCGGCCAGGTCTACCTTTGGAGCTTCATCGCCGCCCTGGCGCTGCTGGGGATCCTGGTGGCGTTCTTCCGCTACACCCGCTGGGGCCTGGCCATGCAGGCAATGGCGGACGATGAAATGGCGGCGATGGCCCTGGGGATCAGCCCGAAGTTCGTCTATGCGGCGGCCTGGGCCATCGCCTTCATGGCCGCCGGGGTGGGCGGATCGCTGCTGGGCAACATCAACGGCGTCAACATCTCGGTGGGCTACCTGGGCCTCTTGGTGCTGCCGGCGGTGGTGCTGGGCGGCTTGAACTCGGTGCCGGGGGCCATTGTCGGCGGGATCCTCATCGGGATCCTTCAAAATCTGGCTGGAGGCTACCTGGACCGCTTCACGCCTGGTGGGGTCAAGGAAATCTTTCCTTTCGCGGTGATGACCCTGGTGCTTCTGATTAAGCCCTACGGGCTCTTCGGATGGGTGCGGATCGAGCGGGTTTGAGACGCGATCGGAGGGGATCCCATGCGCATGCATCTGCCCAGCGGGGTGTTTTATCAAACCTACAAGCAGGATCAGGCCCTCTGGCCAACGACGTTTGTGAAGCTCCGGATGTGGGGGCTTCTGGTTTTCTTGTTCCTGATCTTCCCTCAGATCGCCTCCCCGTACTGGCTCTCGCTGGCCAACCTCGTCGGCTACACGATCCTCTCGGCCATGGGCGTTCAGCTGCTTATCGGTTATACCGGCCAGGTCACCTTAGGCCACGCCGCTTTCATCGCCGCTGGGGCTTACACCTGCGCCGTCCTGGTGCTGCAATACCACATTCCCTACCCGCTGGCCTTCCTGGCCGCCATGGTGGTGGCCGGTCTGTGGTCGGTGCTGTTCGGGCTTCCCTCGGCTCGGGTGAAAGGCTTTTACCTCATTATGACGACCATGGCAGCCCAGTTCATTACCGTGGACTTCATCATCACCCAGTATGTGAGCCGCATCGGCGAACGGGGGCACTCTTTCTCACTGCCGCCAGGAACCATCACGATCGGCCCCTGGGAGCTCACAAGCGATCGCGATATCTACTATTTAATGATCACCCTGGTTACTCTCTCCGTGCTGGCGATGACCAATCTGGCACGTACCCGGATCGGCCGCGCCTGGATGGCCATCCGGGACCACGATATCGCCGCGGAGGCCCTGGGGATCAACATCGTGGCCTATAAGCTCTTGGCCTTTTTCATGGCTGGCGTCTTCGGCGGGATGGCCGGTGCCTTCTGGATCGCCAATCTTTTCGCCGTGAGCCCTGAGCACTTCACGTGGTCGTGGTCCCTCTGGTTGGTGGGGGTGATCCTCATCGGCGGCCTGGGCAGCAATTACGGGACGATCTTCGGCTCTCTGTTTATGACTCTGGTAATGGAAGCCCTTCGCAACATCGTATCTTGGTTAGCGCCTTTCTTCCCATCCCTTGAGACCTCATTCCTGTTCGTCAAGGAGGCCGCCTTCGGTCTGGCCATTATTCTCTTCCTTCTCTACGAGCCCAATGGTTTGGCCTACCGCTGGTGGCAGATCAAGAACTATATCCATTTGTGGCCGTTCTCTTATGAGCGCGTATGAGCGGGCCTGAGTTCCACCCGCTCGCCCAACCTTCGGGATAAGGAGGAAGCCATGGCCAAGCGCGGAGGAATGGCGATCACGGTGATCACGTTGCTAACGATGCTCGCCCTTGCGCTGGGCTGCGCACCCCAGGCAACCCCTGCAGCCCGGGCCCCAGGGGGCGAGATCCCCATCGGAGCCATCATGGACACCACGGGGCCGACCTCCGATGTAGGCAAGGATTACGCGGCGGGGATCCAGGACGCCATCCGCTGGGTCAACGACCACGGCGGGGTGAACGGGAAGCGGATCCGTCTGATCCTGAACGACTACGGCTACCGGGTGCCGGAAGCCATCACCCTCTACAAACGGTACCGCGACATCGATAAAGTGGTCGCTGTCCTGGGCTGGGGCACCGGGGACACGTCGGCCCTCGCGCCCACAGTGGCTAAGGATCAGATCCCCTACATCTCCGCTTCCTACTCTGGGGAGCTGACGGATCCCGCCAAGACCCCCTATAACTTCTTCGCGGCCTCCGATTACACCACCAACGCGCGGGCGGCGCTCCTGGCATGGTATGAGGAGATCTGGTTGAAGGATGACCGTTTCAAGGCCGAGCGGGAAGCCGGGAAGAAACCCCGCATTGTGATGTTTTATGCCTTCCCCGTCCCCTACAGCAACGCGCCGATTAAGGGCCTCAAGGAGTTCGCTCAGCTGCTGGGCTTCGAGATCGGGCCGGATCAGGACATTTCCCTGACCGCCCTGGACGCCAAGAGCCAGGTCCTGGCCGCCAAGGAGTTCAACCCTCACGTCATCTGGCACGGCAACACCACCCAATCTGTGGCCACCGCCATTCGCGACGCGAAAGCCCTCGGATTGCAGGCGGATCATCTGGTCAATAACTGGGGATACGACGAGAACCTCCTGCGCCTCCTGGGCCCCCAGGCGGAAGGCGTGATCGGGATCGCGGTCACCGCCTTTTATGGCGAAGACGTCCCCGGGATGGCCGAGGTGAAGGAGGCGGCCCAGAAATACAACCCGGCCCTTAAGGAACGAACGATCCGCACGGTGCAGGCTTGGGCGAACGTAAAGCTCCTGGTCGAGGCCCTGAAGAAAGCTGACGCCGCGGGCCAGCTGAACGGCCCCGGGATCAAAGCCGCCATCGAATCCTTCCGCGACCTAGATATCGGCCTGGGCGTCCCGCCGTTGACCTACACGCCCGATGATCACCGGCCGACCAGTAAAGTACGAATATACATCGTTCGCAACGGGAAATTTGAGCTCCTGAAGCTGGTCGACCTGAAGGAGAAATTCGCAGACCAGTGGCCGAAGTGGAAAGGTTATTAAAAGGGGGCTTTGGATGGCGCAAGGCGATGTCCTGCTCCGGGTGAATAACATCGAGGTCCGCTACCACCGGGTGATCCTCGTCCTGAAGGGGGTCTCCCTGCAGGTCCCCCCGCAGGGTATCGTGGCCCTCCTGGGTGCCAACGGCGCGGGCAAGTCCACCACCCTAAAGGCGATCTCCGGCCTCCTCAAGCATGAGGAAGGCCAGATCACCGACGGCAGCATCGAGTTCATGGGGGAGCGGATCGATCGCAAATCGGCGGAGGAGATCGCCGCGATGGGGATCATCCAGGTGCTGGAGGGACGACGGGTCTTCGAGCATCTCACAGTCGAGGAGAACCTACGGGTGGGCGCCCACCACGGGGATGGACGAAGTCTCTCAGAGCGGCTGGATTTAGTCTATCACTACTTCCCCCATCTGAAGACCATCCGCAACCGGATAGCGGGCTTCTGCAGCGGTGGGGAGCAACAGATGCTGGCCATCGGCCGCGCCCTGATGACCCGCCCCAGGTTGTTACTCCTGGACGAGCCCTCCCTGGGGCTGGCCCCCCTGATCGTGCGGGAGATCATGGAGATCATCACACGTCTCAACCGGGAGCAGGGCATCGCCATCCTGTTGGTGGAACAAAACGCCAAACTGGCGCTGGAGATCGCCCAGCACGCCTACGTCCTGGAAAACGGCCGTGTGGTCATGGAAGGGCCTGCCGACGTCCTCCGGGACAACCCTGATATCAAGGAGTTCTATCTGGGGCTCACGGAGCTGGGGACCCGCAAGCGGTTCCGTGAGGCCAAATGGTATAAGCGCCGGAAGCGCTGGCTGACCTGAGGGCTGTCCGGATCTCGAAGAGCTCGCCCTACACCTTGTCATGCAGGGGAAAAGCCCCTCGCTAAACCAATACATCAAGCCCATCGCGACCATGTTCAAGCAAACACCTGCCGGGCAAACCCATACGCTCGGGAGAATCGAACGATAGGAGGCCGCCATGCGACAAACATATCGCTGGATCGGTCTGTTGGCAATTATGGGGATCGCCGCGGCATGTCGCCCGGTTGGGACCGCGCAAATTCAGGACCCTAAGATCACCCTGGCCCGAGTGGAGGTGGTCGCTTATTACGCATGGCCCACCCCTGTTCCCACCCCCACGCCACCGCCGGCGGGCACACCCACCCCTACCCCGGCCCCTCCCCCGCCAGCCCCCGACCTTCCGTTGGGCCTGGCGTATATCTTTAAGATCGAGAACCCCAACGATGTAACCGTTACGCTGGACCAGCTCAAGTTCACGGCGCAATTGGAGGCAAAGAAAGATGGACAAAGCGCCTACTTCGCGGTCCACGCCCCGATCGTCGATGAAGACATGAGCATCCCGCCCCGGACCACCAATGAGCTCCGGGTGACTTTCTTCCTCTCCTCCCGCACCGTCACCACCAATCTCGCGGTGACCTCTGGACACAAATTAAAGGAAATGGGTCTCACCCCAGGCGCGGTCGTCGCGGCCTGGTGGCAAGGAATCGGGGACTACGCTTTTGGACTCCGCGCGGCAGAGGGAACAGCCACTTTCCGAACCCCTGCTGGCGATCGCGTGGTGACTTTTGAAGGTGAGTTCCGCAAGTGACGAGGTGGGGATCCCAGTGCCTCTGCAGAGCCGCCCTGGCGCCCAGGGAGAAGCTGGGGGCAACAACGGGGCCATTGCCTCCCTCGCGCCCTTGAGAGGTTTTGAGAGCAGAGAGGCCGCCTCCGGCGGCCTCCCCACGAAGGGAGGGGATCGCGATGGACTTGTTGACCGCTTACCAGGAGCAACAGTTCCCTCATATCCGTAAGGCCATCCAACGCGCTTACCGCAACGCACCCGGATTTCGCGCCCGCATGGAGATGGCCGGCCTGCGCCCTCGGGATCTCCAGGCCCTGCAGGATCTATCCCGGCTCCCAGTGCTGCGTAAAGATGAGCTCCTCCAACGCCAGCAAGCGGATCCCCCCTTTGGGGGGATGCTGATGGTTCCGCTGGAGCAGTTGCGTCGGGTCTTTCAATCCCCCGGGCCCCTTTATGAGCCAGAGCCCGCTGTCCCTGATCCCTGGCGTTGGGCCCCCGCGTTGCGAGCGGCAGGGTTCGAACCTGGCGATCGCGTATTGATCGCCTTCTCCTATCATCTGACGCCGGCCGGCGCCATGTTTGAGGAGGCCCTTAAAGTTTTGGGCTGCCCGGCCATCCCAGGCGGCATCGGCCAACAGGAGCTCCAACTCCAGGCCCTCCGCACGCTTCAGGTCACCGCTTACATCGGGTTGCCCAGCTATCTCTACAATTTGCTGGAACGGGCTCAGGCAGCAGGCTGGGATCCATCGCGCGACCTCTCTCTGCGCAAGGCCTTCGTCACCGCCGAGCCCCTTCCCCCTTCCCTACGCCAGGATTTGCAGCGTTACGGGTTGACCGTTCGCCAAGGTTACGGAACCGCCGAATGCGGCTGCCTGGGTTATGAATGCGAGCATGAAGATGGGCTCCATGTTCCAGAGGACGCCTATGTGGAGCTCTGCGATCCGCAGACCGGCGAGCCAGTGTCCCCGGGTGAGATCGGTGAGGTGGTGGTGACGCTGTTTCATCCGGCCTATGCGTTAATCCGCTTCGGAACTGGCGATCTCTCCCGCTGGGCGCTCGAGCCGTGCCCCTGCGGACGACCCACCCCGCGCCTGATGGGAATCCTGGGACGGGTCGGCGAAGCCGTCAAGGTGCGCGGGATGTTCCTCCATCCCCGCCAGATAGAAGCGGTCTTCGCTCGCTTCTCCGAAATCCATGCCTACCAGGCGGTCGTAGATCGGGAGGCCCATGTGGATCGCCTCACATTCCTTGTCGCTCTACGTGAAGGAGTCACGGATCCAGAAGCCACACGCGCTCGCCTGCAGGAGGCGATCCGTGAAGGGCTACGCTTCCGGGCCGAGGTGATCCTTGTTCCTCCAGAGGAATTGCCTCCCGGAAGCCCACGGCTGGTGGATCTTCGTCGCTGGGAGTAAACCCAGGTTACCTGAATGGGTGCGAAAGCGCTTTCCTCGAGTTATTCGGGGGCGGGGCCAGGCGCTTCAGATGCCTGGCCCCGCCCCTCCAAGCCCTTGGGGCACCCCTCTGAGCGCAGGCACGTTTCAACTCGAATGGTTTCCCTCCTCACGGCCTTTCCCCATAAATGGGAACGTGGCGCACCGAGCCTCTATTTCGATGCCCCTTCCCTCACCAGGAAAGAGAAGCAAACCAAATACTGAGGAGTAGAGGAAGCCCGGAGCATCGCCTTCTGCAGATTTCGATTTCCTCTCCTCCGAACCTTGTGGTAAAAAAAAGATATAAACCACAAGAAAAATGTTCCGGGTGGTAGGGCAATGCCCCACGCCCAAAACCTTAGATCGATGAGGATGGATTGCTGATCTCACGGTAGATCGAATCTGGAATCATGTGGCCAGGGGTCACGCGGTTTATTCTTTAGCAGAGGTTTTCGGGCCCGGGCGAGGTCGTTCGCAAGATGGAAGAATCCTGGGCCCTTATAGAACCCGTAGAAGGGGGTGGACTTGAACGCGAAGACCATCCTGATCATTGAGGACGATGCGGAGCTGGCTCGCTTCCTGGCCTGGCAACTGGAGCAAAGCGCTTACAAGGTCTCCATCGCCTACAATGGCCAGGAAGGCCTGGATCTCCTCCGCTCCCAGAACCCCGACCTCGTTCTCCTGGACCTGATGCTGCCAGGGATGGATGGTTGGGAAGTTCTACGAGCGATTCGCTCCTCCGGGGAAACACCGGTGATCATTATCAGCGCCTTAGGGGCCGAATCGGATATCGTGCGGGGTCTGGAGAGCGGTGCCGATGACTACTTGGTGAAGCCCTTCGGCCCTCGACAACTTATCGCGCGCGTCCAGGCGGTGCTGCGGCGCTATGAATCCACAACCTCGCGGGGGATCTACGATAACGGGCGTCTTTATGTGAACCTGATCACCCAGGAGGTTCGGGTCGATGGGCGTCCTGTCGAGCTCACGCCGACGGAGTTTAAGCTGCTCTCCACTATGGCTCGCTTCGCCGGCCGTCCCCTTACCCACGATTTCCTGTTGCGTGAGGTATGGGGGGAAGAACATATTCAGGACCGAGGTTATCTGAAACTCTATATCTGGTATCTCCGCCAGAAAATCGAGCCGGATCCCAACCATCCGCTTTTCATCCGAACCGAGCGAGGGATCGGATATCGGCTGGTTGGTCCCGACGAGCTTGGGCTTCCTGAGTGATGCTTTTCGGGGATTGGGGGCCGCCTTCGGCAGTCCTCACCCCCCGAAAAACCCCAAGATCTACGCAATTTCTGTGGGGGGTAGGCCGCTCACGTGACCCACCCTTCACAGAAATTCCACGAATTGAAAGATTAAGAAGATTAAGATGAAAGGGAGGCTTCGTGGGATTTCCAGGATCGTGGCGCTTTGATCCGCTCTCCGCCCTAATCGGGGCCGCTCTGGCTTTGCTGGGCGCAGGTCTACTCTATCAGATCCGGCGCCCGTTCAGAGGGCTCTATGAAAGGGCGAAGAAGCGCTTGGACCAGGCCCGTCAGCGCCTTCGCCTCTCCGCCGAAACCCAATACCGCCACTGGCTGCTCGAACAGATCCCGAACTGGATCGCATGGTCGGCGCTGGATCCACGCCTGGCTCAATGCCTGATCGAGCCACGCCTAATCCCGCCCCTGCCCTACCCGAGCACCCAAGTACAGGAGCCCCCACCGGAACCCGGGCTCCCCTTGGGACAGGCGATCGTGACAGCCCCGCGTTTGTTCCTCTACGGCCCTCCTGGGAGCGGCCGCACAGGCGCCTTATGCTGGCTGATCCGTGAGACCCTCGCCGGGAATCTCAAATGGATGGATCGCCCGCCCCTTCTCCCCATTTATATCCGCCTTCCATTGCTGACCGTCGAGCCTATAGCTCCGCCAGAAGCCGCCCTGGTGGATTATCTCAGCGCGATGGCTCCGCTGATCCTGCGGGCTCGCCTGGACAGCATGATCCACGCAAGCCTGCGGGACGGCACCGCCCTTCTGCTTATGGATGAATTAGAGGAGGTCCCTTCGCCACGCCGCTCGGAAATCCTGCGCTGGATCGGGCGACTGCTGGAAGCCTATCCGGGGATCCCCATGGTGCTCACGGGCGATCACCTGGCCACCCGTCCTCTGGAAGAGCTGGGGTTCCTCCCTCTCGCACTGGCTCCCTGGTCCGAGGAAATGGTGCGGACGTTTATAGAGCGCTGGGGCCGCATCGATGGGATGCCCGCATCGGCGATCGAGGAGTATCTGAAAGCATGGGAAACCCCACGGCCGGTCCGGCTGCGCCCTGCCGACGTGGCCGCTGCAGCCGTTTTGAAATCGACCCGTCCCACCGATCCAGGGCTTTATGACACGATCCTCGATCGAACGCTCCAGGGGATATCCGGCCGGACCGTGCTCACCCCACCCACTGCCCGTTTGATCCTGGGCCGGCTTGCCCTTCAGCTATTCCAGGAAGAGCGGTTCATGCTCACCTTGGAGGACTTGGAGGAGGTCCTGACTCGCTCGATCCCCGAGCTATCTTCGCGAACTGGTCGTCACCATCTGGATCAAGCGATTGAGATATTAACCGCTCATGGACGGCCGATTGTGCCGATCGATGAGCGGAGGGGTTGTTTCCGCCACCCGCTGCTTCAAGCCTATACGGCCGCCTGGGCCCTGGCTCAATCCGGCGACAACACCGAGTTGATGCTTCATCTGGATAACCCTCGATGGGCTGAGGTCCTTACCTTCTATGCAGCCCTCGGCCCGATGTCCGGGATTATCGATCGAGCCCTTACGGAACCCGACGATGCTTTCCATACTCGGCTGCTGCGCATAGCACGTTGGATCGTCGTGGCCTCGCCCCAAGCTCCCTGGCGGCCCCATGGAATGGCTGCCCTGGGTCGGGCGTTCCTAAAACCCGGTCTCCCCATGTCGCTTCGCTTGAGGCTCGCGGAGGCACTGGTGGCCACCGGGGATCGGGGCGTTCCAGTTCTCTTCCACAAAGCCCTGCACCATCCAGATCCGGAGGTCCGCATCGCGGCGATCCGTGGCCTGGGATGGCTTGGACAGGAAAGCGATCTCCCCTTCCTCGAACAGGCGCTGTCCGATCCGGAGCCTGAAGTCCGTCAAGCCGTCGTCGCTGCCCTGGGGGACCATCGGACCGAGGCGGCCATGCAACGGCTTGTCCTCCTGCTTCTCGAAGCTGACGAACTCATGCGCCGCTTGGCCGCAGAGGTTTTGCGGTTTTATCCTCAAGGTCCGCAATTGCTTCAAGAAGCGTTGGAGGAGCCGGACTGGCGGGTCCGCCGGGCAGCAGCGTTCGCGCTGGGACGGATCCCGGAGGAATGGGCAAAGGCCCGCCTGGAGATCATCGCCCGGGAAGATCCAGAATGGCTGGTGCGGTCGGCCGCTCAGGATGCCCTGGCGCTGTGGGAGAAAAACCGCCAGCCCCCACCTCCGGATCTCCGTCCGGTGGTTCTTGAACAACAGGGCTGGTTGATCGAATGGGCGGTCCAGGAAGGAGAGATGGTTGGGGAACGCACCTCAGCCCTCCAGACCCTTTATCGGGCTCTGGAGCGAGGCAACGAGGGCGTGCGCCGCGCGGCGATCCTGACGCTGGCCCGCGTCGGCGATCAAGAAGCCCTGGCGCCGCTGCGAACGCTTGCTTTTGATCCGCAGATCGATCCCTTCACCCGCGATCTCGCCTTTCGAGCGCTGGAGATCATCGCCCGTCGAACGGGAGCGCGGGTGCTATAGACAAAACGGAATCCTGAGGTGTAGACCTCGCGCGCCCGGGATTCTGTGGCTTTGTCCATGGTCCATGCAATTAGGACAGCAACCCATGCTCCTGCACCCATTGCTTCCACACCCTCCAGTCCTTCCCCCAGATCTCCGGGAAGGTCACCACCAGCTCTCCGGCAAACTCCGTACGCTTCAGAAGCGGACGGCCCTCTCGATCCCACCAATCCAGAAATTCCGGCTCGTAGCGAAATAACACCATGGAAGTAGAAGCTGAGACAGCGGCCCACAACGAACGGAAATCCTCTGGGAGCGCGTCCTCAAGATCCAGAGCGATCCATGGCCGGATCGCCGCCACAAACTTGCGGGGCAGCTCAGAGAGAAAGGGACTGGTCGCCGATAGCCGGAGCCACAGCGTGAGATGAAGACCGCCAAGAGCGGGGAGGAGGTGCCGAATAAAACTCACCGCCTCATTCAGTTCCCACTGATCGATCCCCTCCAAAAGCAGCCCCCGCGCTCCGAGGAAAGCTGTCGCTGCAGCAGCTGTCAGCACATACTGGCGAACGCGGGAGGCATCCCCCAAATGAGGAGAACGCGGTGCGATCGCCCAACCGGTGAGGCGGACCCCCGCTCGCAAGCGTTCGAAGCGCAGGGCATGCAAGCGCGGACGGCTGTAATCCAACTCCTCCGCTCGTTGGGATACCCCGCGCCAATCCTCCATATCCCGGCTTCTTAGCAACCCCAAACGGCGCTTCCGGATTGGGCGCAGGCTCTCATCATGCACCAACAGCTTGGGTATCCCGGTCCGTCCCGCGCGTTCAAAGATCGCCTCAGGAGGAACACCAGGGAACGACCGATCGGAGAGCGTCAGGTTCCACATCCCCGCTCAACCCCTAACTGCGTAACTCCTATACAATTGCGCTGAAGAGGCTTTTAAGGGCCGCGCAGACCACTTCCATTTATCATTCTCCGAACCCATAGGAGGCGCAAATGGCCCACTGGTTTCTGGCCATCGAAGGCGTTATTGGTGTCGGAAAGACCACTCTCGCCCGCATGCTGGCTCCCGCGCTGGGAGCCAGCCCGATCCTGGAGCAGTTCGAGGAAAACCCCTTCCTGCCGCATTTTTACCGGGATCGCGCACGCTACGCCTTCCCTACCCAAATCTTCTTCCTGCTGAGCCGGTATCGACAACACCAGGAGCTTGCCGCTCGGTTGGAACGTGAACCGGTGGTCAGCGATTACATGTTCGCCAAGGATCGCCTCTTCGCCCATCTGAACCTGGAAGGGGACGAGCTGGTCCTGTATGAGCAGCTGCACAAAGCCCTGGCTGAGAAAACCCCTCAGCCGACCCTGGTTCTTTATCTTCGAGCGGATACCGACACCTTAATGGCTCGCATTGCCCTGCGCGATCGACCCTATGAGCGGGGGATGGATCGGGCATATATCGAGCGTCTCCGTTTAGCTTATGAGGCCTTTTTCGCTACCTACGAAGGCTCTTGCCTCATCATCGACGCCACCCGTAACTTCGTTCAAGATGAGGGGGCGTTTCAGGAAATCCTCCGGCAGGTGCGCGGAGCGCTGGGCCTGGGGCCTGCCCAACAACCCCTTCCAGTTTTCAACCGTCCAACGCTCTCCCCCTCTACCCCAACGGAGGAAGCGCTTGCTCAAGCCTTCGCGCGTCTCGTTCAGGAGATCGGCTCCCTTCGGGAAGCTCTTTTCGGAGAGCACCGGGATCCTCAACAGGTCGCCCAGATCCTTCAGAGCTGTCAGCAACAACTCGCGGCAATCGCGCGTGCCGCGGGGATTGCGGATCGCTCCCCAAGGGCAAGGAACGGTCCTTAGGTTGAGGGTTTTTCGATGGGTCAGGCCGCCTTTCCCTTTGAGGGCCCAAACCAATGCGTGACATGGGGAGCAATAAATTCGCCGAACCTTCTGCACGGATATAAAATAAGGTTAGAAAGGGTCGGTCGGGAAGGTTTGAGTGAAATCCTGAGGATGGCTGGAAAGGGTGGTGGGATTCCGATGGTTCTGCGAATCACAGAGCGCGCGCAGCGAGCGCTGGACGAGCTGCACCCAAAGCACCGGGAGCAGGTCATGCGGCGGATTCACCAGTTGGCGGCCACTCGACGTCCGCCGCTGACGAAGATTCGCCATGATCGGGGCGAGTTGTTATCGTATCGGGCTGGGGAATATCGGATTTATTTAACATGGGATGAGCAAACTTTACGGATTGAGGATATCCGCAAACGCAACGATGCCTATCGCTGAGGAGGATAGAGCTCAGAGTGCCCAATCACCTCCATAGCGGAAGAGAGCCTCCGCCCCGGTGTGTCAGGCGCAGGCCAGAATAAGGAAGCTGCTGGCCACATGAGGAGGATTTGCTTAGCTTGCCCCCTCACGGATCTCCTTCTCCCCGCGCCGCCTCATGGCGCAAGGAGGGAAGAAAAGGAATGCCAGAACATCCCCCAACAGATATTGGAGCTACGCAGCGGAGAAGGGAAACACGGTGAGGGGTCAGGAACAAATGTTGAGATCCTCCGGAAGGAGGTGATTCCTTTTGCCTCGCCTTATCGCTCCGATCCGTATTGTGCAGGAGCCTCTCTCCGGCTCCGCCAACTTTGTGGATCTCTACTTGCGCGCCTATCAACCTTTGGGGGACTATTATTACCGTCACCGTGCCGAGGTGAAAGCTTATCTAAAATGGCTCCGCCATCGGGACCCCCATGGATCCTTCATCGCCTATGATGGGAACCGCCCCGTGGGATTCATCGCGACAGACTCCCGATGGAATCATGGGGCAGTGGGGGCGATTCATGAATTGGTGGTGGATCCAGAATATCAAGGGCGCGGCCTGGGGCGTGCGTTGCTGCTGCATGGGATGGCTTATCTGCGCTCCCAAGGATGCCGGATTTGCGAGCTTTGGGTAGGCGAACGTAACGCACGAGCCCGTGCGATCTACCAGACCCTAGGCTTTCAGGAAAACGGCCGCTGGGGCAAATGGATCCAGATGGTGCGCTCGCTGGACGACCTGCCGGAAAGCGGAGAGCTGGAATCCACTCTCGCTTTGTTCACATGAATCCGGAAGATATTCCCCTCTCCCCTTCAGGGGTTGAGGGCTTTTCAACACTTGTGACTATTCAGCTGTTCTAACGCGATGCGATACTTGGTATGGCGTTCCCCCGTGGGTTTCCTCTTCGGGGCTTGGGGGGCAGAGCCACGCGCCTTGGGGTGGGGCTCTTGCGCCTCTTCGTGGGAGCTCCGAACCAAAGGTTGCCACGCTGAGTAGTTACGATTATTCTTCCCACCGTGGGAAGGGGCTGAAGCGTATTCCAAGCACGCACAAAGCCCCTGCTTCTCATATGGAGGTTGGGGATCCTATGCCAAACGCAGAGGTCCTAGCTACCGGCACCGAGTTGCTCAGCGGGGACATTGTGGACACCAACTCCGCTCGGATCGCCCGAGCGCTTCAACCCCTCTCGATCCCTCTGGTTCAGATCACAGTGGTTGGGGATGATCTGCCCCGAATGGTTGCCGCCATCCGCGCCGCCATGGCTCGCAGCGAGATCCTCATTATCAGCGGAGGGTTGGGGCCTACGGTAGATGATGTGACCCGCGAAGCAGTCGCCGAAGCTACGGGACGACCGCTCATCTTCGACCCAGAGCTCTTCGAGGCGATCCGTGCGCGCTTTCAAGCCTTCGGATTCCCCATGCCGGAAAACAACCGCCGCCAGGCGTTCCGCCCTCAGGGTTCCCAAGTGATCCCTAATCCGATCGGGACCGCTCCGGGGTTTTTGCTTGAGGAAAACGGTCGGGCTCTTTTCGCTCTCCCTGGCGTCCCCCGTGAACTGGAGCGGATGCTCATGGAATCCGTAATCCCATACCTGGAGCAGCGCTTCCCGCCCGCTGAAGCGTTGGTCTGGCGCGTAGTCCGCACGATTGGGCTTGGAGAAAGCATGATCGACGAGCGCTTGCGCGATCTGCTCCAGGGGGAGAACCCTCAGGTGGGCCTGAACGCTCACCCGGGGATGGTAGACATTCGGATTCGGGCCCGGGGCACCACCCGGGAGGAGGCCGCCGCCCGAGCGGAGGCGACGGTTCGGATCATCCGCGAGCGTCTTCAATGGGCCGTCTATGGGGAAGGAAACTGCACTCCGGAGGAGGCGCTGATCGTCACGCTTCGAGAGCGCAGGGCCACCCTGGCAACCATAGAACAGGGCACCCTCGGGCTACTGGGAGGGCGGCTGGCGGCAGCCGATCCGGAGAGCCATGCCTTCCGCATCGGAGAGGTGCGTACCCGGCTGGCCGCCGCCCCAGAACATGCCGCGGAAGCGATTCGCCGTCAAGCAGGGACAACGGTGGGATTGGCCGCCGAAGTCCTCCCGATGGGAGAGAATTTCCAGATCACGGTGGCTATGGCCACCCCAGAAGGCTCCCGAGGCCTCCAGCGCGGCCATCGCGGCCCACTGCCGCATGCAGCGGAGTGGGCCGCGAACGCCGCCATGGGGTTGCTCTGGCGCTGGCTACAGGAGGCTCCATGACTGTTCCTTTTAAGCCCATCCTGCCACCCGTGCGGCTGCCGCTCTTTGAAGGCCCGCTCGATCTCCTTCTCTATTTGATCGAGCGGAACGAACTGGATATCACCAAGATCTCCCTCGCCCACGTGACCGCTCAGTATCTGGAGTATGTGACCACTCTTCAATCGCTGACCATGGACCAGCTGGCGGAATACTTGGTGGTCGCAGCCAAACTGCTTTACATCAAGTCTTCCCTGCTGATACCGCGCCCGCCGGAGCCGAATGAGGAGGATGTTGGAGAGGCGCTGGTGGAGCAGTTAAAAGCCTATCGTCTCTTCCGGACGCTGGCTCGCCAGCTGGCCGAGCGGGAGCGATTCACAGCTTATGGGCGGATTGCGACGCCCCCTCGCCCTGAACCCGCTGGAACTGGGCTGGAGGGGGTGAGTATAGAGGATCTCCTTCGCCTGGCCCGCCGGGCGCTAATCGCTCAACCGGAGGCGCCTTCCGTGGATCACTTCCTCGCCCCTTACCGTTTGACGATCCACGAGGCCATAAAACGGATCATGCAAGCCGTGCAGAATGCGCGACGGGTCGCACTGAGCGATTTGCTTCAGGAGGCGGAGACCCGCTACGATCTGATCGTCCTTTTCCTGGGTCTGCTGGAGCTTTTGAAGCAACGCCAGGTGATCGCTCGCCAAAGCCGGCTGTTCGATGAGATCTTTATCGAGCCCTCCTCATCAAGCATCGCCTCTGCAGAATAACTTTATGATGCACCGCGACAAGCCGAACACAGCCCCACCACGGTCGCCTCCACCCGACGGACCTGATAACCTCGCGTGCGTTCCAACAAGAGCCGTAGCGGCTCTAAGACCTCCCTCTCGAGATGCTCCAGTCGCCCGCAACGTTCGCAGAGGATGTGTCCGTGATCTGGCTGCGTCCGCCACTCATACACACGGCGACCGCCTCCCAACGCATGTTGTTCCAAAAGGCCCAATTGAACGAACAATCGAAGGGCCCGATAGACTGTTGAAAGATCCACCCCGGGATAGCGCTTTTGCAAGATGGAATGAATTTCCTCGGCCGTCATATGTCGATCTGCCGTACGAAGGACCTCCAGCACCATCAGTCGCTGAGGGGTCGCTCGATAGCCATGCTCCTGCAACAGATGACGGGTCTGAATACAGTGCGGCATCGTGCGCTCCTTCAGGAAAGATCGCTATTTTTGTGGAAAGTTTTGGCCGCCTGATAGCGCAGTTTTCACACCCGTTGTAGGGGCACCCCTTGTGGATGCCCCACCCATTACGGAAAGATCACGGGGGCTCCAGCCCATGAGCTTCCAGGAGCGCTTCGTCCCGCAAGATCTCCTCGGCGGGCCCATCCGTGACGATCCGGCCTTGGTCCATAATGACCACCCGGGGGAACAACTCGGCGACCAAACGCATATCATGGGTAGCTACCACCATAGCCTGAGGAAGATCCCTCAACAACCCGATCAGCTCCCGACGGCCCCTGGGATCCAAGCCGGCCGTGGGCTCATCGAGAAGCATCAATTCCGGCTGAAGCGCCAGCACCGTGGCGATCGCCACACGTTTTTTCTCCCCCACGCTTAAATGATGAGAGATCCGCGAAGCCGCCCACGCCATCCCTACTGCCCTAAGCGCCTGATATACCCGCTCCCGCACTTCTGACTCCGGCAACCCCCGATAGATCAGGCCGAAAGCTACGTCATCGAACACGGTGGGCGAGAACAGCTGATCATCCGGATCCTGAAAAACCAACCCGCTTTTCGCCCGGAGACGCCGGGGATCCCAGTTCCTGATCTCCTCACCCTCCACCCGCAGGATCCCTGCTGTCGGCCGAAGGAGACCGCTGAGCACCAGCAACAGCGTCGATTTGCCAGCTCCATTTGGCCCCACCAAAGCGATCTTCTCCTCACGGTGGATGCGCAGGGAAATCCCTTGAAGGGCGGGATGACCGTCCGGATAAATGTAAATTAGCCCTTCGGCTTCGATCAATGGCCACATCCAAGCCCGCTCCTCCATCCGAGATAGCGCAAAAGCGAACCGCGTGGCCCCAAAGCAACACGCCGTGCCCCTGGGGTTCTATCCGCTAGGCTTTTGTTCTGGGGATATGTGAGGGAGGGAGCGAATGGCTCCACCCACTCCGAAATCCTCCCAAGGAGGAAATGGATAAGTTTGTCCACAGTCCGGTTCGGCGCTCAGCTCTGACTTATTGGGACACCCATCCCAGGAAAAGAACCCCGATCAGAAAAAGTGATCCAACGACCAGCAGCACACGGTCCGACTGGGTTAAAGGAGGCATTGAAAGCGTCCGCACCTCCCCATCGTAACCTCGAGCGACCATCGCCATATACACTCGCTCCCCGCGCTCCAGGGTGCGAAGGAATAGAGTCCCCACCATCCGACCGGTCACCTGAGCCCGCCACATCAGGGTCCCCCCAACCCGAGCCTTTGCGGTCCCCGGGGCGGCGCTCCGCGCCTCCCGCGCCCGCGACATCCGCAGCGCTTCATCCGCTAGAAGGAACAGATACCGCCACATCAGCCCGAAGGTCATCACCAAAAAGCGAGGAACCCCAAGCGCCCGCATGGCCGCCAACAGATCTGGGAACGAGGTGGTCCCCACCAGCACCAGGGCAGCCTGAAGCGAGAGCCATGATTTTATGAGCACGCTGAGGAACCGAACGATCCCTTCCATGCGCACAGACAGCGACCAGAAGCCTACTGAAAACGTTATCCAGGCTGGTCCAGGCGCCGTGAACACCATAGGCAGAGCGGCCAGGACGAAAGGCAGGGCTATGATGGAGCGTCGGAGCACCTTCCAGATCCCCAACCCGGAGAAATACTCTGTGAGCAACACTCCTATGCCCAACAAGCCATATGCCAGCCACGCCCCTGCCGGCAGCAATGTGGCGGTCACGATAAACCCCATGGTCAGCACCAGCTTCACACGAGGATCCAGCAGATGAATTGGGCTCTCCAGAGGTTGATAAGGATCATTAAAGTGGAAGTGAGCCATGCCTATCCTCTCGCAAGGTTTGGTCCACCCAAATATGGGGGCGGATGGCCTTTCCCCTTTTTCTCACACATCCCCTTGAACCATTGTCACTTTTAGAATTTTTCAAGGCGCCGCCTCGCGATGAGGGCGATCACCAGCCCGAACACCAACAATGCCCCTAAGATCCCGGCGAGGATAACGGAGAGGATCTGATCTGGAAGCCCCGGGATGATATAATCCGGCAGCAATCCCCACACAGAGGGTCGAGCCGCCTGACGAAAACCCAGGTCCTCCGCGACCCGCTCCAGCCCATCGGGATTCGAGGAGGCGAGCGGGGCAAGGAAAGCCAGGCCCAGCGTCAAAGCCAGCCCGACGATCCACAAAGGAACACGCCCAGCGACCGGTCGCTCCTGGATCAGACCTCGACGAACGACGGCCAGGAATGATACCGCGCTCATGGTGAGGAGGCCTTCCACCATGCCGATCAAAGCATGGATGCCGCCCATCGCCGGCAGGACCACGTTTGCGGGAACCAGGCCAGATAATGAGAGCTCCAACCCGGTGGCCAGCGCCCCCATCACAACGGCCATCCACCCGCTCAGGAAGGCCGCAGCAGTTCGCGTCCACGGCCGATCCCCGAGCAGCCCCCGCAAGGTCTGGTTCACCGCATAAGCCACCAGGGCGCCCAAGATCCCCATGTTGAAAATATTGGCCCCCAGCGCGACAAGCCCCCCATCCTGGAAGACGATCGCCTGAATGGTGAGCACGCAGATCATGATCAAGATGGCCACCCAGGGCCCAAACAGAAGGGTAGCCAAGGCTGCTCCGATCAGATGACCGGAGGTTCCTCCTGCGATCGGGAAATTGAGCATCTGAGCGGCGAAGATGCCGGCCGCCACCACACCGATCACAGGCATCTCTTGCTCCGTTAGCTCCTGGCGGGCCCGCCGCAGGGCATAGCCGCCGATCCCTGCGCTCACCCCCCACAGAGGCAGCGCGACCGAGGCGGAAAGAAAGCCATCCGGGATATGCATAGAACTCTCCCCTGGGACGCTTATTTATTCCAACTTACTCTGTCGCAGAGATAGAAGGAGGTGAAGGAAATTCGAGATGAAGCTTTAAGCCAAGCCTTTCAGGAAGATTTTCTATCAGGGACGGGCACAAGCGGCCCGCCCCTCATAGAAAATCTCACGAACGACCTCCGCAACAGAGCAACTGCAAATTTATAGCAACTGCAAATAAATTGCAATTACTTCGTTGCAAAGGATCCTAAGAAGGGCAGGCTGCTTGCGCGGCCCGTCCCTCACGGAAATCCCACGAGCTGTTCAGCGGGGTCCGTAAGGAAACCACCAGGGTTTCTCTCCCCCCTCGATGTCCCAGTGCACATGCTTGGTCTCCCGAAACTCCTCCAACCCCTCGAGACCCAGCTCCCGACCGATCCCGCTGAGTTTCATTCCCCCAAAGGGCCCTGCATAGTTATCCGTGAGGGGATCGTTGATCCAGATCGTGCCCGCCCGCACTTCCTCGTAGAAACGACGGATCAACCGAGGATCGTGGCTCATCAAACAGGCGCCGAGGCCATAGGGGTTATCGTTGCACAGGGCGATCGCCTCATCAAAATCACGATAAGGCATCAGAGGGATAACCGGGCCAAAGGTTTCCTCGCGCATGATTTTCATGGTGTGGTCAACATGGATCAGGACCGTTGGCTCATAAAAGAAACCCCGAGGGAGATGGGGAGGCCTTCGGGCGCCGGTCAGGGCACGGGCGCCCCGCGCCAAGGCCTCCGTAACGTGATCCTCGACCTTGGCCCGATAATCCGGCCCAGCCATCGGGCCGATATCGGTATGGGGGTCCAGCCCATGGCCCAGGCGCAGCGTGCTAACGAAGGCAGCGATCTCCTCAGCGAACCGATTGTAAATCGCCTCCGGCACATATACACGCTCTGTGCTGGTACAAACCTGCCCAGCGTTGATCAAAGCCGCATAGGCCAGAGCTTTCACAGCGATCTCCAAGGGCACATCCGGAGCGATCACAAAAGGATCCTTGCCCCCCAATTCCAGATGAAGCTTCTTCATCATGGGGGCTGCCAGAGAGGCGATCCGCCGACCGGTCGCCAGGGAGCCGGTGAAGGCGATCACCGGGACCTCCGGATGCAGGACCAGCGCTTCGCCTGCCTCCGGCCCGTACCCGGTTACAATGTTCACCACGCCAGGGGGAAGATGATCCATGGCGACCTCAGCCAGGCGAAGGGTGGTCAGGGGGGTGAGCTCGGAGGGCTTGATGATCACCGTGTTGCCGGCAGCAAGCGCCGGCGCGACCTTCCAGGCCATCAAAAGGATCGGATAGTTCCAGGGAACGATGCACCCCACTACTCCGTAGGGTTCTTTGAGCACCAAGCTCAACTGGCCGGGCTCCGGAGAGGGGATCACCCGGCCGCGTTCATGACGGGCCAGCTCCGCATAATAGTCAAAAGTGTTTGCGGACCAGAGGATCTCTTCTTCGTTTTCCGGCCACGGCTTCCCCTCTTCCAGGGTCAACAACCGGATCAATTCTTCCCGATGGTCTCGGATCTTGCGCGCGATTTCGTGCAGCATCTCGGCCCGGATCACTGCGGGCGTTTTCCGCCACTCCTCAAAAGCGCGCCGGGCGATCGCCACCGCTGCTTCAATATCGGCAGGCGTCCCGCGGGGCACGGTCTCCAACACCTCCTCCGTCGCTGGATCCAGCACCGGGATCTCCTCGCGAGCAGATCCCGCTGTCCACTGGCCGCCAATCCACATCGGTTTCATGGGCTCTCCACCTCACACGAGGGCCCGGAAACGCGCTCTGGGGATGTGGGCTTTGC
>NZ_JBHOQJ010000305.1:0-10552 GCF_042408365.1 Thermoflexus sp.
CCCGATCGGCCACCGCCATCGCCTCGCTCTGATCGTGGGTCACATAGAGGGCGGTCATCCGCTCCGCTTTCAGGATCTCCCGGATCTCCCCCATCAGCTGCTCCCGCAGCGCCCGATCCAGGGACCCCAACGGCTCGTCCAGCAACAACACAGCCGGCCGCGGGGCGAGGCTCCGGGCTAGAGCCACCCGCTGTTTCTCCCCTCCGGAGAGGGTGTGGATCTCCCGGCGCTCGTAGCCGGAGAGCCCGACCTGGCTCAAGAGGGCCTTCACCCGCTCCCGGATCTCGTGCTCCGGAAGCCGCTGCATCCGCAACCCGAAGGCGACGTTTTCGAAGACGTTGAGGTGGGGGAAGAGGGCGTATTCCTGGAACATCAGGCCGATGTGGCGTTGGTGAGGGGGGACGCCCCCCAGGTCCCGGCCGTCGAGGAGAACCCGCCCCGCATCCGGAGGCTCCAGCCCGGCGATCAGGCGCAACAGGGTGCTTTTCCCGCTCCCGCTCGGCCCCAGGATGACCATGATCTCCTCATCGGCCACCTCGAACGTCACGCGATCGAGGGCCACGAGTTCCCCATAGCGTCGGGTTAAATCGATCACCTGCAAACGGGGCATCCGCATCCTTTCTCCATGCGGCGCTGCGGGGGGCTTGGCGTTTCAAGCGCGGCCGAGGCCGGTCCGCTCGAGCAGCGCGGCGACGTTGCCCCGCCAGGCCTCCGGATCCTCACGTCCGCTGGCCAGATCCTCCAGGATCCGGGCGAGGGCTGCGTGGACCGGCGTGGGGACCCCCACACGGGCGCCGTGGCGCACCACGGCACCCGAGTACGCCTCGATCTCCAACCGGGCGCCTCGGCGCAGGTCCTGGTGCAGGGAGGGAAGCTTCCCTCCGCGGCCTCGAGCGCCCAGGGCGGCGAGGAGCGGGCGAACTAGGGGGGCGGGCCCGTGGGCCATCGCCCATGCCAGCAGCGGGACCGGGTAGCCGGGCAGCGGCACGACGCGCAGGCCCAGCGCCCGCATCACCATGAGGGCCTCGCGGAACGCCGCCCGCTCCACCGCGAACGTCCGGGGATCCCGGAGCACCTGTCCCGTCGGCCAATCCAGGATCGCGCAGGTGGCGTTGGCGATCAAGTTGAGCAACAGCTTGGACCATTTCATCTCCAAGGGATCCGCATAGAGGCGGGTGGAGAACCCGGCCAGTTGTAGGATCGTCCGCCATTCCCGAAGGGCTTGATCGGGAGCCATGGGTGCCAGCCCCAGCCCGCCTCGCGTCCGCTCCAGCCGGACGACTCCAGGCGCGGCGACGGAGACAGGCTGGGTCAGGGTTCCGGCCACCACCCGCGAGGCCCCGAAAGCGGCGGCCAGCCGCGTTTCCCCCTCCACGCCGTTTTGCCAGCAGAACAGGAGCGCTGAGGACCATCCTTTCCGTTGCAGAGCGGCGATCGCCGCCTCCGTATCGTAAGCCTTCACGGTTAGGAAGACCGCATCCACTTCCCCCTCGACAGCATCCAAATCGGAAACCGCGCGGGGCCAGGTGGTCAGCCGCAGGCCATCCGGACGCAGGAGGGTCAGCCCGTGGCGCTGGATGGCTTCCATCACAGGGGGACGGCCCAGGAGGATCACCTCATGGCCGAAGGCGCTCAACATGGCCCCCAGATATCCCCCCACCGCCCCTGCGCCGAAGACCAGGATCCGTCGGGCGGCGACCGCTTCCATCGGCATAGCGGCCTCAGGCCTTCACGCGGGCGGTCTCGTGGATGATCCCCAGGAAGGACTCCGCCTTCAGGCTCGCCCCGCCGACCAGCGCGCCATCAATGGTTGGGCGGCACACGAACTCCGCGATGTTCTCAGGGGTCACGCTTCCTCCGTAGAGGACCCGCACCCGCTGGGCGACCTCCACCCCGAAGATCGCCTCGAGGGTTCCCCGAATCCAACGTCGGATCACCTCCTCCGCGTCCTCCCCTGTGGCCGCGCGCCCGGTTCCGATGGCCCACACCGGTTCATAGGCGATCACCAGGCGTGCTGCCTGCTCCGGCGAGAGCCCCTCCAGCGCCCGTCGGGTCTGCGTGGCCACGACCGCCCCGGTTTCTCCGGCTTCCCGTTGCGCCAGGGTCTCCCCCACGCAAAGGATGGGGGTCAGGCCGTGGCGCAAGGCGGCGGCGACCTTGCGGCGGACCATCTCATCGTCCTCATGGAAGTGCTGCCGCCGCTCCGAGTGGCCGATGATCACATACTGGCACCATTCTTTCAGCATCACCGGGGAGATCTCCCCGGTGAAGGCCCCTGCGTCCTCCCAGTGCAGGTTCTGAGCTCCCAGGCGGATCGAGGAGCCCTGGATCACCGCGTGAACCGCGGGGATGGCGATGAAGGGGGGACAGAGCACGACTTCCACCATCTGGGTTTGCAGGCCCTCCTGGATCGCTCGGGCCAGCGCCTCTCCCTCGGCCACCGTCTTGTTCATCTTCCAGTTTCCAGCGATCAATGGCTGCCGCATGGTTTACCTCGTTCGAAGGGAATCCAAAAGCTTATTATGCAGAGGTCTGGGGCAGGCACAAGGTCCACCGCCACGGTAGGCGTTTGCCTCATTTTGTAGGGGCGCCCCTTGTGGGGGCCTCAGGGCGGGCACAAGGCCTACCTCTACATCCTTTCTGTAGGTGATCCGGTTGACGCCCCATAGATATGGTGTTAACTTACAATCTGAGGGAACTCAGAAATATCTTCTCTCCTTCCCACACGGGCAGCAGAGGCTTCCTTGGGATCCGATGGCCATTCGCTCATGCGGCAAGCAGATCGTGGGTCAGGAGGAAAGAGGAGCGGTGATCCCTGCCTGCCCATCCCTCGAGTCGGTGGATCGCCCCGATCAAGGACTGGGGATTCGGGTCCCTCGATATATATTAAAGTAAAGTAAGGGAGGTAATGATGGGGCTCGAGGAGATGAAATGTGTCCCGTGTCGAGGCGACGAACCGCCCCTCATGGAGGATGAGATCGCGGCGTTGCTCCCTAACGTCCCGGAATGGCAAGTGGTGGTGCGGGAAGGAACCCCCCAGCTGGAGAGGACCTTTCGCTTTCCGAACTTCCGGGAAGCCCTTCGGTTCACGGTGGAGGTAGGGGAGCTCGCAGAGGCTGAAGGGCACCATCCCGTTCTCATCACCCGTTGGGGACGGGTGACGGTGGCCTGGTGGACCCACAAGATCCGTGGCTTGCATCAAAATGACTTCATTATGGCTGCAAAGACGGATGCCCTTTATGCCCGGCGGTTCTTGCGCGAACGATCAGAGTTGCATGATTAATCCCCTCGGAGGGATGGGAGATTTTCATCTCCTCTAGTTCAATCGTCCCCAATCTGGAGTGATGATCTTTTTGCTCGTGGTTATGAGTTACACCGTTCGGAGCTCGCGAAAAGAGAGGAAAGGGCCCCACCGCCATCGTTCGCTCCCCCCGCAGCCCAGAGGGCTGCGAGGAGGATGAAAACGGTTGTTAAGGCGGAGCCGAGCGCCTTTGGCGCCCGGCTCCGCCCCAAAGCCCCTACAAGGAAACCGATACAGGCGGGAGCGTTCCCCGAATGGCTGCACTGATCCTAGTGGCGGATGACGATCTGCAAACGGTTAAGCTGACGAGCTTGATGCTTCAGCGTAAGGGTTATCGGGTCACCCCAGCAACCAGCGGCGCTCAAGCCCTGGCGAAAGCGGAGACCGAGCAACCGGATCTGATCATCCTGGATGTGATGATGCCGGATATGGACGGCCTGGAGGTCTGCCGGCGCCTGCGGGCGAACCCGCGGACCTCTGGGATCCCGATCTTAATGTTCACGGCGAAGACGGCGGTGGCGGATAAGATCGCCGGGTTCCAGGCGGGCGCGGATGATTACTTGACCAAGCCGGTTCATCCGGCGGAATTGATCTCCCGCGTGGAGGCCCTGCTGCAGCGGACTGCCCGCTTGAAGGCGGAGGCCACGGCTGGCGTTCACGCCGCCACCATCGGCTTCCTGGGGGTGAAAGGGGGTGTGGGGACCTCCACGGTAGCGCTGAACACGGCGGTGACCCTGGCACAGGGCGCTGGCCACCTGCCTCCTACGGTTCGAACCCCCCCACCGGATTTCCGTTATCCGCGGGTGGTGTTGGCCGATCTGGCCCCGCACGGAGGATTGGCCCACCTGCTTCGGCTCTCCCATGTTCTGGGGTTGCCCAATGTCCTCGCGTATCCACCCCAGGAGCTGGATCCTCCTACTATAGAGAAATATCTGACGCGCCATGTGAGCGGGTTAAGGATGCTTTTGGCTCCTTATACACCGCGGCCGATTATGCTTTCCACCGCCCACATTCGCACCTTGGCCCGACATCTGGCCACGCTAGGCGATTATGTGCTCTTCGAGATGGGGCACACATTGGACGATGGAACTCGGACGCTATTAGGAGAACTGCGTTATCTTGTCCTGGTGATGGAGCCCACCTCCCTCGCGCTGATCCACGCGCAGGATGTGATCCACGTCTTGTTACAGTTGGGGTGGGGGGCTCAGCAGATCGGGCTGGTGATCGTGAACCGCGCGGTTTCAGCGGTCGCCCTGACCCGACGGCAGATCGAAGAAGCGCTCTCGCTGGAGCCCATCGGTTTCATCTCCCCCGCTCCTGAGCTGGCCCATCAGGCCGCCGATCAGGGGGTTCCGATTGTGATGCTTCAGCCGGATGGCTTATTGGCGGAGCAGTTCCGCGAGCTGGCCCGACGTTTGGTGGCGCTCACGAGGTGAAGATGCCCATCCAGGCCCGTCATCCCCACCCGTGGGATGTTTCTCCAGAGGAGGCGGTGGCGATCCAACAGCAGCTCCGCTCCCTGGTGATCCGTGAGGGACCTCAGCCGGATCCCGGGGCAGTGATCGTCGGGGTGGATGTCGGCTTCCGGGGCGATATCGCCCGTGCCGCCGCCGTGGCGGTGCGGTTCCCCGACCTCACGCCGCTCGCCCAGGCCGTTGCCGAGGTCCCGGTGACCTTCCCATACATCCCGGGTTTGCTGGCCTTTCGAGAAGCCCCGGCGATCCTGGCGGCCCTGAACCGCTTGGCTCTTATCCCTCACGTGTTGATGGTCGATGGCCATGGGATCTCTCACCCCCGGCGGATGGGGATCGCGACCCATCTCGGGGTTTATCTGGATCTTCCGTCGATCGGATGTGCGAAGTCCAAGCTGTGGGGACGTTACGAGATGCCGCCGGATGTGCCCGGCGCCTGGACGCCGCTTTGGGATGGGGAGGAGATCATCGGCGCCGTGTTGCGCACGCAAGCGGGCGCGAGCCCCTTGTTCGTCTCGATCGGCCATCGGATCTCCTTGGAGAACGCGATCATGACGGTGATGGCCTGCGTCCGCGGCCATCGGCTTCCGGAGCCCACCCGTCTGGCCCATCTGGCGGCTGGGGGCGCGGATGTGGTCTCTTCCGCCCGGCAGCCCCGCTTGCTTTGAGTCCACCCATTCTCCTAAGGGTTTTGAGGACGAGGCGGCCGCTGAAGGCGGTCCACCGATTCCCCAAAATCCCGAGGGCTATACAAGCAGAACACTCCTTTCCTCTCCGCTTTCCCCCTCCGGCCCTTCGGGCTGTGGGGAGGGGAAAGGGGGGAGGGGGTTGCATGGCCCAGGGGGAGGGCCCGGGCGAGAAGTCGGGCTGTCCGTTCGCCCGAGGTCCAACTCCGCGGTGCAAGCCGTGTAGGCGGCCTCCACCTCGGAGAAAACTTTTCTTCGCAACAGGAGAAATCCCATGGCGAGAGTGCTGGTGGTTGATGATGATCCGGATGCTCGTCGGCTGATTGGGTTGGTGCTCCGTCGTGCAGGCCATGAGATCCTCTACGCGGAGGATGGCCTCCAGGCGCTGGAGGTCATGAGTCAGGAGTATCCTGACCTGATGATCCTGGATCTCATGATGCCGAGGATGGATGGCTATGAAGTCCTGGAGGCCATGCGCCGTCGGACAGACCTGGCGGGCATGCCTGTGATTGTGTTGACCGCGAAGTCTCAGGTCACCCCTGCGGCCGCTCAGAAGCTCTTGAACGTTCACGCCTACCTCACCAAGCCGGTCTCCGCCGAGACCCTCCTGCAAACCGTGCAGGAGGTGCTGGAGGCGGCCCGCCCGCTTCAAGGCACCGGCGGTCGGACGCTGGAGATCGCCTGTGGCGAGAGCTGGCCCGGTGGAGCGGGGGAGTTCTTGGCCCCAGCCCTGGCCGCCGCGCTGGCCACCCATGCTCCTACGCTCCTGGTCGATGTCGAGGGGATCGGACGGGGGGCGATGGTCTTCGATGTGGAACCTCGCCTGAGGGCGGAGGATCTGGAAGCCGGCCGGGATCCCATCCAAGGCCTGATCCCACTCCAGGAGCAGCTTCGGATCTGGTCGGTCTATGGAACGCCCAGCGCGGCGGTCGTGCAGCGGGTGGCCGAGCGGCTGGCCGCCCAGGCGCGGTTTCTGGTCTGGCTGATGGGGGATCCCGTTGGCCTCGTGGCCGCTCGGATCCTCCCCCGATGCCAGCGGGTTTTCCTCACGTTTGAGAGCCATACACCCGGGTTGCGAAGGGCGCGGATCGTGCTCCGCCATTTGGAGGAGCTGGGGCTTCGACCCCCTCGGGTCGAGCTCGTTTGGGTGCGACGCTGGGTGGTTTCGGAACCGTGGACGGAGATCGAGATCCAGAACCGTCTGGGCGGCTGGCCCGTTCAGGTCTGGCCGGTGGATCCGGTGACGGCCCATCGGGCACTGCAGGAGGGCCGCCCCATTCAGGCGGTCGAGCCGGAGAGCCCCACGGCCAACCGGATTCAGGAATGGGTCGAGGAGATCCTACAGCTGATGAAGGAGGGGAAGCCTGTATGAGCCGGCAGGAGTTGCCCCTGTCATCAGAGCATTACACCCGGCTTCGGGCCTGGTTGATTCAACAGCTTCAGAAGGGGTCGGAGCCTCCGCCGATGGGAATGACCCCTGAGAACTGGTCATGGGTTCGGGATCGGGTGACCCAGCTGTTGGCCTCCGCGCGCATCTCCCTGCCTCCAGAGATGTTGGATCGGCTGCTCGATGAGGTGGGCGATGAAGTCGTCGGATACGGCCCGATCGGGCCGCTGGTGCGGGACCCTTCGATCACAGAGATCATGGTCAACGGCCCCTCGCAGATTTACGTAGAGCGGGACGGAAAGATTGTTGAAGTGGACGTGAGGTTCCGGGATGATCAGCACGTAATGGAGGTGATTGATCGGATCCTCAAGCCCCTGGGGCGCAAGGCGGATCGAACCTGGCCGATGGCCGATGCCCGCCTCCCGGACGGCTCCCGTGTGAACGTGATCATCCCGCCGTGCGCCTTGAACGGACCCACCATTACCATCCGGAAGTTCCCGGCCCGGCGGCTGACGGTGGAGGACCTCATTCGCTTCGGGACCATGACCCCGGAGATGGCGGAGTTCCTGCGGGCCTGTGTCATCGCCCGCTTGAACATTGTGGTTTCCGGAGGGACCGGTTCGGGGAAGACCACGCTGTTGAACGTGCTTTCCGCGTTCATCCCTGAGGATGAGCGCATTGTCACCATTGAGGATGCCGCGGAGCTTCAGTTGCAACAACGCCATGTCGTGCGCTTAGAGGCAGCGCCCGCTCTGCCCGATGGGACGGGCAGGGTCACCATCCGCGACCTGGTGATCAACGCCCTGCGGATGCGGCCCGATCGGATCATCGTGGGGGAATGCCGAGGGCCGGAAGCCCTGGATATGCTCCAGGCGATGAACACCGGCCACGAGGGCTCCATGACCACGATCCACGCCAACAGCCCCCGGGATGCGCTTTCCCGGCTGGAAACCATGGTGCTGATGGCCGGGATGGATCTCCCCCTCCGGGTTGTTCGCACGCAGATCGCCTCGGCGATCGATCTCATCGTGCAGCAGGAGCGGCTGCGGGATGGCTCGCGAAAGATCACTCGGATCACGGAGATCCAGGGAATGGAAGGGGATACCGTGGTGCTGCAGGACCTCTTCATTTTCCAGGCGAAAGCGATTGGGGAAGAGCAGGGGAAGGTGGAAGGGGTCCATCGGCCGACCGGGATCCGCCCCCATTTCATGTCCCGCCTGGAGGCCGCTGGCATCCGGCTTTCCCCCCAGATCTTTGGGGTGGGGACGTTCCCAGTGGGCCGGATGCGTTAGGTCAAGACCGAGGCCGCGGGGCCGGTCGCCTTGGGCGACCGGCCCCGCGATCCTCTTCCGTCCGCCTTCGAGGGCGAGCCGCCGGGCTGGGAGAGGTCTCCCTACTTCAGCCGGGCGGCCAGCGCCTGACGGATCTCCTCGACCTCCGCGTGACGCCCCAGCTGTTTCTTGGAGAACACCAGTTCTCCGTTCACCCGGACCTCAAAGACGCCCCCGCTGGATGGGATGAGCGTCCACGAGGCCACCTGTCCCTCGAATTCCTTCAGCAGCTCCTCGGTCAACCTGACCGCTCGGGGAAGGTACCCTCAGACCGCGCAATACTCGATCTCCACCTGCAGCATTGCAAGCCTCCGTCGTGAAGATTGGAAAAGGTTTCTGAGGCTGTGGCGGACCTGACAGCCTCAGAGGCTCTCGCTGCCGGGATCACGGCACATCGTTATACGTCCACAGCCGATTGGCGAGGAAATTCCAGAAGAGGGCCACCCCAACTGCGATCACCTGGGCGAGGTTCACCCCCCACTTCATCCCCAGCCGGGGGATCAGCAGCCCGGAGGCTGTCCCGAACACAGCCAGGTTGATCCCCAGTCCTGCCGTGTTCACCATGAAGAACTGAGAGATCTGCTGCCAGATCGGTTTGGACCGAGAGTCCGGGTAGGTCCAGTAGCGGTTCCACAGAAAATTGTTCATCACCGCAGCGGTAAAGGAGACGGCCTTGGCCCAGATGGGGATCCATCCGCCCAGGAAAATGAGGCCGTTCAGGATTCCGGTGTCCACCACGAAACCGACCGTTCCCACCACGCAGAACTTCATGAAGCGCACGATCTCCCGACGATACATTCGTAAAAGGTCCCCTAAGGCGGGCCGCATGGGAAGTCTTCTCTCCACGTTATCGCCTCCGTTCACGATGTTTGAGGGGGCCCGGAGGTCAGGGAGGCTCCTTGCTCCCGGCTCAAGATCTCTACCCATGCCCCATATAGCGCGATCAGCAAGGGCAAATTCGCCACGTAAAGATTATCGAAGAACTGGTGGATATGCAAATGTGCCCATGCGCCCATCAGCCCCGCGGCCAATCCCCTCCGCCATCCGGAGCTCCGCCGCCATGCTTGCCAGGTTTGGTACCCGATCGCAATCCAGAGCACCAGGTAAAGCAGGAGACCTACCAGACCAGTCTCCGCGGCCATATTCAGGTAGATATTATGCGCGTGGCCCAGGGGGTTCGGCCAGCGGATGAGGGCGTAGCCTGGGTAGGCCGCGGCGTAATTCCCAAACCCGACCCCCAACCATGGATGAGCCCGCACCATTTCCACGGCGGCCTGCCAATGGGCCAACCGTTCAATGATCGCAAAGTTCGCCTCGTTCACCACGGCCCCGCGCACGTCGGCGATCTGAAGCTCTTCCGTTACTCCGGCCAGGCGGGCTCGGATCGGTGTGGGGATCTCCCCCATCGTCCACCAGAGCGCTCCCAACAACATCGGGGTCGCCAGGGCGATGATCCTCCATCGATTTCGAGAGGGCAACATCCAGAGCAACGTCCCCCCGGCGATGGCGGCCCCCAGCCATGCCCCCCGAGACCACGAAGCGGCCATGGCCAAGAGGGCGAGGCCCCCGAGGCCCAGCGCGCCCAGCCCGATCAACAGCTCCCGAACCGATCGCTGTGGGCTGCGAAGGAGCCCGAAGGCGAGGCCCAGCGCCACCGGAGCGATCAGACCCATCATCCCGGCGAAGGGGTTGGGCTGCTGGAACGTCCCGTAGGCTCGATAGAAAGGAAGGCCGGGGAGTCGGAAGTGCTCCGGGCCGCTCCCGCGCAGGAAGGCCTGCCAGATCCCAGCGCTGGCCTGGAGGGCTCCGGAGATCAAAGCAATGCCAAGAAGAAGGCGCTGGGCGCGCGGGGAAGCGCTGAGGACGACGATCACCACCCCTCCGATTTGCGCCCATTTGATCCACTCCGGGAGCCCATCCTCCCAGGACGGAGCCCAGGACAGGGAGAGGAGGGCATAGCCCAGGAAGAGCCCGTAGGCCCAATCCCACCTCCAACGGGGAAGGGGAAGCGATCGATGCGCCAGCCCGCGCCACAGCCAGGCCAGGAGGGCCAGGCCCAGGAACAGCTGAGCGCTGTTCAGAGGGGGATGCCAGCGCTCGTTCTCCAGCGGCGCCAGCGGCCCGGTGAGCAGCGCCGCCCCGAGGCCGGCCTCGGGGATCCGCAGGAGGACGATCAATCCGGTGAAGGCGGTGGCGGCTCCGACAACGATCCATGGCCTCCACATCAGCAGCAGGCCCAGGCCGAAGGCCCCCAGCCCCCATAACAGCTCGTAGCCGAATAATGCAACGCTCAGCCGAAGGTTCCGGGCGCTCTGTCCCATGGATCCGCAGTCATCCCGATTCGTGGAATTCCTGTAAGTGGCGGGCCGCGTAAG
>NZ_JBHOQJ010000001.1:0-12621 GCF_042408365.1 Thermoflexus sp.
CCGGGCGCCTTTGGCGCCCGGCTCGCCCCCAAAACATCTTTTCTCCCCCCTCCTCACGGTCCGAAGGGCCGGGGGGAAGGGGCCCCGCTACCCACCGTGTATTCTCCAAGGATCCCCCTCTCTTCGTGAGACCTCCGGATATCCCATTTCGAGGGACGAATTTGTGCACATCGCCTAAAGCGAAATTCCCGATTTTTGTTCTCCTAACCTGTAGCTCTGTGTTCCCCGGTTTTTTACAATCTGGGCGAATCATTCACGAACCCGCTTTGCCATCCTACAGGCGTTCATGAAAAGGCAGGGCTGGCCGGGCTCATCTCGATGCCCTTCGGAGTGTTCAGGGATGGGCGGGGTGGCTGAGCGGGTACCAAAGCGTGAGGTTATGAATCGCCCGGTTCGCTCTGAAATCCTTAGGGGAAGCGTCATGGAAGGGTCTTTCGTGCTTTTAACCCTCGCCGGTATCCTGATCGGGGCTCGCTTCAGCGGGCGGATCAGCGCATGGCTGGGCTTGCCGTCCGTTTTCGGCGAACTCTTGTTCGGCCTGATGCTGGGCCCGGCTGGCTTGGGTTGGCTGCGCCCGACCGAGTTGCTGAAAACCGTGGCTGACCTGGGCGTCATCGTCCTGATGTTCATCGCCGGCTTGGAGACAGACTGGCGTGAATTGCGCCGCGTCGGTCCGACGTCATTTTGGACAGCTGTAGGCGGTATGGTCTTGCCCTTCGTGACGGCGCTGGCTCTGGGTCGGGCCTTCAACCTCACAGAATCCCAGGCGTTGTTTTTGGGTGCAACGCTCACGGCCACCAGCGTCAGCATCTCGGCCCAGACGCTGCGCGAACTGGGTCAGCTACAAGGCCGGGTGGGGATGACCGTCTTGGGCGCGGCGGTTATTGACGATGTGCTGGGCATGGTGGTGCTGGCGCTGATCACCGGTCTGATCGGCCTGGGGAGCCCGCTGCTGGCTGTGCTGAAGATGGCCGCCTTTTGCGGGTTCGCTTTCCTGTTTGGCCGACGGTTAATCAACTCGATGGCCCGCTGGATCGCCCGACATCATCCGGGCGAAAGCGGGTTGGCCCTCGTGATAGCGTTGGTGTTGGTGGCGAGTTGGGCCGCGCAGGAGTTCGGCGGTCTTGCCGCCATCACGGGCGCTTATCTGATGGGCATCATGATCGCTCAGACCCAACTCAAACCGCAGGTGACCGCTGGGACGCTCGCGCTGGGGTACGGCCTACTGGTGCCTGTCTTCTTCGTGACCGTGGGGCTGGAGGCGCACGTGCCAGCGCTCGGGATGCTGTCGGCTTTCATTGCGCTCTTAACCGCGCTGGCCGTAGTGACCAAAATGGTCGGTTGTGGCTTGGGGGCGTGGCTGAGCGGTTGCTTACCAACCGAGTCGCTGCGCATCGGGGCCGGGATGGTGGCTCGGGGTGAGGTCGCGTTGGTCATGGCCACGTTAGGGCGCAAGATGGGCCTTCTCAACCCGACCCTGTACACGGCGGTCGTGGTGATGACGCTGGCAACGACACTGGTTACGCCTGTGCTATTGAAGATGACTTTCGTCGCATCGTACCGGCGTCCGGCGGAGCCGGCCGTTGAGGCGTGAGGCGAATAAGGAGGCACCATGCGAAACATTCTGTTGCGGTCGGTGTTGATCACGCTGTTCATTGTTGCTGTGATGTTCGTCATTGCCGTGACGGCCTCGCCTGTGCTCGCGCAGGGGCCGGACCCTACGGAGAAGATCGATGATGCCATCGTCAGCCTAAACGTCATGTGGACGCTCCTGGCGGGCTTCCTGGTGTTCTTCATGCAGGCGGGCTTCGCTTTGGTGGAGACCGGCTTCACCCGGGCCAAGAACGTCGCTCACACTATGATGATGAACATGATGGTGTTCTGCATTGGGGCGCTCGGTTATTGGTTGACCGGCTTCGCCTTTCAGTTCGGCGGTATGAATTACACCTATCCTGAAATCGGCCCCAATCTGCCCGCCTGGTCTTTTGCACCGAGCACGTTGGGTCCGTTAACCGATGCCTCCGGTGCGCCGTTACTGGCCAAGCCGCTGCTCATCGGCAATGTCGGTGTGCTGGGCCTCAGCGGTTTTATGCTGGCTGGCCTCAGCGCCAATTTCGGCCTGCTGACCTTCTTCCTGTTCCAGATGGTGTTCATGGACACGGCGGCCACGATCCCGACCGGCGCCATGGCCGAGCGCCTCAAGTTCGTCGGCTTTGTCCTGATGAGCCTGTGGGTCAGTATGTTCATCTACCCGCTGGTCGGCGGCTGGGTGTGGGGTGGCGGCTGGCTGGCGAACCTGGGCCGCATGTTGGGCCTGGGCAATGGAGCTGTGGACTTCGCCGGTTCGGGCGTGGTTCACATGGTTGGCGGCGCTGTCGGTCTGGCAGGGGCCCTCGTCTTGGGTCCGCGCATCGGTCGCTTCAACCAAGACGGCTCAGCCAACGTCATCCCTGCTCATAACATCCCGCTGGGCGTACTAGGCACCGTCATCCTATTCTTCGGCTGGTTCGGTTTTAACCCCGGCTCAGCGCTTGGCTTCACGGGTGCCTCCCGCAATCTGGCGGTCATCGCCGCCATTAACACCTTGCTGGCCGGCTCGGCGGGTGGGGTGTCGGCGATGTTCTATTCGTGGCTGGTCGGCCCAAGCAAGAAGCCCGATCCCGTGCTATCGGTCAGCGGCATTCTGGCAGGCCTGGTTGCGATCACGGCGCCATGTGCGTTTGTGGATAGCTGGGCGGCGGTGGTCATTGGCCTGGTGGCCGGCCTGATCGTGTGCTGGACGACGCTCTTGCTGGAGAAACTCAAGATTGACGACCCCGTCGGCGCGGTCCCCGTCCACTTCTTCGGCGGAATGTGGGGCCTGTTGGCCGTCGGCATTTTCGCCAACGGCAATCCCGACACAGCGATGTGGAACGGTGTCCCCACGCCCGTCACAGGTCTGCTGTACGGCGGCACGACCCAGATCCTCGCGCAGATTGCCGAGATCGCCTCGATCGTGATCGTGGCCGGTGGCCTTTCGTTTGTGTTCTTCCGCGTCTTGAACGCGCTGGGGCTGTTACGCGTGTCCCGGGCGGATGAGTTGGCCGGCCTGGACATCCCAGAGATGGGTGTGGAGGGCTACGCCACCGGCCGCCGGCTGCTGCCGGGGATGGTGACCGGGTCTGCTCAGCCGTCCGCCGTAAGTGGCGCTGAACAAGCTGCACGTTGAATGGGTGATAAGCAGATATCCCCTAGGAAATCTGGGTAGCAGCTTTTGATCAGGAGGCATGAATGGCGCACTGGCAGATACGACGATTGGCTGTAATGAGCGGGTTGTTCGCGCTGGCTCTGGCGCTGACCCATGGGCTGGCGCTGGCCCAGGGCCCATCGCCGGAGTCCGGAACAGTGGAGGTCGTGCGGGAGGAGCTGGGCCGCGCGATCAACCTCGCCTGGACCCTGATCGCGGCCTTCTTGGTCTTTTTTATGCAGGCCGGGTTCGCAATGGTGGAGGCCGGTTTCGCTCGATCGAAGAATGTGGTCGCTGTGCTGACGAAGAACCTCATGGATGCTCTGATTGGAGGGCTGGCGTTCTGGGCTTTCGGCTTCGCGTTGATGTTCGGCGGGTCCGGGCTGGCTCCGGGCCTGGAGCGCGGAACGCCTTGGATTGGCACCTCCGGTTTCTTCCTGACCGGTTTGGCTTACAACGATCAAACGGCGGCGCTCTGGTTCTTTCAAATGGTCTTCGCTGCCACCGCGGCCACCATCGTCTCAGGAGCCATGGCGGAGCGGACCAAAACCACGGCTTACCTGGCTTATAGTTTCCTCATCTCCGCACTGATTTACCCCATCTACGGCCACTGGGTGTGGGGCGGAGGCTGGCTGGGGGATCTCTCGGCCTACTTACCGTTCCTCGGAGAGGGGGTCGGAGCCAAAGACTTCGCGGGTTCCGGGGTCGTTCACGCGGTCGGCGGCTTCGTCGCCTTGGTCGGCGCGGCCATGGTGGGCCCCCGGGTGGGCAAGTTCAATCGGGATGGCACGCCGAACGCCCTCCCGGGGCATAACCTGGCCCTGGTTACCCTGGGCACTTTTATCCTCTTCTTCGGCTGGTTCGGATTTAACCCCGGATCCACGCTGGCGGCCACGGACTCGCGGATCGCCATGATCGCCGTGAACACCTTCCTGGCCGGGGCCGCTGGCGCGGTTGTGGCCATCTACTATGGCTTCTTCCGGACGGGCAAGTTGGAGCTGCCCCTGGCCTGCAACGGGGCGCTGGCCGGTTTGGTGGGGATCACCGCGCCGTGCGCCTACGTAGCGCCATGGGCCGCGGTGCTCATCGGGGGCATCGCAGCGCTGGTGATGATCGGAGGGGCCGCTTTCGTGGAGCGCATCCTGAAGGTGGACGATGTGGTTGGCGCTTCCGCGGTGCATGGGTTCGCTGGGTTGTGGGGGCTGCTGGCGGTGGGCCTCTTCGCGGACGGCACCTATGGCGGCGTGGCAGGGCTGATTGTGGGAAGCTGGGGTCAGTTGGTGGCTCAGGTGATCGATATGGTGGTTGTCACCGCATGGTCGCTGGGCACCGGTTTCCTCATCTTCTGGTTGATCCGACAAACCATCGGCCTGCGGGTGAGCGCTGAGGAGGAACGCCTCGGTCTCGATTTGACGGAGCACGGCGCGGAGGCTTACCCAACCGGCCGACGGCTTCAGCTCGAGCTTCCATAAGTAAGGGAGGTTGCCAATGCACTCGGTGGAACTCGTGATCGGCCTTCTCGCTTTTGGGTTCTTCCTGGTGCTATGGGTGATCCTGCCGCATCGCCTCCATCGCCCCCAGCACCGGATGGCCTCTGCCCCTGAAGGCGCAACAGCCGAGGAGACCCCTACGAGGATCCTTGAGGGATCGCCTGCGCGCGTTTCCGATCAGCTGGAGCCCGCGGAGACCTCCTTGGGCCTGCGAATATCCCCTTCCACAGAGCGCCGGGATGGCGTCTGGGGTGTGTTGGAGGGCGAATTCGAGGCGCGAAGGATTGCTCTCCCTATTGTGATGGAGCGGATCCGGACGGATGGAGTGCTGCAGGAGCGCTACACGGCGTGGGTTGGCGGCGTGCAATGTCAGCACACTACTCCCTATGGCCTGAAGAAAGCGGTGGAAGAGGCCCTGCAAAGCCTGACCTACGCGGGACAGCTCCCAGTTTATAGCTTTGCTCTTTCCAAGCCCACAGGCATGCAGATGGCGCCGGTCTACCGCCTCAAAGAATGGCAGGTCATGGAACCGGAAGGGCCCATCCTGTCCGCCGGGGACCTGAAGGTATTGCGGGAACGTGTGGCGGATCTATGGGAATGTCCCGCTGAGGCGCTGGAGATCTATCGCCTCTCCGAGGCGATGTCCTGGATCCCGCCCGTGGCAGTTCTGACGGATCCCGAAGGCGGCCAGTGGACCCCCGTTTTTCTGGAGGGGGGATGCTTGATCTATCCCGATGGCCTTTCGGAATCCGTGGTCCCGGTGGCTTCGGGCTCCGCGTGGGAGGCGCTTTTGCTGGGATTGCGCGCGCGAATCCGGGATCGCTGCATCATCGATCTGTCAGGGCCTTTGGTCCGTGAAGCCCGCGAATCCATGATGGGAAGCGGTTATCAGCTGCGCGGGTTTGTGATCCGAAGCGGATGGCTGCAGCCTGTGTCCTGGCCGATCTATCTCGATTGTGGGTGGTGGATCGCACTGCTGGATGGGGACGGTGAACCGATCCGTGGCATCCTGGCCTCGGATCGGGAAAGCCTGCGCGGGTCGATGGGCTGGCTTCTGGCTCAGGAGGGAAGCATAAGGGACCCCACTGCGCTGCGGGTTGGCCCACAGGGCCTGCATGAGTAGAGGCTCAGTGCTGGAGGTGAACAATGTGTTAAAGGAGGAGCCCCATGATCGCTCTGAGTCTGGTTATCGGTCTGTTCGCTCTTGCCGGCCTAAGCGCTCTCTGGGCCTGGCGCTACACGAAGGCAGGGCCCAATGAGGTGTTGGTTGTTTCCGGGCGGAAGCGGAAAGTGGTCGATCCGGACGGCCGCAAGAGGATCGTCGGCTACCGGCTGGTGCGCGGTGGAACCTTCGTCTGGCCGATCCTGGAGCGGGTGCAGCGGCTCTCCCTGGAGCTGCTCACCATTGAGATCCAGACCGCCGATGCTTATACCGCCCAGGGCGTGCGGGTGGCGGTGGATGCCGTGGCTCAAGTGAAGGTGAAAGGAGACGAGGCCTCCATCGCCGCCGCCGCTGAGCAGTTTCTCTCCAGGTCCAAGGATGACATCCGCCGGGTGGCGCTCCAGGTCATCGAGGGCCATCTGCGGGCTATCCTGGGCACGATGAGCGTGGAAGATCTTTACCTGCGCCGGGCGGAGTTCGCCCAGCGGGTCCGCGAGGCCGCCCGTCAGGACCTGGAGCGAATGGGCTTAGATATTCTCTCCCTCACGGTGCGCCACATCGCCGACGAGCAAGGTTACCTGGACGCCGTCGGCCGGCCGCGGATCGCCCAGGTCCGCCAGCAGGCGGCGATCGCCGAGGCGGAGGCGGACCGCGTGGCCCGCATCGCCCGCCTGGAGGCGGACCGGGCGGTGGAGGAGGCCCGCCGGGAGTTGGAAGCCCGTCGGGCGGAGGCGGACCTGGCTTACGAGCTGCATCGATACCGGGTCGCCCAGGCGGTCAAGCGAGAGGAGATGGCGGTCCATCGGGTGGAGAAAGAGCTGGCCATCGAGATCGAAGAGAAGGAGATCGAGCGCAAGCAGCGGGAGCTGACGGCCACGGTGGAACTGCCGGCGGAGGCCGAGAAGCGGCGGATCCTGGCCCTGGCCGACGCCGAGCGCTACCGGCTGGAAGCGGAGGCGATGGGCCATGCGGAGCACATTCGGGCCACCGGCCGGGCGGAAGCCGAGGCGATGCGCTCCAAGGCGGCGGCGTGGCGGGAATATAACGAGGCCGCGCTCACGCAGATGATCGTCGATATCCTGCCGGAGCTGGCCAAGGCGCTGGCCGAACCGCTCTCCCGCACCGAGCGCATCATCCTGATCGGAGACGGACACGGCGCGGGGATCAGCCGATTTACCGGAGATCTGGCCCAGGCGCTGGCCCAGCTGCCAGTCATCGTCGAGGCGCTCACGGGGTTGAACCTGCCCTCCATCCTTTCCCGAAACCCGGTCCCATCCCCCCCGAAAGAGACCTCTGAGTAACCATCGGCCCGTGAGGGATGAGGGGCCTTGGAAGCGCGGGCAGTGTCCCTTGGAGGCACTGCCCGCTTTCTTTGCAGCCTCATCAGCTTCCATCGGCAACGATGGATCATTGAACAAAAGAGCATCCAAATTCATGCCCAAGATGAATGCTCGAAATGAACATCTTTTGATTAAAAGTTGAGCTATTTTTGGTCTGGATCATTCAAAGTTGGTGGAGGATAATGGTTTTGTTCCAGTTTATGGTTTGAAAGGCAAGGGGGCAACCCTCGGCGGCTCCCGCCCCTCGAATAGCGGTCCGGTTGGAGCGGAGGGGCTTGAGCACCCCTTGATCCACGCGCGCTCCCCTGAGCGGGCGGATCCAGGAGGCTTCGATGCCGTTCACGGATCACAGCGATCTTTACGGCAGCATCCATGAAGATGGGATCCAACTTGTCGTCCGACATGTGATGCGCCAGCGCCCCTCGCTGTTTAACTATGCCACTGCGCTCTTCTCGAAACGCCCCGATCTGTTCTGTGTGCCCATCGCAGTTGCTCCGGAAGTGAAGGACGCCGGCGATCCTCTGTTCAAGGAAGAAGACCCCCTCCCGGTGTTTGGCACCCCTGTGCCCATCGGGCTGAACTGGTGTTTCCAACTCACCGATGTGCAGATGGATTTCCACCCCGGAAACGCGATCGAGCTGCCGCCGGAGCTAGGGGCGCTGCCCGTGCAGAGCCTTGCGTTACGCATGAAGGGCTGCTTTGGGCTGGATTGCCCATCGGAGGATTTCATCCGGGAGCTGATTCCTGCCATTGAGGTTCTTGCCCTTTCGAGTGCGCAGGGCCCTGCGCGGGCGGCGCTGTCACCCGGCATCCCCGCACGGGAGCTGGTTGTCCTCCCGACGCGCAGGTTGCGCTGCTTTTGCCTGGAGCTCTTCGCCGTCGCCCACTTCGAATGGGGTCCCGTCGGGGCTCCCGACTCGCAATGGTTGAAGCTACGGCTTGATGGGCTGGAGATTGTTAACCTTCAGCCGGCGGAGATGGAGGATCTGATCGAATGTTACATTCGGACGGTGCTACGCCTCGGCCTCCTGCCGCGGCTGAGCCAGCCGATCGGCTCGCTGATCCTGAACCTCACGGATCTGCTGAAGAAGCAGGGCGTTGCCATCGGCCAGGAGATCACTCTGCAGCCTGCCCCCGCGCCCGTGGCTGTTCCGAACAATCCCGCAGTGGAATCAGATCAGCTGATGGCCTTCATTAATCTGGTCGTGGAGGAGGCCTGATCATGGCTCACATGACCATCGCGGTCTCTGAGGGGGTCTTCCGGCGCTCCTTCGATCTCCTCAAGCGCAACCTGATCATCGAGAGGGCGGATTCGATGAGCTTTGGGTCCTTCACTGCTGGGTATGATGTCAAGGCGCATCTTGAGGGTGGCTCCATCGATCTGCGCAACGATGGGACGCTCCAGCTGAGGGAGCTGGATGTGCGCTGGGATCGACTACGGTTGACCCTGGGCCTGGACCTCCCGGAGCTTTGCGTGGGCGGTGGTTGCGTCGATATGCCGTGGCCGATCCCGGACATCTGTCTTCCTCGGGTGTGCGTCTTCAGCGGTGATCCGGACGTCTCGATCTCCACCGATTTGGCCGCTTTCGTTGCCCAAGAGATCAGCTTCACCGCGCGCCTTGTAGTACGTTATTTTGACGCCTCCTTACCTCTTCCCTCGCCGGATCTCTGCGCCCCGTTGCGCATCGAGCCGTTGCCAGATCACAACCAGTGGCGCATCCATATCGATCCGGAGACCATCGACGTAGACTTGTTCGATTTCCCGGATATCGTGGGGAACTTGGTCGAGGATGCCCTCACAGGCGCGGTGACGGCGCTGATCCCCGGCGGCTGGGTGCGCGATCTCATCCTGGCCATCATCGGGAGCGTCGCTGACCTGATCCGTGCCCTCTTGGACATCCCCGATGAGATCGAAGAGTGGCTAAGCGATCTCTTCAACGTCAGCTTTGGCCTCTTGGATTTCATCGGCACCCTGGTTCTGGATTTCTTCAGCCGCTGTAATCCCATTTATCAAGTAGATGATCCGCTGGAGATCATGCCGGCCTCAAATGGGCTGATCCCGGTGCGTATCCCAATCCGTAACCTCAGCGTGAGCGTGAACGATGCGGAGATGGTCCTGCAAGCCGATGTGGGAGCTTAACCCATGAAGCGCAAAAACGTAGTTCTGAACCGTCCGGTCTTCGCCCAACGTGCCTTCGACAGCCAGGCCCTCACTGTGCTGACCACTCTGTTCCATCGTTTCCCTGAGGCCGGGGATTATGACCTGTGGGTATGGCAAGGTGAACGCCTGATCCACCGGGCCCAGGTCAGCGTGGTAGCCGAAGGGGGGCCTCACCAGATCCACTTGGATCTCGCCACGCTGACGGAGGTTAACAAGCCTTATTCCCTGGCGGTGGGCGGCGTGATCGGGTTTTATGTCTCGCATGGCGTGGGTCGCTACCATGTGAAGATCGTTCAGATTACCCGTCGAGAGAAGGCCGTGAGGCTCGATAGCAGCGACGTCATCCCGGCGGGAGATCTCTTCGCCGTCACCCTTGTGCGTCCGGGGATCTACCGTGTGCTCCAAGCGGAAGGCAAGGGGGAGGGCGAGATTCGCGTCCGGCTTCCTCGAGGGGAACGATACCGGCCGGATCAGGCGACTCGGGTGACGATTGGGAAAGAAGGGATGATGGAGCCTCATGCGGTGGAGATCCTTGCTGGGCAGAGCGTGGTGTTCTGGTGCACCGTCCCCACCTCCCTTCGCATCGAGTGGATGAGGGAGGAGGAGGCAGCTGGGCCGCCGATTCAACGCCAGCGGGTGGCTCGGGATCAGCCGCCCCGGCCGGAGCAACGGTAGCCCCCATCGATCGGCTATCAGAAGGCCCTTCCTCAAAATTGGGCAGAAAACGGGCATCCTTTGGTCCATTTCTGGTCTGGATTATGATCATCTCTATGAATCAAAGTGGATGGTGTGAAAGCAGAATTGCAATCCGAGGCTCTATTGGAGGCCTATGATGAGGCAAACCATGTATGGCACCGTTGCCCGATTGCGCGTCAAGCCGGGGATGGAGAGCGCGCTGATCCAGGAGCTCCAGGCTTTCGACGTCCTGGGGGTGCCGGGGGCCGTCGCCGAATATCTCTATCGTATGGACACCAATCCCCACGAATACTATATGGTTGTGCTCTTCCAAGATGGGGCGACGTATAGGGCCAATGCGGGGAGTCCGGAGCAGGATGCGCGTTACCAGCGGATCAGGGCGTTGCTGGAGCGTGACCCCGAATGGCACGATGGGGAGATCGTTTTTGGAAGCCGTGTGCCCAGCGTGTAGCGTGAAAAATGCCTTGGGCCGTTTGGTAGCGCTTTAGGCTTTAGGGGGGGATCGCGCGAAGCAAGGATCGGAGTTATGTGGGAAAAAGCAGCTTCCGTATATGCTAATCAAGAGGCGACTGCCGAAACTGAACGTGATGGGCGGCTGCTGTGGCACTGACCATCGGCATATCGACCAAATCGCTAAAGCATGTGTGCCGCTTTTTCAAAGCGACTTAGACTAACCCACTCAAAAACAAGGAGAATGGAACAATGAATTCCACAACAATTCAAGAAACGATGCGTCTGTGGCAAGATGCTCCAGACAAGGCAAAAGTGAAGCCAACAGTCAAAGCACGTAGTGATGGTTCCCAGGTGGTATTCGAATCTGGACCATTTTCCTGGCGGGCTGATTTTCCTGGACCGTTGGGTGGTACGAATGAAGCACCAAGTCCAACGGCGCTGTTATTGAGCGCGCTTGCTGGCTGCGCTGTGGTGTTTATCCGTGACACCATAGCTCCCCAGCTTGGTGTGGAGGTCACTGAGGTGCGGGCCGTTGCTCAGCGCGATGCCGATTTACGCGGATTACTCGGGATGCCTGGAACGATCCCTGACCTTCAAAATATCCAGATCTCCATCCAGATTCAGTCCTCAGACACTCAGGAGAACATCCAGCGACTGTACCGTGTTTGGCAGGAACGCTGTTCCATCTATCTGGCGTTGGTGAAGTCGCTGGAAGTAAAAACTTCCCTCGGGATAATTTGAAAGTGGAAAAAACAATGAACCCCGCTGTCGCAAAGAACACGATTTGCATCTGGTACGACCGAGAGGCCGAGGAAGCTGCACGATTTTATGCTTCGATCTTTCCCGACAGCGAGGTGACAGCCGTCTTGCGCGCGCCCGCCGACTATCCCTCGGGCAAGGCGGGCGATGTATTGGTCGTCCATTTCACCGTCTGCGGCATCCCCTGCATCGGGCTGAACGGCGGGCCCGCCTTCCCGCACACTGAGGCCTTCTCGTTCCAGATCGCCACCGACACGCAGGAAGAAACCGACCGCTACTGGAATGCCATCGTCGGCAACGGTGGGCAGGAGAGCGAGTGCGGTTGGTGCAAAGACCGCTGGGGTGTGAACTGGCAGATCACCCCGCGCACGCTCACCGAGGCTCTTGCCGCGGGTGGCGAGGAGGCCAAGCGCGCCTTCGCGGCGATGCTGACGATGAAGAAGATCGACCACGCCGCCATCGACGCCGCGCGGCGGGGGTGAGAGGGTGGCGGTCTAACCACCAGTTCCCAGGCGCTGCCGGCCAGCAGCCGCAGGCGGTGCTGGAAGATCCGGCCGGGCAGCGTGGTGGTGGCGACCAGGTCGATGTGCAGGTCGTGCTGCTGGCCGCGGACGGTCGCGGCCGGATCGGTCGCGCCCAGTGACGGATCCACCTTGTCCGGCTCCTCCTGGGCCTGACGCCAGCGCTGGAACAGCGCGTCGCTACGCAGCGCCTGCTGCAACTGCGCGGCGAACTCCTCGGCGCCGTGCGCGGTGAACGCGAACTGGCCGCTGGCACGGGCGCGGGCCGGGTCGCGCAGGCGCAGGTAGTAGCGGGTGGGCATGCCGAGAAGCTCCGGGGCGTGGACGGGGTGGCGCGGGCCTGGTGAGTCCCGCGTGGCGCGTTCACTCGAACGTGTGCGGCTCGGCGGCGAAGCCGACCACCAGCGCGCCCTTGCCCACGTTCACCATCCCGGTCAGGCTCATCACGCTTTCGTACAACTCGATGTTGTGTTCGGTGCAGGCCGCACGCAGCGCGTCGTAGCCGGGCAGGGCGCGCATCTCGGCCAGTTCCCCGCCGTAGCTCAGGCACACGGTCGGCGTCATCAGTCCGGCGCGGATGCGGCCGATGGTGAATTCGAACAGCTTGCGCACCGCCGGCTCGAAGCCCTTGATCTTGGCCACCGCCCCGGTCTCGCCGCGGTTGCAGTGCAGCACCGGCTTGATGTCGAGGGCGCTGCCGAGCGCGGCGCTGAGCAGGCCGACGCTGCGGTCGCCCTTCTTGCGCGCACGGGCACGCAGGTAATACAGATCCGGCGGCACCATGTAGCCGTGGGTGTGCAGCGCCAGGTGCTC
>NZ_JBHOQJ010000007.1:0-23406 GCF_042408365.1 Thermoflexus sp.
GGGGCCGCCAAAGGCGGCCCCCAACCCCCTAAGGGTTTTTTTCTCCTTTCCCTGCAGCCTCTTGGGTCGCAGGGAGAGGCAGCTGGTCTCCCCACTGCATATCCCAAAAACCAAGAAGCCGCAGCTATCTGGGCGTCGTCCAGACGAAAGCCGCTGAACTCATCTTTCCATGGTACCGGAGGTGAGGGAAAGCGCCACCCCAACGACTGCTTCGATCCCCCGTCCCCCCTAACAAGCTCCGCCCCCGTTCGCGACGAAATATGATGTCGATCCATGTTGACAGTATTTTTAGGCTTACCTAAAATATGGAACAGATCGTCGCGATCTGCTAGGATGTTTGCGGGGAGAGGCCAGGGATGGATCGGAGGCAAGACATCAGGCAAAAGCGGAGGAACGCTCGGGCGGATCACGAGGCCGACGCGCCGAAGCCGGCCCGCCTGCCTCGCCGCTGGCGGTTGGTGGACGACGCCGCAACCCGTAACCTGATCCGAGGGATCCTGTTGGGTCGGATCACCCCTCCTTTCTGGAAGCGAGTCCTCGCCTTCATGGGCCCCGCTTTTGTGGCTTCCGTGGCGTACATGGACCCCGGGAACTTCGCGACCAATATCTCGGCCGGCGCCCGCTATGGCTACATGCTGCTCTGGGTCGTTGTCATGAGCAATCTGATGGCCATGCTGATTCAAGCGCTTTCGGCCAAGCTTGGGATTGCGACCGGTCGCAGCCTGCCGGAGCTCATCCGGGACCACTTTCCTCGGCCCTTGGTTTTATTCCTCTGGGTTGTCGCCGAGCTGGTGGCCATGGCCACGGACCTGGCCGAGTTCCTGGGGGCAGCCCTGGGGTTGAACCTCCTTTTCGGGATCCCGATGTGGCCGGCAGCCCTGATCACCGGGGTGCTGGCCTTTATGATCCTGAGCCTTGAACACTACGGCTTTCGGCCCTTGGAGGCCGCAATCATCTTTTTTGTCGGGATCATCGCCCTCTGCTACTTTATTGAGATCGGCCTCTTCGCTCATCCGGATCTCAAGGAGATCGGGCTCGCGATCGTGCAACCACGGGTTACAGATACTGAGAGCGTGCTTCTTGCCGTGGGCATCCTTGGGGCGACGGTCATGCCCCATGTGATCTACCTTCACTCGGCCCTCACCCAGGGGCGGCTGGTGGTTCGGACCGATGCCGCCCGGCGGACCCTCTTCCGCTATGAAGTGATCGATGTCGTCCTCGCCATGGGAATCGCCGGGCTCATCAACGGGGCCATGCTGATCATGGCCGCCGCAACCTTCCACCGAGGCGGCTACCGCCAGCTGACGGAGCTCACCGATGCTTATCTCACACTGCAGCCGCTCCTGGGGCCGCTGGCCGCCACGGTTTTCGCTGTCTCATTGCTTGCTTCGGGCCTCTCCTCGTCGACGGTAGGCACCATGGCCGGTCAGGTGATCATGCAGGGCTTCTTGCGTCGAAAGATCCCGACCTGGTTGCGCCGACTGGTCACGATGGCCCCAGCCATTGGGGTTATTGGACTGGGCCTCGATCCGACCCGGGCGCTGGTGCTGAGCCAGGTGGTCCTTTCGTTCGGCATCCCCTTCGCCTTCATCCCCCTGATCATTTTCACCCAGCGTCGGGACTTGATGGGACCTTTGGTGAACTCCCGCCTGACCACCATTCTGGCCGTAGTCGTGGCCGCCCTCATCATCGGCCTGAATCTATTCCTGCTCTATCAGACGATCACCAGGGGATTCTGATGGGTATCCGACGCCTTCTCCTGCCCCTAGATGGTTCCGGCCTTGCCGAGGCCGCACTCGGGCTGGCGGCCTTTCTGGCCCGGCGACTGGGAGCGGAATTGGTCCTGCTCCACGTCGTCGAGCAGCGGCCGCCGGAGCGGGTCCATGGGGAGCCCCACCTGCGGGAGGCCACTGAGGCGGAGGCCTACTTGGAAGGGATCGCATCCCGGTTGAAGGCCCCCGACCTGAGCGTCAGGATCCATGTCCACATTGGACCCGAGGCCAACGTCGCTGCAGCCATCGCCGCCCACCGGTTGGAGCAGGCAGGGGATCTGATTGTGATGAGCACCCACGGCCGTGGGGGACTGCGAGGCTGGGTGCTGGGCAGCATCGCCCATCAGATCGTCCAGCGGGGCTGCCCGGTTCTGCTCGTCAAACCGGAAACGCCCGGCGGCCCGCCGGAGGCGATCCGCCGCATCGTAGTGGCCCTTGACGGAACGTCTGCCAGTGAGGCGGTCCTACCCTTGGCGGCTGAGATCGCTGCCGGCTGTGGCCTGCCGATGGACCTGATTACCGTGGTGCCCTCCGTCGGAGCCCTCGGGCCAGAACAACGGCCGGTGGCGACCTTCCTGCCCACTGCAACAGCCGCTATGCTCGAGCTGGAGGCCGAGGCGGCGGCCAGCTACCTTCAGGGCATTGCCGAACGGCTCAAGGCGGAGTTCAAGCTGGAAGCGGGTTACGAGGTTGCTCGGGGCGACCCGGTCGCTGAACTGACGAAGCGGACCGGGCGGGATGTGCTCCTAGCGATGACCACGCGGGGTCGCTATGGGCTGGCCGGCCTATGGGAAGGGAGCATTTCGGCTCGGGTCCTATCCGCCAGCTATGGCCCGGTCCTGATGGTCCCAGCGCCTTGAAATTCAGCTCCCACGGGGCGCGCGGGGGCTGACCTCTGTGGAGCTTGCGAAGAGATGTGATGGATGAAATGGAAACCAGATATCGGACGAAACGGATGGATTCTCCTTTTGGGATTGGGGCTGTGGGGGCTGATCGCCTGCGCCCCGGTGGAGCGCCGGGCCGTGGCCGCGGAGCTGGCCCAACGCCGCATCCGGGTGGTGACCACCACCACCCTGGTCGCCGATTTGGTCCGTCAGATCGGCGGCGACCGGGTGGAGGTGGTTTCCCTGATGGGACCAGGAGTGGATCCCCATCTCTATAGGGCCCGGGAGAGCGACGTCTGGCGGCTGATGCGGGCGGACCTCATCGTCTACCACGGTCTACACCTCGAGGCGCGCATGGGGGATGTGCTGGCTGGGATGGCCCGCTGGGTCCCCGCGGTGGCGGTGAGCGAGGCGATCCCTTCCGACCAGCTTCTCTATTTGGAGGGTGAGATCCCCGATCCCCATATCTGGTTCGAGGTGCGCCTCTGGAAGCAAGCGGCGGAGTCGGCGGCCCGGGCGCTAAGTGATCTGGATCCGGCCCACACGACGCAATATCAGACCAACCTCCTGGCTTACCAGCGGGAGCTGGAGGCCCTGGAAGCTTGGGTCCGCGCTGAGGTTGCCCGGATCCCCCCGGAGCAACGGGTGCTGGTCACTTCCCACGATGCCTTTGGGTATTTCGGTCGGGCGTACGGATTTGAGGTGCGGGGCTTGCTGGGGATCAGCACCGCCTCCGAGGCGGGCCTGGCCGACGTGCAGGCCCTGGCCGAGTTCCTCGCTCGGCGTCGGATCCGGGCGATCTTCGTAGAGACCAGCGTCCCTGTGCGATATCTGGAGGCCGTGCAGGAGGCCGCGCGCGCCCGAGGGTGGTCCGTGCGGGTGAGCGGCCCGCTCTTCTCGGATGCCCTGGGCGAGCCGGGCTCGCCCGAGGGCACGTACATCGGGATGATCCGCTATAACGTCCGAACGATCGTCCAAGCCCTACAGGGAGAATGAGCCGATGCCGAATGTTCCGTTCGCCGCTGCGGAGCCCGCTATCCAAGTGAACGGCCCAGCGATCGAGGTTGCGGATCTCACGGTGATGTACGGGGAGCGCCCGGTCCTGTGGGATGTGGACTGGCAGGTCCCCCAAGGGGTGTTGATGGCCGTAGTGGGCCCGAACGGGGCCGGGAAGACCACCTTGCTCCGGACGATCATGGGCCTGGTCCGGCCGGCCTCCGGCTCGATCGCGATCTTCGGACGCCCCCCGGTTGAGGTTCGACGATGGATCGCCTATGTCCCCCAGCGAACCGCGGTGGATTGGGATTTCCCGACCACGGTCCTGGATGTCGTGTTGATGGGGCGATATGGTCACTTGGGCTGGTTCCGCCGCCCGGGGGTGCAAGATCGAAAGCGGGCGATGGAAGCCCTCGCTCAGGTGGGGATGGATCATTTGGCCCACCGCCAGATCGGCCAGCTCTCCGTGGGCCAGCAACAACGGGTGTTCGTCGCCCGGGCTCTGGCCCAGGACGCGTGGCTGTATCTGATGGACGAGCCCTTCGCCGGCGTGGATGCGACCACCGAGCAGGCTTTGGTGGGGGTGCTGCGGGGCCTGAAGGCGGCCGGGCGCACCGTGATCGTGGTGCATCACGATCTCCAGACGGTCCCCCTCTACTTCGACTGGGTGACCCTCTTGAACGTGCGCACCGTAGCCTGTGGGCCGGTGTCGGAGGTCTTCACCGGGGATCTCTTGCGCCAGACCTATGGAGAACGGGCGCTGTTGGTTTTGTGAAATCGAACCCCAGGATCGGGGCGGATCGAAGGGGATGATTGGGCTATCGGGGTGGATGGATCCCACATTTCGCGTGGTCGCGCTGGGCGCTACCCTAATCGGGGCGGTAGGGGGTGTCCTGGGAACCTTCGCGTTGCTTCGCCGCCAGAGCCTGCTAGGGGACGCCATGAGCCATGCGGCGCTGCCCGGAATTGTCCTAGCTTTTCTGCTGACAGAAAGCCGGGATCTCCCCCTCTTGCTTGCCGGGGCCTCCCTCAGCGCGTGGCTCGGAGCGCTCCTCACCGTCTTGATCCCCCGCCGGTCCCGGATTCGGCCGGACGCGGCCTTGGGCCTGGTGCTCTCGGTTTTCTTCGGACTTGGGATCGTGTGGTTGACCATCGCCCAGCGGCGCCCGACCGCGGCCCAGGCGGGCCTGGAGCGCTTCCTGTTCGGGCAGGCCGCCACGATGCTGCAACGGGACGTGGCGGCCATCGCCCTGGCCGCTGGTTTCATTCTGCTCGTGATCTTCCTTTTCTGGAAGGAATTCAAGATCTTGGCCTTCGACCCAGCCTTCGCAGCCGCCATCGGTTTACCGGTAACGGCCCTGGACGCCTTGCTCACGACCCTGATCGTCCTGGCGATCAGCCTGGGGCTCCAAGCGGTGGGCGTGGTGTTGATGAGCGCCGTGCTGGTGGCCCCGGCGGCGGCGGCCCGTCAGTGGACGGATCGATTGGAGCGGATGGTGATCCTGGCGGCCGGGTTTGGAGCGCTCTCCGGGCTTCTAGGGACCTGGCTCAGCAGCTGGATCGGCCGGCTTCCCACCGGCCCGACGATCGCCCTGTGTGCCTCCGGGATCGCCCTGCTCTCCCTCCTGCTCACGCCGCGGCGCAGCCCGATGTGAACCGAATTGGAGGGCGCGCCTCCGGACGCGCCGAGGTTGTAAGCATTGCCGCCTGATGCGGATGACGAAACGGTGTGGAGGAAAGGACCGTGCTGACGCCTCAACTTGAGATCACGCTGGTGGCGGCCCTGGCTGGGGCGGCATGTGCGCTGCCCGGCGCCTTCTTGATCCTGCGCCGCATGGCCATGGTGGGGGACGCCATCAGCCACACCATCCTGTTCGGGATCGTGGCGACCTTCTTGATCGTTCGCGACCTCCGCTCTCCATGGCTGGTCATCGGCGCGGCCGGGACCGGCGTGCTCACCGCCCTGGCAGTGGATACACTGCGGCGGACCGGCAGGGTGAAGGAAGATGCGGCGATCGGCCTCGTATTCCCCGCCCTGTTCAGCCTGGGGGTAATCGGGATCGCCCGTGGAGTGGGGAACATCCATTTGGATCTCGACGCCGTCCTCCTGGGGGAGCTGGCCTTTACGCCTTTCGATCGCCTGGCATGGGGCGGATGGGATCTGGGTCCGCGGGGGGCCTGGGTGATGGGCGGGCTGCTGCTCCTGAATCTGATTTTGATCCTGGCCTTCTACAAGGAACTCGCGCTCTCCACATTCGATCCGGACCTGGCGACGATCTTCGGCTTCCGACCGGCCGTTCTCCACTACCTGCTGATGGGCATGACCGCCCTGACCGTGGTCGCCGCCTTCGATGTGGCGGGGGTAGTCCTGGTGGTCGCTATGCTGGTGATCCCCCCGGCCACCGCTTCCCTCCTCACCGACCGCCTGACCCATATGCTGGGGCTATCGGCCTTCCTGGGGGTGGCCATGGCTTTGGGCGGCTATGGCCTGGCCGCCGCCTTGGATCTCTCGATCGCCGGCTCCATGGCGGTGATCGGCGGAGTGCTGTTCGCCCTTGCCTTCTTGATGGCACCGGGACGGGGGCTCATCGTCCAGATCCGTCAGGCCACCCAGCAACGCGAGCTCCTGGCCCAACAGATGCTCGCAATCCATCTGCTGAGCCACGAGGGGACGGAGACGGAACGCGAGGAGAACGCCATCCCGAGCCTGCCAGAGCACCTCCGCTGGGACCCCGCCTTCACGGAGCGAGTGATCCGTCGGGCAGAACGAGCCGGGTGGGTCGTGCGGAAAGGCGATTTGCTTCAGTTAACCGAAACGGGCCGTCAGGCTGCGCGGGAGGTGTTAGAAGCCAGCGGTGGGGATCTCCTCGCCAGGTAATTTCCCTGAAGGGCGAGGATGATATGACGATTTTGCGAATGCGGACAACTCGACCTTTATATGCTTCCCCTTGACCCTTCCTTTTGGAATTTGTAGAATGGGATTGCGTCTTTCCTCACATTCCCCGCTTATGGGAATCCCTTAGGGAGGTGCGCGAATGACCTGGCATGGACTCACGCCGTTTGAGTTCTATGCGGTGCTCAGCGTGCTTGGGGTGGCTGTGATCAGCCTGATCTTCGCATGGATCCTCCGGACGGAGGTGATCCGTCATCCCAAGGGCACGCCGAAGATGCAGGAGGTATGGGAGGCCATTCGGGAGGGGGCGGAGGCCTACTTGCGCCGACAGCTGATGAGCATCCTCCCCTTTATGGGCCTCCTGAGCGTGCTGCTTTTCCTGAGCATCTATATCGTCCCCCCCTCGCCGGAGGCACGGGAGGTCTTCCCCCAGCTGGACGAGAACACGCTGCGGCTGGTGATGGGGCTGGGCCGGGCAGCAGCGTTCATCCTGGGTGCGGGGTTCTCCCTGGCGGTGGGCCAGCTCGGGATGCGCATGGCGGTCCAGGGAAACATCCGGGTGGCGGAGGCCGCTCGCACCCAAGGGTATGAAGCGGCCCTGCGCCTGGCCTATCGGGCTGGCACCATCACCGGGATGCTCACCAACGGCCTGGGGCTGCTGGGCGGCTCCATTATCTTCCTGATCTTCGGCATCGCCGCCCCGGACGCTCTGCTGGGCTTTGGGTTCGGTGGGACATTGCTGGCGCTTTTTATGCGCGTGGGCGGTGGCATCTACACCAAGGCCGCGGACGTGGGGGCCGATCTGGTGGGCAAGGTGGAGATGGATGTCCCTGAGGATGACCCCCGCAACGCCGCGGTGGTGGCGGATCTGGTAGGGGACAATGTCGGGGACTGCGCGGGAATGGCTGCCGACATCTTCGAGTCCTATGAAGTGACCATGGTCTCCGCGATGATCCTCGGGTTGGCCGTCCGCGCGATCGACCCGAACCACTCCATGGTCTGGATTATCTTCCCGCTGCTGGCCCGCGCGGTGGGGGTGATCGCCTCCATCCTCAGCACCTATACAGTGGGCGGCGTGGCTGGCCGCCGGGGGGATGCCCTGCGGGCCATCAGCCGGGGCTTCTTCATCGGAGCGGTGCTCTCCTTCCTTGGCTTCGGGACCATCGGTTTGCTTTACGCGAAGGACTGGCGGGTGGTGGCCTCGACGACGGTGGGGCTGATTCTGTCCATTGTCATCGAGCGGCTCACGGATTACTTCACCAGCACCGAGCGGGCCCCAGTGAGCGAGATCGAGAAGGCGACCCGCGCCGGGCCAGCCACGACCATCCTCAGCGGGCTGGCGGTGGGCTACGAATCCACCGTGTGGGCCATCGTGGTCATCGCCCTCACCATTGCCGCCTCCACCGTGATCTACTGGGGCCTGCCCCCGGTGTATGTGCTCTATGGGGTCTCCCTCACCGGGATCGGGCTGCTGATGCTCACAGGCAACGTGGTGGGGATGGACTCCTACGGGCCGGTAACCGATAACGCGGGTGGGATCGCCGAGATGGCTGGGCTGGAGGAGTCGGCCCAGGAAGTGCTGGCGGACCTGGATGCGGTGGGCAACACGACCAAGGCCACCACCAAGGGCCTGGCCATCGCCACTGCGGTGATCGCCGCCGTGGCCCTCTTCGGCTCCTACTTGACGGACGTGAGCAAGGTCCAGGCCCAGCTGGGCCAAGGCCCAACCCTACAGGATATCGGGATCCGGATCGATCATCCGTTGGTGTTCGTGGGGCTGTTGCTGGGCGGGGCGCTGCCCTGGCTGTTCTCCTCTTTTGCTATCCGGGCGGTGAGCCGCGCCGCCACCCTGATCGTGGAGGAGGTCCGACGCCAGTTCCGGATCCCCGGGGTGCTGGAGGGCACGGTGAAGCCCGACTACGCCCGTGTGGTCTCGATCTGCACCCTGGCCGCCCAGAAGGAGCTGCTCTCCCTGGCCCTGCTGTCCGTGGCCACGCCGCTGGTGGTGGGCTTGGTGCTCCAGGTCGAAGCCTTGGGCGCCTTCCTGGCGGGCTCCATCCTGGTGGGGCAGCTGCTGGCGGTCTTCATGGCCAACGCCGGGGCGGCATGGGACAACGCCAAGAAGCGGGTGGAGAACGAGCCACGGGACCCGGCCCGCAACCTGGGCAAGGGAAGTGAGCGTCACAAGGCCAGCGTGGTCGGCGATACCGTGGGCGACCCGCTGAAGGACACCGCAGGCCCGGCCATCAACCCGATGATCAAGGCTGTTAACCTGGTCTCGGTGCTGGCTGCGCCGATCATCGTCCAGTTCCGGGGAGCCCTCACGACCGGGACGCTGCTGGCCATCGGTGTGGCGATCGTCATCCTCCTGGCTGTCCTGTCTTGGGTGGTCTGGCAGAGCAAGCGAGAGGTCCCAGAGCTGGCCGGTGCCCCGGCCTCGGGATCGGGGCAGTGATTGAGGTCGTTCACCGCGGGCGCTAAGGCGCCTTTCGTGCTCAGTCAGGCGCTTTAGCGCCCGTTTTCTTGCTGGGAACATCGCTCACGGGTTCTCAGTTTCGCTTGGCGTCGGAGAGGAGGAGCGCCCTCCACACGCTACTTGATCGATGAGGGCTCCTTGTGGTCTCACACACACTGAAGTGCCCGAGCGGTCGACATCCTGAGGAAACCCTCCTCGATCCTCCAGGGTTATGGGATCGGCTGCGTCCGCAGGATCCAGGCGGTGATGGCCAGCGCGAGGACCCAGAGGAGCCCCCGCGCCTGGGGGGAACCCCCAATCCGCTCTTCCCCCAACAGTAAGCCGATTAAAGCCAACCCATAAGCGCCGGGCCCATGGCCGATGGCCACCGCCCATATCGTCCAGAGCGGCCAAGCGATCCATCGGGCCTGCGGGATCTCGAACCCCATCCACGCCAGCCCAATCGGAATTCCCACGAGCAGGGCGGGCATCGAAGGCATTCCACCTGCAAGCCCCAGCCACCACGGGAACGTCCCCACGGTCCACCCTTCGACTCCCTCGCGGACGCCCGGACGCTCAAGGCGCCGCGCGAGGGCCAGCGCGATCCCCGCCCCAAGCGTCAACCATCCTCCGATGCTCCCGACCAGCCCGATCCCCACTCCGAGGGCGAGGAGGGCCGTCGTCAGGGCGCCCAGGAACCCTGGAACTTCCCGAGCGCGGTGGGAGATCCCATCAGCGAGCCGCCCCATCGTTCGGAGAAATCTATCCGCCAGGCTGCCCGGGTGCAGATAAGGCAGGGGTGGTGAGCCGAGGAGCGTCGAGGGGGGAAGCGGCCCCCATGGGGCTTCGAGGAACAACCAGCGCAGCGCTGGCCATCCCCCTTCCGCCAGCAGCCATGCGCCCATCAGCCAAGGCCCAGAGGGCGGCCCACCGCTGGCCATCAGCGCAGCGATCAGAGTCAGCGTAGCTTCCCCCTTTCCAAACAACAAAAGGAGAGGAAAGCCCCTGCGCCCGCCTGGCCGCATCCGGGCCTCCGAATCACGCTCTGAGGCCCTGGCCATCTTCAATCTCAATGTCATGGATCTCCAAAGCTCGCAGCACAGAGCGCATCCGCTCGAAGTGGGTGCCAGGCCAGTAGATCCGACCGCACTCCGGACAGCGATGGAAACGCTCGTACTGCTGCCAGATGAAGGTCGGCACGTGAAGGGCCACCGACTCCCGGGAGACGATGGTCAAACGCGTGTTGCATACGGGACAACGGGAGAACGGGGCGTCGGCAGGCTCCCCGAAACGCTCTCGAATCATCCGGAGCTGAAGGATGAGGTCCTCGTGATCGACCAGGAACGCATAGGGCCCGCCCCGCCGCGCCAGGGCATGATCCCGAGTGAGCAGGATGCGACCCTCAGCCTGCGCGATGCGCAACAAAGCGTCATCATCGAGAGCGGGGTCATAACGGGTGTCGTAGCCCAGGATCCGCAGCCACTTCGCCAGGCGGCCGAGCATCGTGTCGACCACAAAGCGGGCGGAACGAGGGTTCTCCGGCGGAGTCATCGTAGCCCCCTGATGGGTCAACGGAGAGCTTATGATCCTTCCTGGCCTTCGGCGAGTTCTTCCAATTCGACCTCATCCAGGCGCCGTTCCCTAGGGCGAAGATGAGGGAAGAGGATCACCTCGCGGATGGATCGACGATCGGTGAACAGCATCGTCAAGCGATCGATCCCCAGCCCCAGGCCGCCGTTCGGAGGCATCCCATACCGCATCGCGTCCAGATAATCCTCATCCATGGGATGCGCCTCCTCATCCCCAGCCTCCCGGGCCCGCCCCTGCTCCAGAAAGCGCTGCTCCTGATCCTGCGGGTCGTTGAGCTCCGTGAACGCGTTGCAAATCTCCATCCCCCCGATAAACCCTTCGAACCGCTCCACCGTCTCCGGATCATCCGGACGGGCCTTGGCCAAGGGAGAGATCTCGCGCGGGTAATCGTAAACGAAGGTGGGCTGGATGAGATTGGGCTCCACGAACCGGGAGATCAAGTCATCGATCAGCTTCCCCCGGCTGGCACGGGGATCCACCTCGACGCCGCGGGCGGCCATCGCTGCGGCGAGGGATTCACGAGTCGGGTGCTGGGCGATGTCGATCCCAGCGAACTCCAAGATAGCCTCGCGAAGAGGGATCCGACGCCAGGGCGGCGTGAGGTCGATCTCATGGCCTTGATAGACCAGCGTGCGGCGCCCCAGCACCTGGTCGGCGACGAAGGCGACCAGCTCCTCGGTCAGCCGCATCATCTCCTGATAATCCGCATAGGCCACATAGCATTCCATCTGGGTGAATTCAGGGTTATGCTTGAATGAGATCCCCTCGTTGCGGAAATCGCGGCCGATCTCATAGACCCGCTCGAACATCCCCACCAGCAGACGCTTGAGGTAGAGCTCGAAGCTGATCCGCAGGTAGAGCTGTTGCTTGAGCTCATTGTGGTAGGTGATGAAGGGGCGGGCGGAGGCTCCGCCATAAATCGGCTGCAGGATCGGCGTCTCCACCTCGATGAACCCCCGCGCGTCCAGGAAAGCACGGATGGCCCGGATGAGCGCCGCACGGGTGCGGAAGACCTCCCGGACCTCTGGGTTCATCATCAGGTCCAGGTAGCGCCGTCGATAACGGGTCTCCACATCCTTCAGACCGTGCCAGCGAGAGGGGGGCGGGTAGATCGACTTAGCCAGCATGCGGAAATCCCGAACCCGGAGGGAGATCTCCCCGGTCCGAGTGCGCATCATTGTTCCTTCCGCTTCGATGAAATCCCCCAGGTCGAAGAACTCCTGGAAGAAGCGGTAACGCTCCTCTCCCAGATCATCATAACGGAGGAACAACTGGAGGCGACCGTCGCCGTCGTGGAGGTCTGCGAAAGTGACCTTCCCCATCGCACGGATCGCTGTCAGGCGTCCGGCGACCACGGCCTCCACACTCCCCTCGCCGTTCTCGACGGCCAGGAACGCCCGGATCGCTTGGGCGCTGGTGTGGGTACGCCGGGAGCGAGGCGGATACGGATCGATGCCCTGAGCACGGAGTCGGGCAACCTTTTCCAGACGGCGGCGAACGATCTCTCGAAAGAGGGCCATGCCGGGAACCTATTCGATGCGGAGGATACGAAAACGCAGGACACCATCCGGGGCGTTGACGGTGACCACATCCCCCACCCGATGGCCCAGAAGGGCCTGTCCCAAGGGAGATTCATTAGAAATCCGCCCGCGGGCGGGATCCGCCTCCGCCGAGCCCACCACCTGGTAGCGCTCCATGGCGGAGCCGCCTTCCTCCTGAATCGTCACCCAACTCCCCAGAGTGACGAAGGTCTTGGGGCCGGTGGTTTCCTCGATGATTACCGCCCGGCGGAGCATAGACTCCAGGGTCATAATCCGGCCTTCTACGAAAGCCTGCTCAATCTTGGCGGCCTCGTATTCCGCGTTCTCATCGTAGTTGCCCTCGTCCATCGCCAGGTTCAATCGCTTCGCGACCTCCTGGCGCCGGACCGTGCGCAAGTATTCCAGTTCCTCAAGGAGTTTCTGGTAGCCTTCACGGGTGAGATAAATCGGTTGCTCGCTCATAGAGCCTCGCAAGATGAAATTTTGACAAGAAAATCAACCGTCCACAGCCCCCAATAGCATCACAAACAGAAAGAGCGCCTGTAAGAGGCGCCCTATTGCTTCATCCCGGATCAGATGATAGGGATCTCCTATCCGTTCTATTGCTTCATCCACTTTAGTTTTGAGGATATGAAGCGGAGAGGCCGATCACCCCTCCCCCCTTTCTTCCCCCTCACCGCGGCGAGGGGAGAGAAGATTTCCCTTAGGCTGGGCCAGGGGCCTTCGACCTCCGGCCCAGCCTAAGCAAACCTCAAATTAAAATAAAACGGACAAAGCACTAGCCAGCCTTCGTGCCCACTTATTATAACATGCCCGGGATTCCTAAACAAGCAAAGCCCCCCTGAGGGCCAAGGATCCCCAACCCAGCCCTTGCGCCCTCAATCGATCCCAAGGGGTTTAAAGGCCCAACAGGAAGTTTGCCCTCACGATCTACCCCACAAACGTGCATTCCGGCGCTCATGTTCCTGTTCGGCATGCGCTCCTGTTCACGCTGCGGCCATCTCCTCCCGGATGAAGCACTCTAGGACATCGCCCTCGACGAAATCGTGGAACCCTTCTAGCCCAATACCACACTCGTAACCCGCCCGCACCTCGGTGACGTCATCCTTGTAGCGCTTGAGGGAGGCGATGCGGCCTTCATGGATCCGCTGGCCGCCCCGTAGGACCCGCACCATGGCGTTCCGCCGGATCTCCCCATCCCGGACGTAGCACCCGGCCACCTGTCCTCCCTTCACTTTGAACACTTGGCGGACCTCCGCGTGGCCGAGGATCCGCTCCTGGATGGTGGGGGCGAGCATGCCCTTAAGGGCCTTCTCCAGATCCTCCTCGATGTGATAAATCACATTGTAAAGGCGGATATCCACCCCTTCGCTCTCCGCCAGCCGCTTCGCGGCGGCATCCACCGAAACGTTGAAGCCGATGATGATCGCCTCGGAGGCCGCCGCCAGGGTTACATCTGAGACGCTGACCTCGCCGGCATCCGCGTGGAGAACGTTCAGCTGGAGCTGATCCTTCGCATACTTCTCCACCAGCCGCCCTAAAAGCCCGATGATCGGTTCGATCGACCCCTGGACATCGGTCTTGACGATGACGTTGAACTCGCGAACTTTGCCCGTCTGCATACGGTGATAGAGGTCTTCCAAGCTCATCCGCCGGACCTGGCGCTGGCGTTGGCGCTCGGCCGCACGGCGCTCGGCCAGCTCCCGGGCCTGGCGCTCGCTTTCCACCACTTCAAATAGGTCCCCCGCCTCCGGCACATCCGATAGCCCCATGACCTCCACAGGCGTGGAAGGAGGCGCTTTCCGTAATGGGCGGCCGCGGTCGTCGAACATCGCGCGCACCCGGCCATAGGTCGCGCCGGCCACGATGATATCGCCTTGCTTCAACGTGCCGTTCTGCACCAGCAGGGTGGCCACCGGGCCGCGCTTATCCACCCGCGCGTCGATCACCGTGCCTACCGCCGGGCGATCCGGATTCGCCTTGATCTCCCGGGTCTCCGCCACCAGCAGGATCGCCTCCAAAAGCTCCTCGATCCCGATGCGTTGCTTGGCCGAGACCTTCACCACAATGGTGTCTCCCCCATATTCCTGGGGAACCAGACCCAACTCCGAGAGCTGGCTCATCACGCGCTCCACGTTGGCGGTAGGCTTGTCGATCTTGTTGAGGGCGACGATGACCGGCAGGCGGGCAGCCCGAGCGTGGGCCAGGGCTTCGCGGGTCTGGGGCATCACTCCGTCATCGGCCGCCACCACCAGGACGGCAATGTCGGTGACCTGAGCCCCCCGAGCGCGCATCTGGGTGAAGGCCTCATGGCCCGGCGTGTCCAGAAATGTGATCTTGCGCTCGTTGTATTCCACCTGATAGGCGCCGATCCGCTGGGTGATCTGCCCCACCTCCTGGGCGGCCACATTGGTGCGGCGGATGGCGTCCAGCAGGGTAGTTTTCCCATGGTCCACATGGCCGAGGACCACCACCACCGGCGGCCGTGGCTTCAGCTTGGAAGGATCCTCTTTCGCATAAAGACGCTCCCAAAGCAGCGAAGGGCCCTCCTCCTCCGCCGTTTCAGGCGGCCGCTGCTCCCGGGGCTCGAAGCCGAATTCATGGGCGACCAGGGCCGCGGTTTCGTAATCGATGCGCTGGTTGATGCTGGCCATGATGCCGTTGTGCATCAGGACCTTAATGACGTCGATAGGACTGACGGACATCAGCGCGGCCAGCTCGCGCACCGTAATGCTCGCCGGGATCTCGATTTCCTTCTGCCCGTTCTGTCGCATTCCATGCCTCCTCACACGGTATTTTAATGCTTCATCGACCGGGTTTCTCTTGTGGGGGTTAGGGACAAGCAAGGCGCCGGAGGCGCCCAGCTTGCCTCCCAAATGAAATTGATCCCTCCTCCACGGCCCGTCTGGGTGGATCAGGCAACCCAACCCGATGGGATGCCCTTCCCTTGATTGCAATGGGGCCCCTGCGACACGGGAAGGACGTAGAGGCGGGCCTTGTGCCTGCCCTGAGGCACCCACAAGGGGTGGCCCTATGTGAATAAAAACCGGCACGGTGGCCTGGGCCGACCGTGCCGGCGGATTCGGTCGAGGATGGTTGGCTTGCTTATGCAGGTCGGATGGCTCCTTCCCGCCCCTTCAGAGCCCCATCACGCCTCATCCTCCGGCAGGGTCGAGATATAGGCCACCAGCGCCATCCGGTCCTCCTCCCGCAACCCCTCGATCCGCAGGGCATATTCCAGGCGCCCATCCTTCAGGGCCCGCTCCCAACAGGAACGACGCGGGTGCAGATAGGCCCCACGACCCGATTTTTTCCCTGTCGGATCGATCTCCACGCGTCCATCCGGCGTGCGGACGATGCGGATCATCTCCCGCTTCGCCTGCACCTGCCGGCAACCCACGCATGTGCGTTGAGGGATATGCCTCCGAGCCATGGGTGTTCTACCTGGGTTCGGGGAGAAAGCTCATAAGCTCCGCCCTTGTAAAGGCATCCGGCTTCGCTCCTTATGGTTTACGCCGCTTCGGCGGCCAGAATCCGTCGCAGGCATGCTTCGGCCGGAGGCAGGGGTTCCTGGAACAGCCATTCGACCTCCAGCCAGAAGCCAGGCACCGCCTGGCCGATCAGGGTCCCCTCCCGCATCCGCACCACCTCCCTCTCCGCACCCGCTATCCGATGAACCACCACCTCTCGCCGCTCATGATCCACCACCCAATACTCCGGGATCCCCGCCTCCCGATATTCGGCCGCTTTCTCCCCCAGATCCATCCCTCGCGTGGCAGGGCTGGTCACCTCCACCACCAGCGCCGGCCGCACCTCCAGAGGTACCCCCCGCACCTTCTCCACCTCCTCCGGCGGCACTACAAATACATCCGGCTCCCGTATCACGTCCGGCAACACCCGAAGGGCCGCTGGACCTGTCAGGACCTTGCCCCATCCCTTCGCTTCACAATAGCCCCGTAGGAGCCAGTAAAGGAAGCCGCCGAGATCTTGATGCTCTGCGGTGGCGGGCGAGTGCATGATGAGCTCTCCGTGCACAAACTCCCAGATCTGATCCTCGGGAGCCTCCTGCAGATAGCGCTCCAACGTCCAGCCCCCCATCCGCACCACATAGGGGCCGGCGATCGGTTCCTTTCGCTCATCCACCACCATCACATGCATCGCTTTCACTCCTCCAGCCAGTCCCGCACGCGGCCGCCACGCATCCGCCGCAGCCAGGTTTCATCCTCGTAGTCGATCTCATAGCGAACCCGCCGACGCTCCTTGCCCTTCCCCGCCTTCTTGCGCCGCCGGAGCTCCTCCTCTTCCTCCTCATCCTCCGCGTCTTCTCCCATCTCCACCGGCTCATGCTCCGGAACTACGGGCTCCGGCATAGGAAGGGAGGGTTCTGAGAACTCCACCTCCGGTTCCAGGTGCAAGCCCTCCTGACCCTCCATCGCCGCCATTTCCTCCTCGGCTGGAGTGTTTATAGACTCCTGCACTGTTAACTCCAGAGCCGGTTCTGGGCGTTCCGCGATGGGCTCAGCCTCCAGCGTCGACTCAGGGATCGACGCCGCGATCTCCACGCGAATCGGTTCAGCCTCCGTCGGGACAGGCGCCTTCTCGGCTGTCTTTTCGGCGGCCTCTGCGGGGACCTCCGGCGCCTCCATCCGGGCCTCTTTCCGGGCCTTGCGGCGGGCCCGCTCGGCCTCCCGCCAGGCCATATAGGCCTGATAGGCCGCCTCCAGGAAAACCCGGGCATCCCGGAGCTCCTCGGCGCTCCAGGGCAGCCCTGCCTGCGCTTTGTGACGGGCCAGCGCTTCACGCATCACCGGGATCAGTTGGGCCGCCATCCCCATTCGTTCCTGCAACTCCGGATCCTCCACCCGGGGGAGCCATTGCTCCAAGGCCTCCGTCAGGCTATGGATATCGATCCGCCACCCCGTCAGGCGGGCAGCCAGCCGGGCGTTCAAGCCCTCCCGCCCGATCGCCAGGGAGAGCTGGTCATCGGGAACCACCACCTGGGCGGTCCGATCGGAGCGCTTCTCCTCGAACAGATGCACGGTGAGCACCCGGGCCGGGCTTAGGGCCTTGGCGATGAAGACCGCAGGATCCGGATGCCACTCGATCACATCGATCTTCTCCCCGCCCAGCTCATGGACCAAGTTCTGGATCCGCATGCCACGCTGGCCGATACATGCCCCCACCGCATCGATGTTGGGCTGGGTGGCGGCCACCGCCACCTTGGTGCGTTGGCCTGGCTCCCGGGCGATCCCTTTGATTTCCACCAAGCCGTTATAAATCTCCGGCACCTCCGTCTCCAGCAGGCGCCGGATCAGGTTCTTGTGGGTCCGGGAGAGGATCAGCTCCGGCCCCCGGGGCGTCTGTCGCACCTCCGCCAGGTAGGCCCGGATCCGTTGGTGGGGCTGGAGCTTCTCCCCGGGCATCATCTGGTTGCGAGGGAGGATGGCCTCCGCCCGCCCCTGGGCGAGCAACACGGTCGCCCCATGAGGGGTAATGGCCTGAACCACCCCATGGACGATCTCGCCCTCTTGCTCGGAGAAATAGCGATAGAGATAGTCCCGTTCGGCCTCCCGGATGCGCTGCAGGATGATCTGCCGCACATTCTGCGCGGCGATCCGTTGAGCGAAATTCGCCGGCGTGACGTCCAAGCGGATCGTCTCCCCCACCCGAACATCCGGACGGATCCGTCGGGCTTCCTCCAGAGAAATCTCATGGCGAGGATCCTCAACCGTTTCCACCACCGTCTTCTGGAGGAAGACCCGGACCTGGCCAGTCTCAAGCTCGATCTCCACATCGACCGCTTGGGTGCTCCCCACATCCGTCATCCGGCGGAACACCGTGGCCAGCGCCCCCTTCAGGACCTCCAGGACGACCTCTCGGGGGAGGTTCCGGTCGGCGGCGATCTGATTCACAGCCAGCAGAAGCTCGCTCTTCGCCATCCGATTGCTCCCTGTGTCGTAATAATTTTATGAAAAGTTTTGGAATCTCCCGCAGCTTGCCCTCTAGGAACAACACAGGGGCGCAGTCTTGCGCCCCTGTGTTGAATCCACCTCGTTGGTGAGATCTCACAGCGATTTAAAGCATGCCAAGCAAGAATCCCGAATTCCACTTTACATTTTAAACGCAATGGGAGGAGACGTCAAGACGATCAACACCGCCCCGCGCTCCCTCCATATTTGATTGGGGTTTGGGGGCGGGCCGGGCGCCTTTGGCATCCGGCCCGCCCCCAAAAGCTATCCCCCCTCCGCACGGCCCCTTAGGCTGTGCGGAGGGGGGATCCAGGGGGCGAGGCGATTCGCTCTCTCCACCGCATACCCTCAAAACAAAAGTTGATTTATCGACGGAACCAATCCGGCGGCGGTTCCCAGTTGTCCGGCACCAAAAGCGGACGCAGGCGACCGCTCGGCTCCGGCGGGCCGATGATTCCGAGCTCCTCCAACCGATCGATCAGGCGAGCCGCTTTGGGATAACCAATGCGAAGCTTTCGTTGAAGCAAAGAGGTGGACGCGCCTCGGTGGCGCTTGATGATCTCAATGGCCTCCCGTAGGAGGGTCTCCTCATCCTCCTCTTCCACCTCGCCGCGGGTCACCGAACGACCGCTCCCCACCTCCAGAGGGGTGACCATCCCCTCCCACGGAGCAGGCTCCGGCCGCTCATCTGCATAACGCTCCTGCCAGAAACGGACCACGCTCTCGATTTCCGCATCCGAGACATAGGCGCCCTGAACCCGAACCGGCTTCCCCAAATCCGGGGGTAGGAAGAGCATGTCCCCGCGCCCCAGCAGGGTCTCCGCCCCCGGCATGTCCAGGATCACCCGCGAGTCCACCGATGAGGCCACCGCGAAAGCGATACGGGCCGGGAAGTTCGCTTTGATCAGGCCGGTGACCACATCCGTGCTGGGGCGTTGGGTCGCGATCACCAGGTGGATGCCGGTCGCCCGGGCCATCTGAGCGAGCCGGGTGATGGTCCGCTCGACATCGACCGGCGCCGCTATCATCAGATCCGCTAACTCATCGATGAACAGCACAATGTAGGGCAGGCGGGGCTCCCCCGCCTCCTCCGCCCGAGCGTTGAAATCGGCGAGGTTCCGAGCTCCAGCGGCCGCAAATTGCCGGTAGCGCTCCTCCATCTGGCGGGTCAACCAACGCAAGACGCCCACGATGCGCTCGATTTCGAACTCCACCTTCCCATACAAGTGGGGCAGCCCGTTCCACCGCACCAGCTCGACCATCTTGGGGTCGATCAAAACCAGGCGAAGCTCCTCCGGGGTGTTGTTATACACCAGGCATGTGATCAAAGCGTTGATGCAAACGGACTTCCCCGAGCCTGTGGTCCCCGCGATCAAAAGGTGCGGCATCGCCGCGAGGTCCGCCACCACCGGGCGGCCGGCCACATCCCGGCCCAGGGCGATGGCCAGGGGCGATCCAAGCTTCCGGAACTCGGGGGAAGCCAGCAGGCCCCGCAGGCGGACCACACTGATCTGTCGGTTGGGCACTTCGATGCCGATCAGGCCCCGACCGGGGACCGGCGCCTCGATCCGCAAGGAGGGGGCCGCCAGGGCCAGGGCGAGATCGTTGGCCAGGGCGGCGATCTGAGCGACCCGGACCTTTTGACGGCGCACCTCCCCTTCCGGTCCGGGGCGCTCGATATAACCTGGCAGCAATCCGAACTGGGTGACCGCCGGGCCCTGAGTGGCCTCCACGACCCGGGCTTCCAGGCCGAACTGCCGCAGGGTATCCTCAATGATGGTGGCTTTCTGGCGGATCTCCTCCGGCGAGACCGCAGCCGGCTCATCTTCCTCCAGGAGATCCAACGGCGGGAGACGGCGGTCGCGCTTCACCCGAGCCGGTCGCCGCGTCGGGGCCGTCACGATTTTCAATTCAGTGGGCACAGGCCGAGGTGCCGGCCGGGCCGGTTTGGGCGGCATGGGAGGGGAGGATATGGGCGTAGGAGCTGCCTTCGACACCGGCGTCGCGGCGGGGACATTCGATTGGGCAAGCGCAAACCACACGCTGATCCCGGTCACCAGAACCAACAAGACCACCCCCACCCCGGGCCCCAGGGGAGTCGTTGCTATCGTCCATATCAGCCAGCCCAGCGTTCCGCCCCCTTCCCCATGCTCGATGATCTCCCATGGGGTTTCACGATTCAGCAAGGCCAACCCGTGGGCCAGGCCGAAAAGGCCAAGCAAAACTCCCTCTGCCGCTAGGATCCGCCATCCGTTCGGCGCTGGCGCCCGACCCATCGTTCGCAATAACAGCCACACCCCGAGCCCCACCCAGCTGACGGCGACCAGCAAGCTCCCCCATCCGAACAGGCTTCGCAACAATCCAGCCCATGAATCGCTCCATCGGCCCGGGCTGAGGCCCAACAACACCAAACTCGAAAACAGGCCCAGGCCGATCAACCCCAAGGCGATCCCCTGGCGCTCCCGCCGTCCGAAGGAGGGCACACCGTGCCATCGGGGCGGACCCAGACGTCGGACCCACTCCGGAAGGTTAGGGGAAGGCTGGGCTCCGCCGCGTCCGGCGCGGGGGGATTCGCCGCGAGCCGGACGGGCATGGACCGTTCGAACACGCCGTTTCATCTAGAGGCTGATCCTTTGTCTATCCAATTTTGCGTGGGGGGGAGCTATCCATCCCCTTCTCCGTGAGTTGGAGGCCACCGATGGCGGCCCCCAACCCACAAAGAACATAAGACAAAGCGCTGAAGGGCTCGATTACGGCCAGAGGAGAGGGAGCAGCCATGCGCTTCCAACGCAATCCCTAACCTCGCAACCCCATCGTCTTCTGGTAAGGCGAGGGGTTTCCTATTCGTTCATGAAGTGGTGTGCTCATCGCCGCTCTTCGAAGCGCTCGCCAACCCACGCCGGCTGAGCCCGATCCGTCGGGCAGCCGGATCGATATGGATGATGCGAACCTGCACCCGTTGGCCCTCGCGCACCACTTCGCGCGGGTGGCTCACGCCTTCATCCCCGCATTCGGAAACATGCAACAATCCTTCCACCCCTTCTTCCAGCTGGATGAAAGCGCCGAAATGGGTCACCGTGGTCACCACCCCTTCCACCACCTGACCCACCTGATACCGCTGAGCGACGGTTTCCCATGGATCGGGTTGAAGGCGCTTCAAAGATAACTGCACCCGCCGCTCCGCCGGATCCACGTCCAGGATGAGAACCTCTAACTCCTGGCCGACCCGGACAAGGGCTCCCGGGTCGATCACCCGGCCCCATGACATCTCGGAAAGGTGCAGCAACCCTTCAAAACCCCCCAAATCCACAAACGCCCCGAACGTCGTCACCTTGGTGACCACCCCACGGCGGATCTGCCCCGGTCGCAGCTCGGCGAGCAACGCTTCGATGCGCGCCTGATCCTGATAGGCCAGCCGCTCCGATAGGACAAAGCGCCCGCCCACTTCGTCCACTTCAATGACCCGAGCCTGAAGGGTTTGGCCCACATAGCGAGCCAGAGCGGACTGCCGGGAGGGCCCGTCCAGGGCGTTGGGGAATTGGAGGAGATGAGAGGCCGGAATGAACCCTCTGGGCAACCTTTCCGCTTGGACGATCAATCCGCCCCGGTTATAGCCTACCACGGTCACCTTCAGAAGCTGGCCGGATTCCAGCAACGCCCGGGCCTCCCGCCAGTCCGGCTCTCCGCTCTCCAGATCCTCCGGGCTGGGCATCGGGATCGGGCGGCCGCGGCCCATCCCAAGGCCTTCCCAGATCTCCTCCGGCTCTGCCTCCGGGGCTGGGGAGGCCGCGAACTCCCCCTGGGTCATCAGGGCCATCCAGTACTCCTCTGAGGGAGGCACATATCCAGGCTCTGTGATACGCATCCTCTCGTTCCCTCCTTGCCCCAGGATCATAAGGAAAGGGCCTCCAAAGGGACATCCCAGCGGCCCTGCACGGCCCGTCACCGTTTGACATTATAGCTGCTCTCCGAAGCGAGGCAACCAGCGAAGCTCTCCTTCCCCAGGGCAACCGTGCCCCATTGAGAGGAAGGCTGGCCCATTTCAGGCCCCTCACGGAGTGTCCCCCGGAGCGCCATGCTGAGGACTGTAGGGGTCATTAACCCCAACCCAGCAAGATCAGGGGAAGGCCCAGGAACGCGATCAGGAAGAGGACGAGGAGGGGAGGCCGCTCCATAGCCAACTCGAGGACCCGAAGCAGCAGCGCCTGATAAACCCGGTAGCCAAACAACAGGAGGAGGGCGGAGACCAAGCCGACGCTCAGGATCTCGGTGAGCACCACCCCCATACCCTGCGGGTTCCCTAGGATCAAGGCGGCGAACAGGGTGTCGATGAACGTACTGATGTTGGCCCCCATCACGTAGGGGATCAATCGCTCCCGTCGAATCCAGCCCTGGGCCACTGCGGGCACCAGCACCCCGATGGAGACGGATACCGACATCGTGAGAGCAGTCACGGCCAGCCCAGCGCCGAACATCGGCCACGGGGAACCCTTCGGCGGATCTGCCTCCACCCGCGCAAGCTGGGGAACAGGAACCGAGCGCTCCAGGGCCTGGAGCGCGAGGCCGATCAGAAAGAATCCCACCAGGAACAGCAAGACCCCGATCACGCTCTCCGGCGCGGCCTTCCCGAACAGTTCGCTCACGCCCCTTCGCAGGATCTGCTCGACGACCCGAACGAGCCCACGAACCGGCTCCAGCAGCGCAGGAAGGAAAGGCAGTTGCGCGCGGGCGATCCACCGGACCGGAACATAACGAAGCATGAGAAGGCCCAACGCCGTAGCCGGAAGATAGGTCGTGACCGTCACCCAGAAGGCGAGGAATCCGGTGCTCAGGCTGTTCCCCGGATGCCCCCGGCGCAGTGCATAGCTCAGCCCGATGACGAACAGGACAAACGAAGCTCCCACCCGGGATCCGGTGAGCATGGTGAGGGCGGCAGCGGGAGAGAGCACTTGCGCATCCTGGAGGCTCACCGCAGCCGCCGCTACCGGGGAACCGCTGAGCGCGAGGCAAGCCATTAGCCAGCCCACCCCTAAGCTATGCCATGGGGAGGGAAGCTTGCCTGCCTCGGCCAGGATCGGGGTCAGATAGGATGCGCCGGCGCGCATCAACGACAGCGCGAACAGGAAAAGCGCCACCCCTCCCGCTCCCCATAACCCACGCCTGGCCCCCACCCTAAGCCCTCTCACCTCACGGGCGCGTTCCATTTTCGCTTAAGGGACAGAGATGATCTCCCCGAAGGGTGTGGATGATCCGACCGCCTGGCGAAGAGGGGTTTTGGGGGCGAGCCGGGCGCCTTTGGCGCCCGG
>NZ_JBHOQJ010000010.1:0-5676 GCF_042408365.1 Thermoflexus sp.
GGGGCCATCAGCCCTCACCATCCCATATCCTCCAAACAAAAGACGAATGAAGCACTACTCCTGAGCCTGTGCCGGTGAAAGGCACAGCCGGCTCTTCTTAACCCAAGGATAGCGATCGATGATCTGCTGGCGCATGTAGCGCCCCTTCGATTCGGCACGCAAGAGCCCCTCAAAAACCTCGCGGGGGACGCCGAAGTAGAGATAGATCCCTTTGTTGAATGCGACCTCCAGGATCTGATGGTTTTCATGATAGCGAACGGCGCTGATCATGCTGGACTGCACGCTCCGCCATGACGGTTCCTCCCCCGGCCGCTCGGGGGCCATCGCGACCGATCGCAGGAAGGGGAGCCAGCCCGCCTGGAGCGGCTTTAGGATCAGGATCACCTGATCGTCCCGAAGCTCCAGTTGGAACGAAAGCGGGGGCGCGCCAGGCGGCTGCTGGGTTTCCCCGCGCGGTTTCAGCCGCAGCTGCAGCTCATCCGTCGTCGGGTCGTAAATCGCCTCCATGGCTTTCTTCCTCGGAAGAGGATTAAACGCCTCTCACGCCGCGCCGCACCCGTTCCCGGACTTCCTCATAAAACGCCACCACGCGCCGGGCGATCTCATCCCAGTCATATTGCCGGGCGCGACGGCGGCCTGCCTCGCCCATGGATGCCTGAAGGGCGGGATCCTTCAGCACTCGCAACAGGGCATCCGCCAGCGCCTCCGGATCTTCGGGCGGGACCAGGAAGCCCTGGACGCCGTTCTCCACCACCTCGTTATAGCCCGGGATGTCGGTGGCCACGACCGGGACGCCAGCCGCCATGGCCTCCAGAAGCACGATGCCGAAGCTCTCCATGCCGATGGAGGGGGCGCAGAAGACGGTGGCGGCCCGGTAATAGCACGGCAGCTCCTCATCCGGGACGTACCCGATGAAGCGGACATTGCGCAGACGGAGCGCCCAGGCCTGAGCCACGTAAGGAGCTTTTTCTGTCTTGCCGAAGGCGCCCACCACCAACAACCGGGCCTCCGGACAGCTGGCCTGCACCCGGGCGAAGGCCTCCAGCAAGTACCGGAGCCCTTTGCGCCGCTCCAGCCGCCCGACGAAGAGGACCGTCGGGCGGCCGTCGGCGAAGGGCTCCGGTGGGCGCAGATCCGGATCGGCGAAGCGGGCGTAATCGATCCCATTGGGGATCACCACGTAGTCCGCGGGGAAGTAACGCATGTGATACTGCCGGGCCGCCTCGGAGACCACGATGCACCCGTCCAGCCGCTTGAAGAAGCGGCGCAACAGCGGCTTCCCGTAGTAATACGTGCGGCTGACCTCCCGATAGGCGTGGAAGGTCCCCACCGCGATCGCATGGGGGACGAGATCCCGATGCCGTAGGACCGCAAGGGGAAGGGCTGGGGTTAATGGCTCGTGCAGATGAAGGACGTCGTAGGCGCCGGATTGTAGGATGGTCTTGATCCGGCGGTAGAGACGAGGTGACAGGGTGATCCGGGCGATCGACCCGGCGAAAGGGAAAGCGATCACCGAAGCGGAGACGTTGATGAATCCGTCCCCGCTGGCACGGTTATCGGAGGCGGGAGCGATGATGTGCGCTTCATGGCCCAGGCGTTGCAGGCTCCGCGCCAGGTGCGCGATGTGGTTGTTGACTCCCCCTGGCACAGCGAAATCATAAGGGGAAACCAGGGCAATGCGCATCGGTAGCTGCCCTTTTCCCGCTTTCAGGGATGATGGAACAGAGGCGCGCCTCTGAAGGGCTTCCCTCCCCACATGCCGTCCTTTCACACGCCTTACCCCCTCCCATTGCGGCCCATGAGCGGGGCCCCTGAGCCATCGTCCATCAGGAGGGGGAAGGCCTTCAGTGGGGCAGGAAGTGAAACCAGATGAGCAATGGAATGCGCCTTCGTCCCATTTTCATTTTATCTCTCTGACAATCATTTGTTTAAAGCAGGTCGCTTTAGCGCCTGACTTCTTCACAAAGGGGATAAAAAAGACCGAAGCTTCATGCTCCCTTAGCGGGAAGCGCCGGAGGAGCGATGGGGGATCCGCCAAATCGGCGTGGTCAGCACCCATTGGTCCGGGGCCTCCTGAAGGACCTGGGCGAAAATCGCCAGGACCTGGGCGACCAGATCCTCCCGGGCCTTCCCGGATTTCCCAGCGGGCCAGAGGGGAGGCCAAATCCGGAGGCGAACGCCGGTGCCCTCCCATCGGGCGAAGGCGGGGACCACTGGGACCTCCCGGCGGACAGCCAGCTCGGCGTAGCCATCGGGCAGCCAGGCGGCCTTCCCGAAAAAAGGATACACCCGACCGCTCCCTGTGGTGTCTCGATCCAGGGCCAGCGCGACGATCCCCCCGCCCTGAAGGGTTCGGAAGATCTCGCGCAAGGCCCCGTTGGCAGGGATCAAGCGGAGCCCATGGGCCCCGCGCAAGCGACAGAGATACCGGAACATCGCAGGGGGATGGACCGCCTCTGCAACCACCAGGGCAGGGAGCCCGCTCGCCCCCAAGAACTGCATGCCCCACTCCATACGGCCGTAATGGGCGCTGACCACAATGACGCCCTTCCCGATCCTCCAGGTATCCTCCAGGTGTTCCCACCCCTCGATGCGTATGAATTGGAACCAGCGGGAGGGGGGACGACAGGGAGCTTGGAAGAGATCCACATAGTTCTGCCACAGTAGCCGGAAGGCGCGCCGCGCCGCGTGATCCGCGGTGGGATCCTCGGAGGATGTCCCCAGGATGTGTGCCAGGTTGTCCCGCAGGCCGGCCGTGGAGGGCAGGAGCGGGTAACAGACGTCGGCCAGATGAGCGGCCAGCCGATAGGCGAAAGGGGGCGGCAGCGCGCGCGCTGCCGCCCCGACGCCTCGGAAGAGCCCGTAAACCGCCCAGGCGAGCGCTTCAGCCCCCACGTCCGGCAATGAAATCCTCCACCATCTGCCGCGCGATGTGATCCGGGAATTGCTTCGGAGGCGACTTCATAAAGTAAGCGGACGGGCCGATCAGGGCGCCCTTCATCCCGCGGTCCAGGGCGATCTTGGCGCAACGGACCGCGTCGATCACCACCCCTGCCGAGTTCGGGCTATCCCACACCTCCAGCTTCGCCTCCAGATGGATGGGCGCCCCGCCGAAGGTTGTCCCTTCGATCCGGATGTAGCACCACTTGCGATCCTGCAACCAGGGCACGTAGTCGCTGGGGCCGATGTGGATGTTCTCCGGCGGCAGGTCGTAGGGGATCAGGCTGGTCACCGCGCTGGTCTTGGAGATCTTCTTGGATTCCAGCCGTTCCCGCTCCAGCATATTCAGGAAGTCCGTGTTGCCCCCGAAGTTCAGCTGATAGGTCCGCTCCACCTTCACACCCCGCTCGATGAACAGCTGGGTCAATACCCGGTGCAAGATCGTGGCGCCCACTTGGGATTTCACATCATCCCCGATGACGGGGACGCCTGCCTCCTCGAACCGCTGTTGCCAGTAGGGCTCCCGGGCGATAAAGACCGGGATCCCGTTCACAAAGGCACAGCCGGCGTCCAGCACTTGCTCCACATACCACTTGGTGGCCTCTTCGCTGCCCACCGGCAGGAAGTTCACCACCACGTCGGTGCCGGTATCCCTCAGGATCTTCACAATGTTATCCGTCGGGCCCGGGGCTTTGCGGATGACGCCGGAAAGGTAACGACCGATCCCATCGTGGGTCATGCCCCGGTAGACCTTCACCCCCAGCCTGGGCACATCTGCGAACTTCAGCGTGTTGTTGGGTGGGGTGAAGATCGCTTCCGAGAGATCTTTGCCCACCTTGTTCACATCGATGTCGAAGGCGGCGGTGAACTCGATGTCCCTCACGTGATAAGGCCCCAGCCGTACGTGCATCAGGCCGGGGACGAAGGCGTCGTCGGGGACGTCCCGGTAATACCATACGCCCTGGACCAAGGCGGAAGCGCAATTCCCGACGCCGATGATCGCGACCCGCACTTTGCGTTCAGCCACGGTGGGACCTCCTTGGAAGGGTGAGACTTTTCCTATCAACTTTAATCGATAGGGTGCAATCCGGTAAAGCCATCGTGGGAGGGCGAGGCGCCGGCTCAATGCTCCTGAAGGTTCTATCCAAAAGCCCTGTCGAGCATCCAGCGGATCCAAGGGACGCCCAGGCCGTGAAGCGCCAGCCCATAGACCCCCGCGCCCAGCAGTCCGGCGGCCAGCAAGCCAGGCCATCCATGGGTGGTCACCCAGGGGAGGAGCGGCCACAGCACGAGGCTCATCACCAGGGTGGCCACGCCGGCTTGGCCCACCGTCCGCCCCCATTGAGCCAGCTCCAAGCCTTCCAGCCGCCGGGCCAGGAGCATCAGCAGGACAACTCCTTCCAGCGTGGTCGCCACGGTGTTCGCCAAAGCGACCCCGCCGTGGCCCAGCGGGCCGATCCAGGCCAAGCTCAGGAGGACGTTCAGGGCCATGGCGCCCACCCCCACCCCCACAGGGGTCCGGGTGTCATGGAGCGCGTAGAACGTCCGTGCCAGCAATTCCACCCCGGCATGGGCCGGCAAGCCCAGGGCGTAAAACTGTAGGGCCTGGGCCGTCCATTCCGTGGAGGCCGCCCCAAAGGCCCCTCGCTGGAAAAGAGCAGCGATCAGGGGTCGGCGCAGAAGGAACATCCCGATGGCGATCGGGAACGTGACCCCCAACAGGATCCCCAAGGTCTCCCCCAGGGTCCGACGCAGCGCGGCGCGCTCCTCCCGAGCCGCCAGCGTCGAAAAGGTAGGAAAGGCTGCGGTGGCGACGGCCTGGGCCAGCACGATCTGGGGTTGCAGCATCAATTGCCATGCGAGGTTCAGGGCGGCCAGATAGCCAGCGCCCAAACCGGAGACCAGGCGGGTGTTCACCAGAAAATTGACCTGAATCGCCGCCAGGCCCAGCATCCGGGGGATCATCAGGGCGACCACCTCTCGGACATCCGGATTGTTCCACCCCAGGTGGGGCCAGTAGCGCCCGCGGACCTGCCGCCAGCCCGGCATCTGGATCAGGAAGTGGAGGAAGGCTCCCAGTACAACCCCCCAGGCCAATCCATACACCCCACCGATAGGAGCCAGAAACAGGACCCCGATGATGATCCCCAGGTTGTACATGATGGGCGCCAGGGCGGTCCAGAGGAATCGCTGATGGGCCTGAAGGATCCCCATCACCATGCCGCTGATTCCAAATACGGTGGGGGTCATCAACATGATCCGCATCAGGGAGGCTGTGAGCTGTTGCTGGGCAGGAGGAACCTGGGGAGCTAGCAGAAGCCGAACCAGAAGGGGGGCGGCCAGGCCAGCGAGCACCGAGGATCCGCTCACCACGAGGGCCACAGTGGTCAACACCGCGCTGGCGAGCCGCCACGCGGAGGTCTTCTCCTCTCGAGCGAGGTGGGCGGTGAAGACGGGCAGGAAAGCGGAGACCAACGCGCCCCCGGCCAGGAGGGTAAACAGCAGATCGGGGATCCGAAAGGCGGCCCAGTAGGCATCCAGCTCCCAGCTGGTTCCGAAAGCCCCGTAAATCAGGATCTGACGAAGCAGGCCCAGCAGGCCGTTCACCAGATAGGCGGCCGTCAGTAAAGTGGCTGCTCGGGCGATCAAGCGAAGGGGGCTCATCGCCTTCTCTTCCCATCACCGCGAGTCCTCTCATGGTGGTTTGGGGGTGGGCCGGGCGCCTTTGGCGCCCGG
>NZ_JBHOQJ010000020.1:0-16595 GCF_042408365.1 Thermoflexus sp.
CGCCTTCGGCGGCCCCCAGCCCCCAAAGATCCCTAGGAAGCTACCTGATTTTAAGTTAATTCATTGAAAAGGAGTGCGGGCCATGCGCATTGTGATCCTGGGTTGTGGCCGGCTGGGCGCCTACCTCGCCCGTCGGCTGACGCAGGAGGGGCATCACGTCGTCGTGATCGATCGCGAACGGGAGGCCTTCGAAGGGTTGGGGCCGGATTTTCCGGGGGAAACAGTGGTTGGGATGGGGATCGATTCTGAGGTGTTGCGCCGTGCGGGCATTGAGCAGGCGGATGTCTTCATTGCGGTCACCGGTTACGACAACACGAACATCATGGCCGCGGAGGTCGCGCGGGAGATCTTTGGGGTTCGTCAGGTGATCACCCGGCTGAACGATCCCCTGCGGGCGGAGATCTTCCAGGAGCTGGGGCTGACGACGATCTCGCCGACGGCTTTGGCTGCTGAGGCCATTCGCCGATGCTTGGAGGAGTGACCGATGTATCTGATCATCGTTGGTGGCGGCAAGGTCGGCTACTACCTGAGCAAGTCCCTGCTGAACGAGGGCCATGAGGTTCTCCTCATTGAGAAGAACCCTCGTCGCGCCGCCTTCCTGATCGATGAGCTGGGGGCGGATCACGTCTGGGTGGGCGATGGCTGTGATTCCAGCACCTTCGCCCAGGTGGGGATGAACCGGGCCGACGCGGTGATCGCGGTCACCGGTGATGATGAAGACAACCTGGTGGTCTGTTTGTTGGCCAAGCGCAAGTTTAACGTTCCCCGCACCATCGCCCGTATCAATAACCCGCGCAACGCGGAGATCTTCGCCCGCCTGGGGATCGACGTGACGGTTTCCACTACCGAGATCATCCAGGCCCAGATTGAGCGGGCTCTACCTCTGCGCTCCCTGGTGCATCTGCTGGCCCTGCGCCGGGGGGGTATCCAGCTGGTGGAGGGGAAGGTCGCCCCAGGGGCGCCAGCGGATGGACGGGCCCTGCGGGAGTTGGGGATCCCAGCGGATGCCCTGGTGGTGATGGTGGTGCGGGGGGATCAAACCTTCATCCCTTCGGGGGAAACCATCCTCCGGGCGGAGGATGAGATCTTGGCCATCACCACCCCTCAGAGCGAACCGGTGTTGCGGCGTTTGTTGCTGGGAACATAAGGGTCGCGGGCTTATCGCCCGATCGAATCATCCACCGCGCAGCGGCGGAAGCGAGGCGCACACGAACGAAAGGGGCAGCCGCTTGTGGTGGCTGCCCCTTTCGTTCGTGTGCCGGTGGTTTCCTGGTGGGGCCTTTCCCCTTCCCCTCTCACGGGCTCCGAACGGCGTAATCCCCGCCGAGACGCCCCCCACGGCGCACGGAGCGGTTAGAATCCGTAGACCCCCTATGCTCCGAAATTTGTTTCAAAATGAAACTACTTTGAGGGATATTCGTTTCATTTTGAAACAAAATTGGGCGAACGCTTGCCTGGGTGGGCGCTTTTGGACAAAATGGAAGTTGGACTTGTGCTTCCACAATTCTACCGAAAGGAGGTGGATGGGGCGTAGAGCTTTCCGGAGCCCGAACGGTGAGGGGAAGCGCGGACGGATGGGTCGTCCTGCCGGGTAGGATCAGTGTGGGTATCAATCGAAACCCTCACGGATCGAAAGGAGCTCAGCCATGGCACCCTGGGTGGCGGAAATCATCGGCACGATGATCCTGATCCTGCTGGGCGACGGCGTGGTGGCCAATGTGGTCCTGGGCAAGACCAAGGGCCAGGCCTCCGGGTGGATTGTGATCACCACGGGATGGGCTATGGCGGTGGCCATGGCCGTGTATGCGGTGGGGCGCATCAGCGGCGCCCACATCAACCCGGCCGTGACCATCGCCCTCGCCGCTACAGGTAGGTTCCCCTGGGCGGATGTTCCTCTCTACATCGTCGGGCAATTCATCGGGGCCTTCATTGGGGCCGTGTTGGTATGGTTGGCCTATTATCCCCACTGGGCGGAGACCCCCGATCCGGATCTGAAACGCGCGGTGTTCTGCACGGCCCCGAACATCCGCAACTATCTGCTGAACTTCATCACCGAGGTCATCGGCACCTTCATGCTGGTCTTCGGCGTGCTGGCCATTGTCGCGAACAATCTTCCCGCTGGATGGGTCCCATTGCTCGTCGGCTTCCTGGTGTGGTCCATCGGTCTCTCCCTGGGCGGGCCCACGGGCTACGCCATCAACCCCGCCCGTGATCTGGGGCCGCGGATCGCCCACGCTGTGTTGCCCATCCCCGGCAAGGGCGATTCGGATTGGGCCTACGCCTGGGTCCCGGTGGTGGGCCCCATCGTGGGCGGCTTGTTAGGCGCTTTCCTGTTCGTTGTGCTGGGGATGTGAAAATCGGCACCCTGGTGGAGGGAGGGACAACCCCCTCCCTCCACCAGGGCTCTTCGCCTGAACTCGCGGGAGGTTGCCATGAAGAAATTAATCAATGATCCGGCGAATGTGGTTCCCGAATCTCTGGAGGGGATGGCTAAGGCTCACCCGGATCTCATCAAGGTGCACTTCAACCCGAACTTCGTCTACCGGGCGGACGCGCCTCGCCCGGGCAAGGTGGCGGTGATCTCCGGCGGGGGCAGCGGCCACGAGCCGATGCATGTGGGCTTTGTCGGCTATGGGATGCTGGACGCCGCCTGCCCCGGGGCGGTGTTCACCTCCCCCACCCCCGACCAGATGTATGAGGCGGCTAAGATGGTTCACGGCGGGGCGGGGATCCTGATGATCGTGAAGAACTATGCGGGGGACGTGATGAACTTCGATATGGCGGCGGATCTCCTCCGGGGCGAAGGATTTGAGGTGGAGAGCGTGCTGATCGCCGACGATGTGGCGGTCGAAAGCAGCCTCTACTCCCAGGGCCGCCGGGGGACGGGCACCACGGTGCTGGCGGAGAAGATCTTAGGGGCCGCCGCCGAGCGAGGCTACGATCTCAAGCGCCTGGCCGCCCTGGGCCGCCGCGTGGCGGAGAACGGGCGCAGCATGGGCATGGCCCTGACCTCGTGCACGGTCCCCCACGTGGGCAAGCCGACCTTCGAGCTGGGCGAGGATGAGATGGAGATCGGCATCGGCATCCACGGCGAGCCCGGCCGCTATCGGGAGCCCCTGAAGAAGGCCGATGAGATCGTGGAGCGCCTGATGGAGCCGATCCTCAATGACCTTCCCTTCAAGGCAGGCGATCGGGTGATCTGTATGGTCAATTCGATGGGCGGGACCCCGCTGAGCGAGCTTTATATCGTTTACCGCAAGGTGGCCGAACTCTGCGAGAAGGCGGGCGTTCGGATCGTCCGCAATCTGATCGGGGCATATATTACCTCCCTGGAGATGGCAGGGACCTCTATCACATTGCTCCGGGCGGATGACGAGATGCTGGAGCTATGGGATCACCCGGTGAAGACCCCTGCCCTGCGCTGGGGGATGTGATCTTCGGACGGTGATGGCGAGAGCAGGGGGGACCGCCTTCCTGATCCCTTCCATTTCTGAACATCTCAGCTCAACGGAGGTGTCCGAGCAATGCCGGTGATGCGGGATGATGTGGTGGCCTGGCTGGAACGATGCATGGTCGTGCTGGAGGAAAACCGGGAGTATCTGACCCAGTTGGATGCGGCCATCGGTGACGCAGATCACGGCGTGAATATGGATCGGGGCTTTAAAGCGTTTAAGGCCAAGCTCCCGTCCGTTGCCGATAAGGACATCGGGACGATCCTCAAGACCCTGGGGATGACCCTGGTGGCGACGGTGGGCGGCGCCGGCGGGCCGCTCTATGGCACCTTCTTCCTGCAGATGGGGGTGAAGACGGCGAACAAGCTCATGCTCACCCCTGAGGATTGGGCGGAGGCCCTGGAGGCTGGGATCAACGGGGTGATCGCCCGCGGCCAGGCCCGCCCGGGCGACAAAACGATGGTCGATACCTTGTTGCCGGCCTTGGAGGCCTTCAAGGAGGCGATCCGAAACAGCACCCCCTTCGGGAAAGCGCTCCAGCGGATGGCCGAGGCGGCAGAGCAGGGGATGAAGGCCACCATTCCAATGGTGGCCCGCAAGGGAAGGGCCAGTTACCTGGGCGAGCGCTCGGCCGGCCATCAGGACCCGGGGGCGACCTCGTCTTACCTCATCCTGAAGGCCGCGGCCGACGTTTGGGCCAACGCAACTTGAGAGGAGATTGGGAATGACGGTGCGAAAAGGCAAGAAACCAACTCGCCCACGAAAGGGAGGTGTCACCATGGCGAAGTATGTGATGGCGATCGATCAGGGGACCACCGGCACCCGGGCGATCATTTTCGACCACGAGAGCAATGTGGTCGCCTCGGACTACAAAGAGCACGAGCAGATCTATCCGCAGCCCGGCTGGGTGGAACACAACCCGATGGAGATCTGGGAGCGGACCCAGGAAGTCGTGAAGAACGCATTGGCCAAGGCCGGGGTCAGCGGGGCGGATATCGTGGCCATCGGGGTGACCAACCAGCGGGAGACCACCATTGTGTGGAATAAGCGGACGGGCAAGCCTTACTACAACGCCATCGTGTGGCAGGATACCCGCACCGCCCCGATCTGCGCTCAGCTGGATCGGGAGGGCTATACGCCGATGTATCGGGAGAAGACCGGCCTCCCCATCGCCACCTATTTCTCCGGTCCCAAGCTCCAGTGGATCTTGGATAACGTCCCTGGGGTGCGGGAGGATGCGGAGAAAGGCGAGGCCCTCTTCGGCAACATCGACACCTGGTTGATCTGGTGGCTGACCGGCGGGCCCGATGGGGGCGCCCATGTCACGGACGTCTCCAACGCCAGCCGCACGATGCTGATGAACCTGCGCACCCTGGACTGGGACGATGAGATCCTGAAGATCCACCGCATCCCGCGCCAGATGCTGCCGCAGATCCGGCCCTCCTCGGATCCCGAGCTCTACGGCAAGACCTCAAAGAGCGGGCCCTTGGGCGCTGAGGTGCCGGTGTGCGGTGACCTGGGGGACCAGCAGGCGGCCCTGGTGGGGCAGGCCGGGTTGGAAGTGGGGATGGCCAAGAACACCTATGGCACTGGCTGCTTCCTCCTCCTCAACACGGGCACCAACATCGTCCCCTCCAAGAGCGGCCTGCTGACCACCGTGGCGTATCAATTCGGGAAGGGCCCATGCATCTACGCCCTGGAAGGCTCCATTGCCATCACAGGCGCCCTGGTTCAGTGGATGCGGGACAACCTGGGCCTGATCTCCCGCTCGGCGGAGATCGAGGACCTGGCCCGTACCGTGGAGGATAGCGGCGGTATTTACTTCGTGCCCTTCTTCTCCGGGGCTTTCGCGCCTTACTGGCGGCTGGACGCCCGAGGGGTGATCGTGGGCCTCACCCGCTATATCAACAAGGGGCATCTCGCCCGCGCCGTCCTGGAGGCCACCGCCTACCAGACCCGGGACGTCTTCGACGCCATGTATGCGGACTCCGGGATCCGGCTGGCGGAGCTGCGGGTGGACGGCGGGATGGTGTACAACGAGCTGTTGATGCAATTCCAGGCCGACATCTTGGGCGTGCCCGTGGTCCGGCCGGTGATCGCGGAGACGACCTCTCTGGGCGCAGCCTACGCCGCCGGGATGGCAGTGGGCTTCTGGAGCGGGCCGGAGCAAATCCGCCAGTACTGGAAGGAGGACAAGCGCTGGCTGCCGAAGATGGATCCGGAGACCCGCGAGAAGCTCTACGCCGGGTGGAAGAAGGCGGTGGAGCGAAGCTTCGGCTGGGTGGAGTTCTGAGCGGGCGATGGTTGGTGTCCACGGATACGCGGGGGGTGGACCGATATTGGCGCGGAGCAAGCGGGCCCGCCCCCCCTTTCAGGATCATCGGGGCGGGCTTGTGGACCCGCCCCGATGATCCTCCAGAAGAAAGATGCCTTACTTTGAGGAAAGGTTTCTGAAATGACTTATTCCGTCATTGTGATCGGAGCAGGATCGACGGGGGCGGCGACCGCCCATGATCTCGCCCTTCGAGGCTTCCGGGTGACCGTGGTGGAGCGGGGCGAGGTGGCCTCGGGGACCTCGGGGCGGAACCATTGCCTGCTGCACTCCGGGGGGCGCTACGCCATGCGAGATCCGGAGTCTGCCCGGGAGTGCATCGAGGAAAACATGATCCTGCGGCGCATCATGCCCGAGGCCCTGGAGTTGAACGACGGCTTGTTCGTGGCTTTGGACGAGCAGGACCTGTCATTCAAGGAGCGGTTCTTGGCCGCCTGCGAGGAATGTGGGATCCCGGCCCGGGAGATCCCTGTGAAGCAGGCCCTGGCCATGGAGCCCCATCTGAACCCAAACATCCTGGCCGCCGTCCAGGTCCCGGATGGGGTCTTCGAGCCTTTCCGGTTCTGCCTCTCCTTCCTAGCCACTGCCAAGCAGAACGGCGCGACGGTCCTGACCTACACCGAGGTGGTGGACTTTGTCTTTCAGGGTCGGACGGTCGCGGGGGTCCGAGTGCGGGATCGTCGAACGGGGGAGGAACGGGTTATCGGAGGGGATATCGTGATAAACGCCGCAGGCCCATGGTCCGGCAAGATCGCGGCCATGGCGGGAGTCGATGTCCCGGTCATTCCCACTGCCGGGGTCATGATCTCGGTGGGCCGTCGGTGGAATCGAATGGTCCTCAACCGTCTGAATATGCCTGGGGACGGCGATATCATCGTCCCCCAGCGACGCACAGCGATTATCGGAACCACCTCATGGCGGGTGGAGGACCCGGATTTCATCCCGATCCCGGAGGACCACGTCCGTCTGCTGTTAGACCGGGCCGAACGGTTTATCCCGGGCTACACCCGGGGAGGGATTCGGGGGATCTTCGCCGTCGCCCGGCCCCTGGTGGGGCGGCGCGGGGTCGCCGCCGATGGACGGGAGCTTTCCCGGACCTTCGAGTGCTTCGATCATGCGGTGGATGGGGTGGAGGGTCTGGTCACCATCACCGGAGGGAAGATGACCACGGCGCGGGCGATGGCGGAGAAGGCGGTGGATGTGGTGTGTGCCAAGCTGGGGCTGGAGATCCCATGCCGGACCCGTGAGGTGCCCTTGCTTTCCTATCGGGCGTTCTTCGCGGGATAGGCATGAGATGGGCTGGCGGGCTACGGGTACGACAACGATGACGATGGAGGAGGAACTCGCGGATGCCCACATGGCAGCTGCGTCTGCTGCGAGGACGCCCTGGGGGTTCGCCTCGCCTGGAGCTTTATCGGGTGGAGCTCCCATGGGAGGTTTACCTGATCGATGCAATCGAGAAAGTCTGGGCTGAGCAGGATCGCAGCCTGCTCTTTCGACATGCTTGCCACCATGCTTCCTGCGGCGCATGCGGGGTCCGGGTCAATGGACGGGAACGTCTGATGTGCATCACCCCGCTCCGAGAGTTCTCCCCGGACCAGCCGATCCAGGTGGAGCCGTTGCGGCATTTCCCTTGGCTGGGGGATCTTTTAGTGGATGTTTCGCCGATGATGCGGCGGATGGCGGAGGTGGGTTTTCTCATTATCCGTCGCGATGAACTCACGACGGATCGGCCGTTGCCTGAGGGGGTGGAGCAGGGGACCCGTTTCGAGGATTGCATCGAATGTGGGTTGTGCCTCTCGGCGTGCCCGGTGATGGCGGCCGATGATGCCTACTTGGGACCGGCCACCTTAGCTGCTATCGAGCGGATGTTGGCGGAGCCCCGCGGTAAGGACACCGCTCGGCTCCTCACGTTGGCGGACGATCCGCATGGGGCCTGGCGTTGTCACTCCGCAATGGAGTGCACGGCGGTTTGTCCGTCGAATGTGGATCCGGCCTCCGCGATCGGACGCTTGCGCCGCCGATTGATTGCGGAGAAGCTTCGCCGCTGGTTCGGAGGTGGGCGATGAAAGAAACGCCGCGCTGGAAGCGGGTGACGGGCTGGATCGATCTGCGGGGGCGCCGGGAGGGTGGGCTGGCCTTCGTGCTCATGCGCCTGACGGGTATCGGCCTGACGATCTATCTGTTCATCCATCTTTACGTGCTGCGCCTGCTGATCCAAGGGCCGGAGGCCTGGGACGCGTTCATCGCCCTCGCGAGGTCCCCCTTTTTCCTGGCGCTGGATGGCCTGCTGATTCTCGGCCTCCTTTACCATGCGTTGAACGGGATTCGTGTGACCTTGCTGGGCCTGGGGATCGGCGTGTCACAGCAGGCCCGGCTCTTCTGGGGGGTGATGGCGATGACCCTTCTGATCACCGGCATTGCGGTCTATGCGATTTTCGCCATCACCGGCTAAGAGGTGTAAACCGAACTCTTCGTATAGGAGCTCGAGACACCGATGTGGATCTGGCAGGCCGTCACCGGATTGCTCCTGTTGGTCCTGTTAACGCTTCATATGGTCTTCAACCATTTCGTGGTTGAAGGCGGGCTGCGCACCTATTGGGATGTGGTGGCTTACCTTTCCCACCCCGCTGTTTTCGTCTGGGAGATCGTTTTCCTCATTGTAGTCACCGCCCATGCGCTGATGGGGGTGCGGGCGATCCTCTTGGATCTGGGGATCCGGCCGGCGGCGGATCGCTGGCTGAAGCGGGCCTTGACCTTACTGGGCGTTGTGATCATCGGCTATGGGGTATGGCTCTCGTGGTGGATTCGATCGAAGGGAGCATAACCTGTAACTGGGAGACCCTGTGGGCTCCTTATGAGGAGGAGATCTACGACTGGATCCTAGTCCGGCTTCGGCAGGGAGAGCGGGTGCTCGACATTGGAGCAGGGGATCTGTCGTTTGCGTTGCGCATGGCGGAGCGAGGGTGCCAGGTCATTGCGGTGGAGCGCCAGTGGGCTGTGCTGGTTAGGGGTCTGCAGGCCTTGGGGATCCACCCCGGGGTGCTGCGCTGGGAGCAGCCCCTTGTGCTCTACGAGGGACAAATGGTCGTGGTCTGGGCAGATGCTCGGACCTGGCCTTTCCCCCCGGTAGAGAGTGCTGTCCTCCTGATGCGACATTGTGCCACCTTCCCTCTCTATATCCACAAGCTCCGCGCGGTAGGTTGTCGTCGGCTGTTCACCAACGCCCGCTGGCGGATGGGGGTGGAGCAGGTGGATCTGACCCGCGCCTTCTCTTTTGAGGAGATCCCGTTGGGTTGGTATGCTTGTCGGTGCGGGGCAGTGGGCTTCCGAGAGGGTTCCCCTGAACGCATCGATGCCGCTGTTCTGGAGCAAGTGTGGGAGGTGGAGACGTGCCCGGCGTGTCAACTGGCCTCCGAGGGATCCGAGAGGGGGTTCATGTAAAGTAAAAAGGGGAGAAGTTTGCCCCCACGAGGGAAGAGCCCGGTCGAGCCGTCGAGCTGTCTGTTTATCCAAATCAAAGGTGTCCCCGTTATACCCTGGATGAGGTGGAGCCATGATGCGGTTGAGCGGCAAGAAGGTGGCGATCCTAGTGGAGGAAGGATTTGAGGACCTAGAGTTCTGGGTCCCCTTGATGCGCCTTCAGGAAGAAGGGGCTTCGGTGACCGTGGTGGGCCTGGAGGCCGGGAAGATCGTTCGCAGCAAGAGCGGAGGGCTCGCTGCGAAAGCGGATGTGGCGGCCGATCAGGTCTCCGCCACGGATTTCGATGCGGTGGTGGTCCCAGGCGGCTGGGCGCCGGACAAGCTACGCCGCTACGAAGCGGTCCTCCGTTTGGTCCGCGAGGCTTACCGGCAGGGCAAGATCGTGGCGATGATCTGCCACGGCGGCCAGGTGGGAATCTCGGCGGGTATCGTGCGGGGGCATCGGGCGACCGGGAGCCTGGGGATCAAAGACGATTTGATCAACGCCGGGGCGATTTGGGTGGATGAACCGGCCTTCCGGGATGGAAACCTGGTCTGGGGCCGGGTGGTTCCGGATATCCCGGCGTTCTGTCGGGAGCTGGTGGCGGCCCTGGTCGGCGAGCCGGCCCCGCAGGCTTCAGCCCCCCGCTGAGAGGTCGTTATGGTTGCGCTGGTGATCGTGGCTCATAGCGCCAAACTGGCGGAGGGAGTGAAGGAGCTGGCCGAGCAGATGGTTCGAGGCCGAGTTCCGATCTTGGCCGCCGGCGGCTTAGACGAGCATACCCTGGGCACCAATGTGGACCGGATCCGGGAGGCCTTGGAGGTCGCCCTTGTCCAGGCGGACGAGGTTCTGGTTTTGATGGATCTGGGCAGCGCCGTGATGGGAGCCCAGATGGCGATCGAGATGCTCCCGCCAGAGGCTCGCTCCCGGGTCCTTCTCAGCCAAGCGCCTCTGGTGGAGGGCGCGATCGTTGCCGCGGTGGAGGCTTCAATCGGGAAGACGGTGGCTGAGATCGAAGCTTCAGCAGTTGAAGCTTGCCGGATGCCGAAAGTGCCTCAGGGGGGATGAGGGGGGAAGACCCCTGGGAGGGTCGACCTCTGGCGGGCAAGGCTTTGGCTGAGCTTTCCCCTGAGTTGGCGGATTGTGAGGCTCGCCCTCCTGGAGCGATGACCGGGGGCGAGGCTGCCGTTAAGCTCGTATTGCATCGCGAAGCGTCGATCCAGCCGGGCCCAACGGCTTGCTCTGATCTCTTGTATGAGGTGGAAAGGATGCAGCAGGTTGCTTTGACCTTAACGAACGCGGTAGGCTTGCACGCCCGGCCGGCAGCGCTCTTTGTGCAGACGGCTGCCCGGTTTCGTTCAAATATCACGGTGCGCAACATCACCCGCGGGACGCCGGCGGTGAACGCCAAAGCGATCCTGGCGGTGCTCACGCTGGGGGCTGAGCATGGCCATATCATTGAGATCTCGGCGGAGGGGCCAGACGAAGAGGATGCCATTGCCACGCTAAAAGCCCTGGTCGAATCCCGCTTCGGAGAGGATGGAGGATGAGCCGTCGCTTGCGTGGCCTTCCAGCCTCCCCGGGGGTGGCGCTGGGCCAGGCTTGGTGGTTCCGGCGGGCCACCCTCGACGCCGTGCGGATGCAGGGAGGGGATCCGGAGAGCGAGCGGGCTCGATTACAGGCTGCTCAGAAGCAAGCCGCGGCGGAGCTGGCAGCGTTGCGGGAGACTCAAAAGGGCCGCTTGCCTCCGGAGGAGTTGGCCATTTTCGAGGCTCAGGAGTTGATGCTCCAGGACCCCGAGCTGATGGCTCGGGTTGAGGCGGAGCTCGCTGCAGGGGCCTCCGCGGAAGCGGCATGGGCGAAAGCGGTGGAGGCCTTCGCGGCCCAATTATCGGCGTTGCCCGATCCCTACTTCCAGGCTCGCGCCGCCGATGTGCGGGACGTAGGAAACCGGGTGTTGCGCCATCTGATCGGCGGTTCAGAAGCCTCCCCGATGCCGGAGCATCCGGTCATCGTGGTGGCCGATGACCTGTTGCCCTCGGAAACCGTCAGCCTGGACCCCCAGCGGGTTCTGGCTTTTGTCACCGAAGGGGGTGGGCCTACGGCCCACGCGGCGATCCTAGCGCGTCGCCTGGGGGTCCCGGCGGTGGTCGCTGTGGGTGAGGAGCTCCGGATCGTTTCCGACGGCATGTTAGTGGTGGTGGACGGCGGGGCGGGATGGATTGAGGTGGAGCCGGAACCGGAGGCGGTGCAGCAAGCCCAGGCCCGGCGCGTTCTGTGGCTGCGCGAGCGAGCGCAAGCGGAGGCCGCGGCCCACGAGCCGGCCCAAACCCTGGATGGGGTGCGGATTGAGGTGGCGGCCAATGTGGGGAGCCTGGAGGATGCGCAGGAGGCCTTCCAGAAGGGGGCCGACAGCATCGGCCTGTTGCGCACGGAGTTCCTTTACTTGGAGCGGACCACGGCGCCCGCGGAGGAGGAGGAGGTCGCGGTCTACCGGGCGCTCCTGGAGGCGATGGGGGGGAAACCGGTGGTGGTGCGCACCTTGGACGTCGGCGGTGATAAGCCCTTACCCTACCTCCCGATGCCTCCGGAAGCGAATCCATTTCTGGGGGTGCGAGGCGTGCGGCTCTCGCGACGACATCCCGAACTGCTGCGCCAGCAGCTTCGGGCCCTGCTGCGGGCCGGCGCCGGGTTCCCACTACGGATCATGTTTCCGATGGTGAGCACGGTGGAGGAGATCCGCTGGCTTCGCGAATTCTTCGAAGAAGTGCGCTCCGCCCTCGCGGTGGAGGGACACCCGTTACCCCAGGATCTACAAGTGGGGATGATGGTCGAGGTGCCGGGGGCGGCGCTGCTGGCCGAGCATTTCTTGCCGTGGGTGGATTTCTTCAGCATTGGGACGAATGACCTGTCTCAATATACGTTGGCTGCAGATCGGACAAACCCTGCGGTGGCTGGGATGGCGGACGGACTGCATCCGGCCGTGCTGCGTCTGATCCGTCACGTGACCGCGACGGTCGAGGGAACCGGGAAGTGGGTAGGGGTTTGCGGCGAGCTGGCTGGGGATCTCCAGGCGGTGCCGATCTTGATCGGGCTGGGAGTGCGTGAGCTGAGCGTGAACCCTGTGCGGGTGCCGGAGGTCAAGGCGGCGATCCGGCGCTGGTCCATGGCGGAGGCCCGGGCATTGGGAGAGGCAGCGCTCCGTCAGGAGGATGCCGCGGCCGTGCGTCAGCTTGTTGCATTTTCAATATGAGAGGCTTTATAGGCCTTGGCGTCTTCGGAGGTTGAGGAGAGGCTGCCCAAAACGGGCGCTCAAGCACCCGACTACAAACAGCCCCTCGCCCGCGGGATTTTTCCTCCCTTCCGGCAGTTTTCGGCCGCGGGGAGAGAGGAGAGACCATCTGCCCCTTCACCGCTCTAACGCCAAATCCGGAAGGATGCAAACCCTTCCGCCTGGCGGATGCCATCCGAAGCGAGGATCCGGATTTCCACCAGCGACCCCCTGGGGAACGCCCCTGCGATGAACACCCCTTCCGCCCTTCCGGTATCATCGGTTTCCAGAAGCAATGGATCGTGCCCAGGGACCTCGACGCGCACCCGAGCCCGAGCGACCGGGCGGCCCTCCTCATCCATCACAAAGACCACGATCCCCTGCAAATCTCCAGCTGCCAGAACCGGGCGTCGCAGAGCGATCTGGACCCGGAGGGCAGGTAGGGGCTCGATCATCCGGGCTGGAATCCGTGGGTTCAAGCCCCGCATCCGCGCATAAGATTCTCCTAAATTCACCGGCCGCACGGTCTGTCCAACCGGATCCCACATGATTTTTATCCGCTGGAAGACTTGAACAATGCGCCCGTTTTCGAGATAGGGTTCCGTGATCGGATTGCCCATGATGTTCGCGCCGCCGTGGCGCAACCAGAAGGCAAGGAACATCGCACTGACCGTGTGGCCGGTCTCAGAGATATACCGGCGGAACGGCCGGCCCAGGGGGATGTGAGGCGGTGGGATCGGCGGGCTTCCCAACCCCATGGCCTCGGCGATGGAGAGCAGCTCCACTGCCTGTTCAGGAGGCATCAGGGGATCCCAGCGCAGGCATGCGTACTGAAAACACTGAACCTGGTAAGGGGGTTCCGCAATCATGGGGGTAATCGGATACCCGAGGAAGCTCACGCCTCCATGGGCCTCGAAGAACTCCAGGAAAGGCTCTCTGACGGCATGGCCGGTTTCCGGGAAGAGTCGCTCCCCCGTTCCCTGGGCGGGCCATCCTTGAGGGAACCCCAGTGCAAGGAGCAGGGCTCCAAAGGTCGCATACATGTAAAACTGAGGCGCTCTGTTCATCCCGGCGCTCTGAAGAACAGGGCTTTCCGTCAGGTCGTTGATCGCTATTCCATTGGGACCTGGGGGATCACCCGGCCTCGCAGGCGATCCATAATATCATCTAAATCCCGACCGGTCACGGTGATCCCATGGTTGCGCAATCCGATCACCGCCCGCGCTGGATCGGGGGCCTGACGCACCAGTTCTGCAACTTCAGCGGCGAGCTCCCACGTCCCGCACGGATAGTTGACCGTGGTCACCGGGATACCTTCCATCCAGGCGTGGACGTGAATGATCGCCCCCACTTGCGGGTGCTCCCGGTAGATCATCCAGTGCTCGATGGCATCCACCGAGACACGGCGGGGCTCGACGTGGGGTGGGACGCTGAGGAGGATCACATTGCGTTTGACGTCGTAGCCTTTCACCAGAAGGATGTCCCGGCCGATCACTTGCAAGTTCCCCTTGTCAACCCCGCTGGCGCTCATCCAGAACCGCTCAGCATCCTCCCGCACGCTGAGGTTGCCGTAGCTCAAGCCGCCCAGCCCGTACAGCCGCTTAACGTGCTGGAAATCCCGGGGGGGGAGGATCTCCTCCAGGGGGAACGGCGCGGGCAGCAAGTTCAGGGAGGCCAGGAAGCGGCCCGCCTCCTTTAATCTTTCGGTCCGCTCGTTCCCGTTCCAGAGCTCTGGAGGCAGATCCGGATGGAACTCATTATTGATCACCAGGCGGGCCTGGGCCAGCGGGGCCAGCCGCCGGTAGACCCGCTCGAAGAAATCCTGTTCGTCCTCTTGGCATACCTCCGAATAATGGCCCAGCTCCAAGGTCACGAAGTGCGCTTCCCACCGGACTCCATTGGTGGCTGCAACCGAAGGCCCCGGGATGAGGACGATGAGGAGGTTGGAAAGGGCGCGAACGAGAATCGGATAGCAGGTCTTCAGGAAATCCATGGGGGGCTGCGGAAGCTCCACGATCGAAGCGACAAATGTGCCCTGGGATTTGCGTCGGAAGGGGCGCGGACGAGAGGGATCGGTGAAGTTGAGGACCAGGCGGACATCCCGGGTCGGTTCCTCCAGGAAGGTGTGCCCATGGGCCCGCAGGGTCTGCCACAGCCCCTGTCGGAACCATTGCAACCCTGGTGTGGCCGCCTGTCCAACGATCACAAAGTCCATCTCGCCCTCCATGCCTCAGGGATGAATCACGAGAGCTCAGGGGAATGAAGCCGCTGAAGACGGCCCCATTGCCCCCGAAACGCTCAGTATGCGCGCGCGAATACGGCCATTTCGGCCGCTGGCTCCCCGCAGACGATGCACCGGCCTTGACCACCCGGCTGCTCCAGCGGGATGCATCGATTGGTCGCTGTGGTGTCCGCCTTGATTTTCGCCTCGCACTCGGGGCTTCCGCACCACCATGCCCAGGCGAACCCATCGGCCACTGCCTCCCGGAGCTGGTCGTAGGTCTCTGGGTAGTGGGTGTGGGCCTTATGGAAGGCTAGGGCCCGTTGATAAAGATCCGCCTGAATCGTGCTCAGGGTTTCCTGCACCGCGCCCAGGAGGCCATCGATGGGAACCGCTCGCTTCCGGGAAGCCCCCGGTTGGTCCCGGCGGGCTAACACCACCTGGCGCTCTGCCACATCCCGCGGGCCGATTTCGATCCGCAGCGGCACCCCACGCAGCTCCCATTCGTTGAATTTCCAGCCTGGCGTGTATTCCTCTCGCGCATCCACCGCCACCCGGATCTCCGGTTCCAGCATCCGTCGCACCTGCTCACACGCCTCCAACACCTGAGAGCGTTCCTCATCGCTCTTCCAGATAGGCACCACAATGACCTGGATGGGCGCCAGGCGGGGTGGGAGGATCAACCCGTGGTCGTCCCCGTGCACCATGATCACAGCGCCCACCATCCGCGTGGAGAGGCCATGGGACGTGGTCCATGCGTATTGCATTTGATTTTGGGCGTCAAGGAAGCGGATCTCGAAGGCCCGTGAGAAGTTCTGGCCCAGATTATGGGAGGTGGCGGATTGCAACGCGCGGCCATCCCCCATCATGGCCTCGATGGTATAGCTGCGTAGCGCACCAGCGAACTTCTCCGATTCGCTTTTGCGGCCCTGGATCACCGGAATAGCGGCATCCTCCACCGCAAAATCTGTATAGAGATCTAACACCTGCAAAGCTTCCTCTTCCGCCTCCTCATAAGTAGCGAAGACCGAGTGGGCTTCCTGCCAGAGGAACTCCAAGGTCCGCAGGAAAGGCCGGGTCCGCTTTTCCCAGCGCACCACATTGCACCACTGGTTAATACGCAACGGAAGATCCCGATAGGACTGGATCCACTGGGCATACATGTAACCGATGATGGTTTCAGAGGTCGGTCGCACCACCAGAGGCTCTTCCAGCGTCTCCCCGCCTCCGATGGTGACCACGGCCAATTCCGGTGAGAAGCCGCTCACGTGCTCTTTCTCTTTTTGGATGAATGAGTAGGGGATGAAAATCGGGAAATAGGCGTTCCGATAGCCGTGGGCTTTGAACCGTCGATCCACGGCCGCCTGGATGTTCTCCCAGATCGCGTAGCCGTAAGGTCGGAAGACAATGCATCCTCGCACCGGAGCGTAATCCGCCAGCTCAGCCTCCCGGATGACATCCAGATACCATTGACTGTAATCCTCATGGCGAGGCGTGATTCGAGCCATCGTCCAGCCTCCCACCTATCCCCAGATGAATTGTTGAGGGTTTGTTGGGCGAGAAGCTTCTCCCTCAACTCCTTTCCCTATCCAGGCTTAACGGGCCTTGTTGGTTGTCGGGCGCTTTGGCATCTGCCCCGCTTTGTAAGAAGAGACCGACGGCGCAACTGCTGCTCGTGAAAGCTATTGTAATCACCCTTGAAGGCCTTTTCAAGCGCGTCTCGACCCACAGGGTATGCCCCAGCTTTGTAGGGGGCAGTCGTGGGTAGCACCCTATGTCCAACATTCAAGAGGGCTATGCGGTCAGGGGAATCGCCCCATCCCCCCTTCCCCCTCCCCGCGCGGCAAAGCCGCGCG
>NZ_JBHOQJ010000042.1:0-32586 GCF_042408365.1 Thermoflexus sp.
GGCCGCGTAAGCGGCCCTCCCCCACAGGACGTTTCATCGTCGCAACAAAGCAACGCGGATGCATCCTACAGAGGCAAGCCTTGGGCCTGCCCGATGGGGCGCCCGGTTGTAGGGGCACCCACAAAGGGGGGCCCTACAACAAGCGGGATCCCCCTACGGGGAGCGCATCCCCACCCATCGGAGCGCCCACCGAAGCCTACCCGCTCGCCGATACCTCCATATATGGCGGCACAAAACCAAATGAATCCAATATATGGCGAATTCGAGGGCGCAAAAAGGACCATTCAGCGATCTTTCCAAGTGCTGAAATCGGCAGCGGTTGGCTCAGGATCCTTCCGTTGGGGCAGGGCTGGCTTCCCGGGCGCGGTTCTGCAGCAGGTTATCGATCTCCCGTCGGATGCTCTCCAGATCGCTCAGGCCGAGGTAGACGATCGCGTAACGGATATAGGCGATCTCGTCCAGCTCCTTGAGCCCGGCGATGACCATATCGCCGATCTGGCGGCTGGGGATCTCGGACCGGCCCATCGCCTGGAGGCGGGCCTCGATGCGTTCCACCAGGCGCTCCAGGGCCTCGGCCGGGATCGGGCGCTTGGCACAGGCGATCTGGATCCCCCGGAGGAGCTTCTCCCGGTCGAAAGGCTCCCGGCGCCCATCGCGCTTGATCACCATCGGGGCGAGGTGGAGCGGGCGCTCGATGGTGGTGAACCGACGCAGGCACCGCGGACACTCCCGACGCCGCCGCACCGCCCGCCGCTCGGCCTCCGGCGTGGTGTCGATGACCCGCGTCTCCTCGCTCCCACAAAAGGGACAACGCACGCTCCGGAACCCCCATATATAGGGTAAGAAATCCGCCATCCCGCCAGATGTTCGGATTCCAACGGGCCTTTATCTTAGCACGGGGAAGGGCGGCCTGTCAAGACCCAAGGATCGCTTTAAAGTTGCGCCCGGCCGTCATGGATCTCCGAGGACCCGTCGCCGCCCGGGAGCGCTGTCTCGTTCCACAAACCTGCGATCGGTCCGACGCCGAACCTCCCGGGCCCTCGAAACGCTTTGTGTTCCCCAATGAAGCGGCGAGATGCCGAAGCGCTCACCCTCCCTTCGCAGAAGGGGACAACCCTTATGGATCGAGGAGACCGCCCATCCAATGGCACGTGTCGTTCAACCGCTGCACCCTCCAGCGCCCGTCCTGAAGCACCAGCTCCGTGAGGGAGGCGTTGTCGAAATGGAAAGGGGAAGGCCGGTCCAACGGCAGGCCGAGCCATTGCCGGAAGAAGACGCTGAACGTCCCCCCGTGGGCGACGATCGCCAGGCACCGCTCCGGCCGGGCCATGGCCGCCTGCATCGCCGCCCAGACCCGGGCCGCGAAGGCCGCCCGCGGCTCCACCCCCTCGATCTCCGCCGTCGGGTTCTCCTCGAACTGCCGCCACGCCCGCCGCAGCGCCTCGATCTCCACCCCGGTCCGCCCCTCCAGCGGGCCTTGCCCCCGCTCCTTCAGGCGCTCGTCCACCTCCACCGGGACCCCCCAGGCGGCGGCGAGGATCTGGGCGGTCTCATAAGCCCGCCAGAGGGGGCTGCAGAGGATGCGCTCGGGGGGATCGCCGCGCAGGCGCTCCGCCAGCCGGCGGGCCTGCTCCCGGCCCACCTCGTCCAAAGGAACATCCGCCCACCCTTGGACGCGCCCCTGGGCGTTCCACGCCGTCCGACCGTGTCGGATCAAGAAGAGACGCTCTGCCATCCTACGATCCCAAGGACCGGCTGCTATCTCTCGATTCTATCTTGATGATCTTCCTCCCAATAATGCCTGGAGGCCTGCGCCTCGTCAAAAGGCCGGGAAATGAGATGGAGGGCCACGGCCATTTGGGGCTAACCACCCTCCAGCCTCCTCTCCGAGCGCTCCCCCGGTTTAATTCCTTTACATCTACATCACATCTGCTCTCCATCCTTCCACCCTCATCGAACAATCTGCTGCCCTGAGTCAGGGATCTCTCATCACGTCCCTCCATTCTGGAGAGGAATCCGCTCCCCGCGAGCACCGGATGACACGCTACCACGGCCAGCATCAGCAAGATCGGCTCGACCGGCAAGCGGTAGCGGGTATTGCCGGCCACCGAGATCGCGTAGGGAGCGGTGAACGCAAGCAGCCACCAGAGGCTGACCAGCAGGGCAGCGCGATGGCGGCGGTAGGCGAACATCGCGCCGATGAACGCCACCGCCAACAGGAGGATCTGGATGCTGTGGCGCAAGAAGTAAAAATATCTTGGCTCCACAATGTTCTCGTTGGTGATCTGATACGTGGGTGAGATCAGCCAGCAATACCCAATGCGCCTTAGGGTTAACTCGAGGAAGCGAGGGGGATGAACGATGATCCGCTCCCAAGCCTCGCGTTGCAGGACAGCATATCGTTCGGCCCCGTTGAGCGGGCTGAGACAGGCCACCGGCTCGGGCGGGGGCGCGTTCTGTATGGGCCCGCCAGTCATCGTATCGAGAAAGCCGGTGGCGTTCGGATTGTCGCCTATCCAAAATTCAGGCCGAACGAGGCCTTGAGCGGCACAGAGCGCTTGAACACCAGATAGTTGCGCACGGTCCACGGCGAAACGATCGCCATGGCCAGCAGCACGGCGCCGGCAAGCGGCAGCGCGCTGCGTCGCCGTTCGGGCGGCGCCTGCCGGAGCCAGTAGATCAGCGCGACCCCCGGCACGGCCATGAGCGAAATCGGTTCAGCCAGCCAACCCACACCCCAGATCCCTCCAAGCAGGGCAGCGCGCCGGCCGGTCGGCCGAGCAAAAAAGAGCACTATCGCATGGAATACCAATGCGGTGAAAAACGTAGTCATATCGCTGGCGAAATCTGCTTACAAAAATAGATCAGCGGCGGATAGGCCATCGTAAGCGCTGCAGAGATGATCCCGATGGCGGGATTGAACACCCGCGCGGCGATCTTCCCGATGAGGTAGATGATCGGCGCCGAAAGCAGCGCTGGGGCCAATTCAGCCGCGGGAAACGGCAACGGGATAGGAAGCCACAACCAGAGCGTGAGGAACAGCGGATAGAGAGGAGTGTTGAGCGCCGTCGGCTGTTCGGGACCCAGCCAACCGCCGCCAGCGAAACCCTCGCCGGCGATCAGGTTGCGAGCGACGATCCCGTACGCAGCGGTGATCGGTGACCGGTAGTCATTCCACACGAAGACCGCCCCAACCCGGATCACCAACCCAACCAAGGTCAACATCCAAAAGAGGCGGTCCAACCGATCCATCGGTGCCACCCCCTGTTCCCCCAAGGACAACGCGACCGGTCGCCTGGATTCATGTCGATAAGCCAGGAGCTCTCCGACCGCTCGGACATGACGTGTCGGACCGACAGTATCGTAGATTGCCTGACTCCTTTTTTTTATCGTCCCCACAAGCGGCCGAAGAGGATACCTTACGGCCGCTCCAGCCTCCCAACCGGCACGCCGTCCCCTTCCCCACCGGCCCAGCGGGCCTGCCACCGCCGCCCGGATTCCGGATCGTACAGCCCGACCCGGACGGTGTACGCTCCGTGGAGGTCCCGGGGCAGCAGCACCCGGACGAAGACCGGGTAAGGGCGATCGAGGGGCCAGCCGGAGATGGGGACCAGGTCGTTCGGCAACGGGCCGTCCCGCTGGGCCACGAGGCGGCCGGACGGGTCCAAGACGTGGACGAACATCCGGGGCGGTCGCGGCACAGGCCCCACCCGAGCCCAGGCCATGGTCACTCCCAGCCCATCCCCTGGCCACCGGGGTGGCCGCAGATGGACCCCCCACAGCTCGATCTTCCCCTCGAAATCGGCGCGGAGGGGAGTTAACGGGCGCCCGCGGAACGGCAGCCACGTCTCGTAGTACGCCACCCAGAGGGAGCCGAAGGGCTGTCCCCCCACCTCGAACCCGTTCTCCCACAGCAGGCCCTCGAAGAGCCCGAGGGGGTCCACCACCTCCTGCTGCCACCCGAAGAGCCACAGGCGCCACGGCCCCTCCGAGGGGCCATACGCGCGACGGGCTTCCTCCAGCCAGGCACGGACCTCTTCTTCATCCCACACCGGCGCCTCGGGGCCTATAAGGAGCGGCGCGGGGACCTTCATCCGGGTCCAGTAGTAAAGGACCGCCCAGTTGGCCCGCAGGGCGAGGGCGGCCTCGCCCGGGCGGATCTGTCGGGCCACGTGGGCGACCGCCTCCCGATAGGGGTCCCGTCCGCGGTGGGGATCCGTCCACCACGCCCACCAGGGGCCGGCCAACAGCCCCCAGAGGGGGAGGAGGACCAGCCACCCGACCCACCCCGAGCGGGCGCGTCCCAGCCGTCCCCCTCGCGCGGCGAGCGCCCGCCCGAGCCGGGCGGCGCCCCCGGCGACCCCCAGCACCCAGAAGGCCCAGAGGAAGATCAAATAGCGGGGGTGGAAGAGAGCGAAGCGGGGGAAGATGCCCACCAAGGCGATCACCGCCAGGGCGAGCGTCCCGAGGGTGAGGGCGGCCCACCGCCGGGCGAAGGGGCGGGGTGTCCAGGCGGCGGCGGCCAGCAGGAGGGCCGGGAGCCACGTCCATTCCCCCGGCCAGAACCCGTGGGCGAGGCCCGCGAGCACCGCTGACGCCGTCGTGGGCGGCCGGACGAAGGCCTCGGGCTGGGCGAGCCGCCCCCGAGCGAAGACCAGCCACGGCCCGACCAGCAGCGCCAGGCCGAGGAGGCTCCAGCCCCAATACCGGCGCGCCGCCGGGTCCTTCCGGACGGCCAGGCCCAGCCCAACGGCCATCGCCGCCATGGGGAGCAGCCCGTAGTAGTGCGTGAGGGCGGTCCCGGCCGCCAGGAGCGCCCAGGCCGCGAACCGGCGGGGGGTCGGCCGGCGGATCGCCGCCTCCATCGCGCCCCAGGTGGCGAGGGACCCGGCCGCCAGCATCGTGTACATCCGGGCTTCCTGGGCGTAATACAGCCAGAAGGGCGAGAGGGCCATCGTGAGCGCGGCGAAGGCCCCGGCCGGCCGCCCCCAACCCCGATCGGCGAGCCGCACGGCGAGCGCCACGGCCAGGACCCCGAACGCCAGCGACGGCCAGCGCAGCGCCCCCTCGCTCTCCCCGGCGATCCGGATCCAGAAGTGGAGGAAGAGATAATAGAGGAAGGGGCTGCGGTCCGCTGCCGTCGCCCGCATCATCTCGGGGATCGGCATCCGGGCCAGATGCCACGACCACCCCTCGTCGAACCAGAGGGAGGGGGAGTGAAGGCCATAGGTGTAGAAGGCGGCCGAGAGGATTAAGCACAAGATAGATGCCCAAAATACGAGCGTGGCTTCCTTTTTGGAGAGCATCGCAGAAAGAGCCATTCAACCGCTCCGAAAAGAAGGCGGTTCGGCCCGCTGAAGAAGCATATCCCATTCGGGCGAAGCACCCGCTGGATCTCCGATAACAGAGCACGCCAGTCGGTTACATGCTTGTAAACCCGGGCGCGGATCACCAAATCGAAGATGGCATCAGGGAGGGGAAGGCTCAATCCATCCCCTGCGCAGAATTGCACCCGTGCGCCATGAGAGCGAGCTAGGCGCAACGCTTGCTCGTCGATATTTACGCCAAAGAACCGCCAGCTTCCCCAACGCTGATAACCTAATGGACCACCCCGCATCCAATCCCCAGCTGGGCCGTCTCCTAAGCCCACCCCAAGATCAATCGAATCTTCCGGGCTTTGCTCCGACGCCCTTCCGGATCTTTACACCCCTCCCAGCATGCCCAATAGTTCAACTGATAGGCTTCTTTCATCCCTCTCTCCCTCGATCAGGCATACGAGAGCATCGGCGATATGATCTGGGTCAAACCACAGCTTAAAATTAGCGGTGTTGGAGCGGAAAACCTGCAATTGATCCGGGTGGGCGAGGGCACTGCGGAGCCCGCTTGCAATCGCCTCCACCGATGGTTCGCGGATCACCCATCCCACCCGTCCTCTGCGAACGAGGAGGCCAAGATCTCCTACATCCGTCGCGATCACCGGCAATCCGCATTGCATCGCGTCCCCGAAAACCATGGGGATGCTTTCCTGGCGCGATGGGATCAGCAGATAATCGACCGCTTTCATCATGGCTACCACATCCTTGGGAGATGCATAGCCGTAAAGATGAACCATGCCCTGAAGATTATAAAAGTGTAGACGCCCCTCAACCCAGTGACGTAAGGATCCATCGCCGAACATATGAACCCGGACCCCTTCCAACTCGCCCCGCAGGTTCCCAAGCGCTTCGATCAAAAGATCCACCCCCTTTTGATGCTCAAAGCGCCCCACATAAAGCAAATGCCAGCGAGCCGGAGGCAGTGAGGCAGGGGGAACCTCCATGGGCAAGCGCCTCGCAGAGGGGAGGAATCCACACGGCCTCGACGCCAGCTGTTCCACCTCGGAGGCGAGCCGCTGCCCATCCGCAAGGCGGAAAAGCGCATTGCCCAGGACGTGCCGCACGATGGCTTCACCGAACGGATAACGATGTCGGCCCCAGATATCTGATCCCAGCGCCCACACCCCATACGGGATGCCCTCTCGTCGCCAAACGGCGTAAGCGAAGGCCCCCGAGGGGATCGCCCACAAGGCCAAACATATATGGGGCCTCAGGATCCGCACTGTGCGATGGGTGAAAATGATGCCGCTTAGCAGCAGGCTGGCGAATCGCACCAAATTTAAAGCATTGACCGGCTGAGGGGCCAGCTCCCGATACCCCCCAAGCCATGGAATCTCTAGAACCGGGATCTGGGGATCGTGGATCGGCTGATCTTTGCGGGGGGTGAGGACCCAAACCTGATAGCCCCGATCGGAAAGGCTGAGGGCCAGATCGCGGGCCAGAACCCCGGCGTTCCAGGGCCGATCCGGGCTGAGCGGATACGAGGAGGTGATCAGCAACACCCGCCTCAATCCCGCCTCCTTAACAGCCAGGCCGTGTAACGCGCCCAGCGATCTAAACCGATCGCTGCTGCAAGGCCTTCTAAGGGATAGCCAATGGCCAGGAAGAGATAAAGCAAGAGTCCTGTGTGCCCTCGGCGGAGCCAGGCAGATGCCCATTCCACCAGAGGCCTTCTCCCCTTTTCCCCACCGCCAGGCTTCCATCGGGCAAGGCAACGGAAGAAAGGAATCCACGGGATCCGTTCACTGGCCTGCCTCCTAACAACTTGAAACCCATGACGTGAGAACAGGTCTTCCCACTCCATGCGGGGCCTGGGGAACACATAGAATCCTTCCTCGCTCCCTCCGCATAGCTCCATCGCGATCAACCGGCCCCCCGGCTGCAGCACGCGCCGGGTCTCGCGAAGCGCCTCCTCCTGGCTCTCGTGCGGAAGATGCTGCAGAACGGTGACTGAAACCGCCCAGTCGAAGGAAGCATCCCGGAAACCCAGACGGGGGATCTCCATCGCCACCCAGGAGCCGGATGAAGAGAGTTGAAATGCCCAACGCAGGGCGTGCGTCCCCAGATCAATGCCAACCGTTGAAGCCCCCAGGTTTTGAAAGAGACGGGACCAGCGTCCCGTGCCGCACCCCAGGTCTAAAACCCGCTCCCCGAACCGAGGGGGGCATGCCTGCAGCAGCTTCCGGATCGCGCGATACTGCCAGAAAGCGAAGAAACGATTGAAGGCGGCAGGCATGCCTCGATAGAGATTGTGGGTCAGATCGATGGTTGCAGCCCAGGACCCAACGTCCAGCGCGGATAATGTGCCGTCGTGGCGTTTCCAGAAACTTTTCAAATCCTGGTGGAACTCGGAGCCGATCGTCATGGCTGAAGGATGAACTCCACATGCCAGGTTAAAATCTCCCCGAGCAACGGCAGCCGCGATAGGTTCAAGGGCAGAAATCGAACCCCCTGATGGAGGACTTGGAAGCCTGCGCGGCGCACGAGCCTCTGCGCCCGTCGTATGGTCATGGGATACAACCCGTAATCCCCGAAGGCTCGAGCGAACGATGTTGGCTTCGTGGGATACCGTTGGGGGATCCAATCCCCCTGTCCCCACCATCGGCGGCGACGGGCGATCGCCGTCGCGATGCGCTCTCCGAAGTAATGAAAAGGTGAAAACTGATGTCCGCCCCATGGGCTGTAGAACGGGGGGAAACTTAGATAAACCCAGCCGGTGGCTTTGACCACACGATGGATCTCACAAAGCACTTCCAGAGGATGAGGTACATGCTCGATCAAGCTGGCACAAAAAACACCATCGAAGGCCCCGGCCGCGAAGGGCAAGCGCATCGCATCCCCTTGCGTCACAAACACTTCCCCCGTCAAACTGCGTGGAGCCGAGAGATCTAAGGCGACCACCACGGCGCCTCTCTCCTTTAAGGCCCGAGAATACCCACCGTAGCCACACCCCACGTCCAACACCCGCTGCCCTTGAATCGCACACCCCTGTTGAGCGAGCCGATCCAACACCCAGGAACCCTGGTAGTATTGAAAGGCTCGGTAATCGGCCTCGCTCTGCAGCCGACGTCGAGCTAACCGCCATAGGTTCCACCAGCGCCGAAGCTCCATCTCAAAGCCTTCCTTTGGCCCACAACCGATGTAAAGTATCGATCACATAAAGGACATCGGATTCGTCCATGTGAGCTGTCAGTGGGAGGGAAAGGGTTTCCTCGGAGATCCGCTCGGCGTTGGGGAACATGCCCGGACGATAGCCAAACGCCTCCCGATAAAAACGGTGGAGATGTAAAGCTTTATAATGGATCCCTGTTCCTATCCCGGCCTGGTGCAATAAACGGATCAGCTCATCGCGCGAGAACGGCGCCTGGCGACGATTCACCCGGATGGTGTAGAGGTGCCGCGCGTGGACGATACGCCTGTCCTCCGGCGGGAGGGAGATCCCCTCTAAATTCTTCAATCCATCATTGTAAAGATGCCAGAGCCGCTCCCGACGGCCTAGCCAAGCTTCCAGGTAGGGCATTTGGGCCAACCCGATCGCCGCCTGAATATCCGTCATATTGTATTTATAACCGGGCTCAAGCACCTCATAATCTGGGAACTCCTCATCGCGATAGCGACGCCACGCATCCCGGCTTAATCCGTGAAGACGGAGAACCCGGGCGCGCTCCGCCCACTCTCCGGATGCTGTCGTTAACATGCCGCCCTCCCCCGTAGTCAAGCTCTTGGTGGGGTAGAAACTGAACGCGGCGGCATCTCCGAGCGCCCCAACCTTGCGTCCCTTGTAGGAGGCCTCGAGAGCGTGGGCGGCATCTTCGATCAGGAAGAGGCCGTGACGCCGGCAAAGATCTGTGAAGGCATCCATCTCACACGGACGCCCCGCATAATGCACGACGATAATCGCTCGGGTGCGCGGGGTGATGGCCGCCTCAGCCGCCTCAGGGTCCAGATTCCCTGTGAGCGGATCCACATCCGCGAAGACTGGGCGCGCGCCGACGTGGACGATCACGTTGGCGGTCGCCGCGAAAGTCATCGGCGTGGTGATCACTTCATCTCCCGGCCCCACACCGGCCAGGCGCAAGGCCAGATGCAGGGCCGCCGTGCATGACCCGACGGCTACGGCGAAGGGCGTACCGATGTAGCGGGCGAACTCCTCCTCAAAAGCCGCCACGCGAGGCCCTGTTCCTAGCCATCCGGAACGCAGCACCTCCACCGCCGCCTGAATGGCCTCTTCAGGCAGGCGGGGAGCCCCAAACACCAGATAGCGGCCACGCGGAGGAACTGTGCGGCTCACCTTTATCTCCCCATTCGCCTTAGAATGAGATCCACCCGCTCTTGAAAGAAGCGGGGATCCAGGCGTTCCGACCACCTCACCTGTAAATAACCGACCAGATTGCCTCGCATGAAGATCATCTCATGAACCCATATTCCCTCCCCGGTTGGCCCCGTGGCAGGCCGGACCTTCAAATACGCCGAGTCCGCCGGTGTGGATAAAGCCCGCCACGAATCCCCCCCTGTGGCCAAGCGTTGGGCATACTGCTCCAGGGCCAGCCGGGCCTCTTGAAACACTTGTAATCGGACGACGATCCCCTTGATGAAAGGGTGGTAGCGATCCTCCTCTATAGGATAGCGCCATTCTACACCCCGAGAGATCGAGTTGGAGATCTCCGTCCGGATCGTATACAGCACCCGCATGAAGGGAAAATCCGAGGGCCGGAGGGTTGCCGCCTCCAGGTCCACCTCCATGGGATAGATCGTCGAAGGGGTGATCGGGATGGGAGGAGGCACGATAGGGGATTCCTCATAAACAGGAGAGAGGGGAACTGTCGCCGAGACCATCGACGAGGGGGGGCGGACCCGAGCGCACCCCACCAAGAGCCCAACGACCCCCAGCCAGCGGGGGATCTGAGACAATAACGTCATCTTTCTCTCCCGTAACAGGCAAGATGGCCCAACTAGCATCGCCACTTTGGACCGAACAGGATCGCCGAGCAAAGTCCAGGCATCCTCCAGCGCCCCATTTAAAAACCTGAAGATCCCACGGGTTCGTTGGTGCGATCGTTCGACAGGCTGCGGATTGAGCCTGCGGCTCACACCTCGTTCGGTCCATACGGAGGATCCCGAGGGCGGTCTCCGGAAAGCCTGGAGGGCGAAACCCTGTTCCCTCGTCCTCCATCCGGAAGGCCCAACGGTGACCCCACCCGGCACCAATAAAAATGCTGGGGTGCGCCCTCCGCACCCCAGCATGATATTCGATCGATAACGTGCCCGCAAAGAGAGCTATGGGACCTTCACGCCCGGAAAGCCCGCCGCCACATCCCCTTCCTTGATCAAGCTGTTTTGATCGCCGATCACCGCGATCGGTTTGTCCGAGATGATGGTGACGCTGCCCAGGAATCCGGCGGGGATGTGGCCATCACTCAACTGGTTGAAGGTATAGGAATCCGAGATGGAGACCGACCGCTGGACCGTTCCCAGATTCCCAGAGTAGATCAGAGTCAAATTGGCGCTTCCCCCGCCGATCACCTGAACCGAGAAAGTGGTGATCCACTGCCCACCGCCAAATTGATTCTCGATCAAAGGCACCGCCATCTTGGTCCCCACGTCCGATGGGGAGAAGGCCGTGTAGCCGATGGCCCGGTTCCCGGGACCCAATGTGTTGGCGATGTTGTAGGCGATCACCAGGGGTTGGTTTGAGGTCACCGTCGCCGCGCCGTAGAAATTAGAGGCCAACGGGCCGCCCGTGCATCCGCCATAGTTCCCCACAGCTGGGTTCAGGTAAAGGCTGCCGTTCGCGGAGATCGTGCAATTCAAAACTTGACCGTTCGTGAACTGGATCTGCACGTTAGCGGGGCTTGACGCTGTGTTAATCATAGTGAAATCCGTGGTCCAGGGGCCATAGGCATGGATGTAACCAGGCATATATAGCGTGGTGCTTGCTTTGCTCAAGGGTAGGGCAGCATAAGAAATCAGCAGACCTCCCGTCGTCTTGTATTCATCTACGATGACAGCGACCGGTTGAGTGGCCGCGATGATCGCCGATCCGTTGAAGTTGTTGAGGTTGGGGTTGTCATATTGATCCACCAGAGCCGCAGCGCCCGGCTGGAGACCGGTGATCGACTGGGTTGTCACAACGCTGCCCCCGCTGATAAACCGGATCTCCACATTGGCAGGGGAGGACCCCGCGTTTTGGATGGCCATCCGGGTGTTCCACGGGCCAAACTTAGCCATCACAATGGGGGCGAAGACGGTGGTGGAGGGCTCGGTGATCCCAGGATAGGCATCGGAGACGTACTGGGCGCCGGACAGGTTGTTCGCCACAGTGGCGATGGCGGAAACCGGCTGATCGGCGCTGACGATCGCCGCCCCCACCCAGCCGTCCGGCAGCTGGCCACCCCCATCTAAGGTGTGAAGGGCCGGGTTAAAGTACGCGGAGCCACCAGCAGAGACGTTTGAGAAGGTTTTCTTACCTGCCTGCGTCCCATCAGGGTTATAAAAAGTGACGACGATATTGGCAGGCGCAGAGCCTATGTTTTGAATATTGAAGTCAACGGTGAACGCCCCTGGGGGGGCCCCCAACGCGGAGCTCGCAGTACCCGCGACCACGAGCAGGAGACCCATCCACCGAATCCACCGTCCCATTGCTACCTCCATATTTAGATAGATTATCGTCTATATCGTACCGATCCCAAGCCCCGTTGTCCATACCTCGTTCGGGTTAATCCCCGCGCCTCGAAGGGTCACAGCCAGAAAATTTGAAAATCCAAACCAAGTCCCGATGGTAAACCGCCTCCCAGAGCCCCTCCTCCATCTCGTCAGGCCTCCACAGGGGAGGGATCGGCGCGTTAACGGATCCCCGCCGCTGGCCGATATACACATAACACCATCCCCGCGCAGCGAGCTGCCACACGATCTGTGGATCCCGTCGCGCGAGCCGGGCCACCCCCTCCCGCAGCTGCGCCGGCAGCTGCGGATCGTCGGTCCGCTCGATGGCGTACGGCAGGGGGGGGATCCAAGCGGGGCGACGGGCCAGCACGGGAAGCCACCATCCCCCATCGCTGCCCACCACATCCTCCCCGGCATACGCGGGAAAGCCGTTAATTAAAAAGCGCGCGTCCGTCTCCAGATGCTCCCGGATCCACGCCATGGCCCTTTGATCCGGTCGGGTCAGCAAGGCGTAGCGATAGGGATCCACCTCCCGCGCTCGATCCCGCCCTCCCCACAATCCAAGCACCCCGACCAGAATCAACCCCTGCCACCCTCGCTTCCGCAGCGCATTCGATACGCCCAACCCTTCCGTTCCGATCGCAATGAGGAGGGCCATCGGCAGATAGAAGGCAATCCAGAAGGCAAACGAATGGATGACCCATGCCCCTGGGAGGCGGAGGAGGTGGGGATGGGCTAAGAAGAACACTCCCCCCCACCAAGCGATCAGGAGCCCGGTTTCTCTTCGCCGTTGGATCCACCCAGCCCCCAAAGCCAGGATGCCGAGTACCCAACCCCACTGGGGCATATAAAAACGTAAATCCTCCCAAGACGGCAAGGTCACTTCCCCCCACCCCGTCGTCGAGGCTTGAACCAGGCTGACCCCCAGTCTTCCTTCCCGAACTCGAAGCAACCATGGGGCTATCAGACCCAAGGAAAACGCCCCAATCGCCAGCCAGCGGAACGCGCCGAAGGGGTTCTCTCGCTTCCATGCACGCCACAACCGGACTAAACCCCATGCCCCTAGGAAGGCTCCATAGAAGACCAGAACCCGGTAATGGGTCAGGGCGAGGCCAGCCGCCGCCCCCGCGACCAGAAAAGCCTCCCGCCAGCTCCATGTTGGGCGCTCCAGCAGATCCCAGGTTAAAGCCACCGCTACAGGCAGGATCGCCTGGCCAGCAAGCTGTGGATAACGCCCCCAGTTCACATAGAACATCGGCATCGGCCAGAGCAAGGCGGGCATAAGCACAGCCACCACGCCCGCCCACGCGGACCCCCGGGCCAGCCGGCGGGCCAGGGGGTAAAGCGTCAGGACGGCAAGCGCGTTCAGAATTTGTCCTCCCACCAGAACAGCCTGAACGGCGGACCAACCCAACGCCCAAGCGAGAAGCGCAACCGCGCTGTGGAAGCCGAAGTGGTAGGTGAAGCTCTGGATCGGTGCGTAGGGCTCCCAGCTTCGGAAAAGCCCTCCGTGGTCCAGCAACAACTGGACAATGACCGTATGCTGCAACCCATCCCCCCACATGGGGGCCTCCAGCGTGCGCACCGCCAGCAGCCGCACGCCGAAGGCCATAGCTATGATGAAAACGAAAGCCAGATCGGGCCAGAAGGCGTGGGAGCGAGCCCAGCCCTGGAGCGCTTCCCATCCCTTTGGGGGCCGCCAGCGACGGTGCCGCCAGGCCAAGGCGGCCAGCCCCAGGGTAATAGGGCCCCAGGCGTAAAGAGGCCCCAGATGCAACCCCACCAAATCGGCCCAGAGGAACAGCAGAGGATAGAGAGCCAGGCTGAGGCCCGCCGCCAACCCCATCCGGGCGGGCCAGGGGAGGTCCCCTCCCCCGCCTCCGGGGGCCTCCAGGAGGTAAGCAAGCACCGCATACCCCGGCACCAAATACAGCAGCGCCGCCACCGCCAGCAGCCCCAGCCCTTCCAACATTGCCCGCCCCAGCTCCAGCGCCATCCCCCATGGGTCGTAGGTCAGCCGGAAGGCCAGCTGCGCGTCCAGGGGTTCATGGTCCCGGTAGGCAGCGCCGTCCAGGTACGCCCCGCCCGGCGCCGCGCCCACCCGCACCGCCCCGATGCCCTCCAGCTCCAAAAAGGCGTAGCGGTAGGCGCTGGGGGAGCGGTGGTCCGGCGCGAAGGAGAAGCGATAAAAGCCGGGGGCCGCGACCTGATCTAACGAGAGCACGGCCTCCGCCAGATCGAGGGTGGATTGAGGGTCCGCCCGCAGGCGGAGCCGGAGCCTCCCCGCGCTCCCCGGCGCCGGCTCCAGCCAGAACTCCACCCCATTCAGCCCCCCGTGCCGGGCCACGAAGGTCTGGCCGACGGTGTGGCCGGGCTCCAGAACGATCGCTGCCTCGGGGACGACAGCGGTCTGATCCCGGTCCACAAAGGGCGAGCAGCCCATCAGGAGCAGGAAGGCTCCGATAGGGATCAGCCGAGCGATGTGGAACCTTCGTCTGTTTCGTAGATATGCTCGACCCTTAGGCATGCCCCCCTCAACCCTTAAAGCCTTCAGAGGGCCTCACGGAAGCAGCGAAGCGCTTCCGGCGCTGGGACGAGCTCCAGGAGCGCTCACTTTCCCCGGTCCCGCTCCAGCTCCAGCCGCCGCACCCGATGCAGCACTTCCTCCAACATCCTCCGGTTCATCTGGATGAGATCCGCCACCAAGCCGATGAGGCAAACCTGGAAGCCGACGATGGTCAGGATGGCGGCCAGGATGAGGGACTGGACATGCCCCGCCCCCCCGCCTCGGAGATAGAAATACAGGAAACGGGCCCCGAGGGCCAAGCCCCCAGCGATCAACAACCCCCCGAGGGTCGTGAAGACCCGCAGGGGGCGGTACATCGTATAGAACCGGACGATGGTGACGGCGGAGATCGCCACAAAGGAAGGAATGCTGCGGATCAAGCGGGACGGCCGGGTCGGCGGGTTGGTCCCCACGGGGACGTAGACCACCTGCATGCCCCGCGCCCCTGCCTGGATGAGGGTCTCCAAGGTGTAGGTGTAATCGCCTAGGACGGTGAGGCGCATGGCGGCCTCCCGCGTGAAGGCCCGGAAACCGCTGGTCGCGTCCGGGATGGAGAGGCCCGCCGCCCGCCCCACCACCCAACTCCCCCATCTCTGGAGCCACCGCTTGAGAGGGGAGAAGTGCGCCAGCGCCGCCACCCCACGGTCCCCCACCACGATGTCGGCCTGGCCCTCCAGGAGGGGCTGGACCAGCCGGGCGAGGTCCTCCCCTCGGTACTGGCGGTCGGCGTCGGTGTTGACGATGATGTCCGCCCCCAATCTCAACGCCGTCTCCAGACCCAGGGCGAAGGCCGCCGCCAGCCCCCGGTGCCGTTTCAGGCGGACGACGTAGTCGGCCCCCGCCGCCCGCGCCACTTCCGCCGTGCGGTCGGTGGAGCCATCGTCCACCACCAAGACCTCGATCCGGTCCACCCCCGGCAAGGCCCGGGGCAGGTCGCGGAGGGTCTGGGGGAGGGTCGCCTCTTCGTTGTAAGCGGGAATCTGAATGATGAGCTTCAAGGCCGGAATCGGTACCGGAAGATTCCTTAACTAAGTAACTGGCGAGCCCATTCTACTGTGAGGCGAAGCGTCCTTCAACCCCATCATGGAAGCTCCGACCCCTGAAGTCCCTCCACCGATCGACCAGCGGCGCTGCACCGCAACGCACCGCGGGCTTCCCGTCCACAACCTCGGTATAGAGCGCCTCCAGCCGTTCCAGGTGCTCCTCCATGGTCATCGGCGGCCGGACACCGGCGGAGGAGGAGGCAGGGGTCATCGATCAGGCGCTACATAACATACATAAATCTTTTCGGAACCTCCCACGGCGGCACCAGGGGCTCCAGGAGGCGCGGCCTCCCGGGGCGGCGCTGAGCCAAGAAGGGTCGAAGGTTCCGAAGCCCCTCCAGCCGCCCGAGCAGAGGGTACCGATCCCGTCGCCAGGCAATCGCATAGATCACCGCCAGCAGATCGTACAACAGGATCACCGGGAGGTCCTCCCCTGGGGCGTTCTTGGCCACCAGCCACACCTTGTTCCGCCCCAGCAAGATCTTCTTGCGGGGCGAGCCCTCCCCCAGGGTGGCGCTGCCCTGATGGCGGACCACCGCCCCGGGGACATAAATGCACCGCCACCCGGCGATCTGGGCGCGCCACGCCAACTCCACATCCTCCAGATAAGCGAAGAACCGTTCATCGAAACCCCCGAGCTGCTCCCACATCGACCTCCGGTAGAGAGCCGCCCCCGCTGAGGCCCCAAAGACTTCGCCTCCCGTCTGGACCTCCACCACCGGCCTTCCTCGCCACCGATCCCAGGCGATGGCCGCACGGTCCATCGCGATGCCCGCGCTCTGCACGATGTCGGGCCGATGATCGAACACCATCAGGCTGGCGCAGGCCCCGATCCCCTCTCCGGCTTCCATCCCCTCCACCAGCGCCTCCAACCAGCCGGGCTCGGGGAACGCGTCGTCGTTCAGGACCGCCAGGTAATTCCCTCGGGCCAGGCGCATCCCCCAGTTCACCGCTGCCGCGAACCCGATGTTCGTCTCGCTTGTCTCCACCCGCAGCGCCATCCCGGCAGGGACGCGGATCCCTCCACCCCGGCCCCCCTCGTTCCAAACCACGATCACCTCGAAATCCTGAAAGGTTTGTCGGGAAAGGGCCTCCAGGCAGCGCGTCAACCGGGCCGCCCCTCTCCAGGTTGGGATCACGACGCTCACCGCTGGCACGTTTAGTCCCCCACCGAGAGAACCTCGCGATACATCTGCTCCAGCGCTTGAACATGGTCCTCGACAGAGAGGATCTGTGCCGGTCCGGGCACGTCCAGCTCCTTCAGGATCGAGGGGCAGCGGACGATCCGCTGGAGGATCTGGGACAAGCCCTCCACATCCCCCGGCTCGAACAGGAAGCCGTTCACCCCGTCCCGGACCACTTCCGGCAGAGCTCCGATGCGGGAGGCTACCACGGGAACGCGGTGGATCAACGCCTCACGAGCCACCCTGGAGAAGGTCTCCGGGCTGATCGACGGGATCACCAGAAGATCGATGGAGCGATAGATCTGGCTGCGGTCCTCCAGAGCGAAGGGGCCCCGGAACACAATTCGGGGGTCCTCCCCACCTAACCCTCGCAGCCGTCGAAAATACGGATAGGATTCGTCGATCGGGCCGAATAGATGCAAAGAAACGCCCTCATCCGGGATGCGGCGGAAGGCCTGAATGAGGAGATGCACGCCCTTGGGGGGCCGGAACCATCCGATATAGCCAATCCGCAACGTGTTCCTTTCCCCGGGCTCCGGAACGACCTCGCTGTCCGGGGGCAAGATCCCCAAGGGAAGAACTCGGATCTCCGGCTGCGTTATGTTGTTCCGGCGAAACACCTCTCGGACGAAGTCGCTGGGGGCCATTAAAAGCGCGCAGCACATCAGCGCCTCGCGGAAGAGGGCGTGGCGTGCCTGAAAGCCCCTCTGATCCGCCTCAGCCCACGAAGATAAGGCAGCCCCCCCAATCCGACGCATGATCCGTGAAACAAGGGGAGCGGGAAGCCACGGCTTAATCGCTCGCAGAAGCGAGTGCAGTCGGGAAGTCGGGCGGGGCCCCCGAACGCACGCCACACAATCGCCGCCCTGGAACGGCCCCGGGCATGGCTGCCCCCACCGGTTCAGGAGATGTACGCGATGGCAGAGCGGCCAGAAATCGTGGAGGGTCATCAGCATCGGAATCCTTAGGGGGCGCGCCCGGCAGGGCAATCGGGCGGAGAGCCCGATCAGATGCTGGAAGTGGATGAGATCGGGTCGGGTCTCCTGAAGAACTTGAAGAAAGATCTCCTCCATCCGCTCATCTACATAGGTGTGCAGGAAATGATGGGTCTGCTTAAAGTCGTTCACGACGCGAAGGATCGACAGCCCATCCACTTCCTCACGGATCAGCTCGTAATCGGGGCGTTGAAAATCGCTTTCCCGACAGAACACCCAAACGGCATGGCCCCGACGGGCCATCGCTCGGGCGATCTCCCAGGTGTGGATTTCCACACCGCCCAGAGCAGCAGGAGGAAATCCGTTGGCCACATATAAGAGACGCATCCTCCCCCTTACCTCCAGACGGCAGGCAGCCATATCCGATAAACCTGGCTAACCGCCTGAACTTGAACCGAAAGGTCCATTGAAACCCCTTCCCCGCCAATATGAATCGTGCGGGTATATGTTCCTGGCGGCGTATCCCGAGTCTCCCCCCACAGGATTGAGACACCCCAAGGAAGGGATACAGAGGAGCTTGCGGATATGCGTTCTGGATCCAAGCGGCTTTTGTCAAGGTGATTTCATCCCCTTCCACCGACCCGATCTCGGCAACGATCTACGGTTTGGCGTAGGAACAGGCCAAGTCGCGGAAGACCGCGTCGTAAAGATCGTGGAAGGGCCGCCAAACCACCAGCTGGCAGGCGTTGTACCAATTGTACCCGCTCAAGCCGATCCGATCGACATAAGCGTCCCCTGGGTAGCAACGGTGGAGATCGTTCCAGGGCTCGGGCGGGTCGCTCGCGCAGTTAGGGCTCCAAACCCACTCCACGTTGGGGGCCTCCTCCTGGGCAAAGATCCAACGGACATGGCGACAGACCACAGCATAAGGGAAGGATCGGCCCCGATGCGCCCCACCCACCACAGGGAATCCGAGGTGTTCATCCCGTGCGCGAAGCGAAGGAGGAAACGCTCAGGGCGCGCCTTTAAGGCGCGCGCGACCCCCCTTTTGGATCTCCTACCCATGCTTAAGCGTGGGTCGAAGATGAACCGCGTGGGCGATCCTCGGCACCTGGGCGGGTATGGAAGTGACCGCCGTGGAAGCGCCGCTATTTCTGAAAGAAAGCCGTGGGCTCAAAATCGTCAGCCCGATGGGAAGAAGATTCAAGGTTACCTTTAAGTTCTTCAGGCTCACCCCCGGCGGACCCGCTCCTGGCGGGAGAGAAACCGAGAGATGGAAGGCCGCCGGGTGAGACCCCGAATGCCCGCATAGGTTCCCATCCCCGCCGCAAAATGCCAGGCCAAGCTGTGCAGCATCCAGAAGATTCTCTGCCGGAAGGGCTGGCTCCGGAAGGGCTCCTGGGTCCAGATGAACCGCCAATCCCGCCAACCCTCCCCGATCATCCCCCGGACGACGGCCCCCAGCCCGAACCGCCGGTAGGCCGGGGGGTCGAAACGTTCCCGAAAAGCCGCCGCATAATCAGCGTTCTCCCGGAACAGCTCCAGCAGCCCATAGTCGTGGGAGTGGAAGACCATGGAGCGGGGCTCGAACACGATCGCGTACCCGGCCTCCAAGACCCGCTCCGCCCAATCGGCGTCCTCCCCAAAGGCCATCGGGCGAAAGGGGATCCGCTCCCACACGGCGCGGCGGATCGCCGAGCTCGTATTGGAGAAATAAATGTAATAAAACCGGTTGGCCTCGAACTCCTCCCGGGAGGGAGGCATCCGCTTGATCAGGCGAGTCGTGCCGCCGGTCTGCCAATGGGTCACCAACTGGCGCACCAGAGAGGGGCACGCCCCAGGGCGAGGGAGGTGACGGCTGAAGACCCCGGCGATCGCTGCGTCCTCCTCCATCGGCGCGATCAACGTCTCCAGCCACTCCGTGTTGGCCGGGGTGGCGTCTTGGGAGAGGTAGACCAGGTACACCGCGTCGGGGTGGGCCAGCCGGCCTCCCAGGTTGCGGGTCTCCCCGTGGTTGAACGCTTCAGGCGGGATCTCCCACAGGCGCACCGGGTAGCGGCCTAAGATCTCTCGAGAACGGTCGCGGGACCCTGAATCGATGGCCAGCACCTCGAAGGGGAACGAGGTTTTCTGGGCGAAGATCCCCTCCAGGACCTCGCCGAGATAGCGCTCGCCGTTCTTCACCAGCAGGATAATGGTGAGCCGGGCTTTCATAGAAAGCGCTTCCCAAAGAGCCCATAAAGTCTATTCAGAGCGCGAACAATCCACCTAGACCGCAGCCGATCGATCTCCCAACGCAGGGGGATCAACGCATAGACGCGACTCCGTGCAACCGAAGCGTCCGGTGCCATACGCGGCTGTTGGAGAAACTCCACGATGGGGCGCACAACCGAGGACCAACGCAGAGTCTCCCGAAGCGCAGACGTACGCGCCGCCAGCTCCGCCCGGGGCAGCGGGTCGTTCAGCCAGGCCAGCAGGGCGTCTGCTACGGCGATTGGATCCCGCGGGGGAATCACCCTGGCAAGGCCGGAGGCCGCCAGGAGGTCGGCCAGTTCGTCCCCCGCGCTCAGCACACAAGGGAGAGACGCCCATAGGTAATCCAACGACCGAGCGCGGATGGCGTAGCGACTCTCCCAAGGGTTCTCATGGAGGCTGATTCCCACGTCCGCCTCCAGCAGATAAGCGCCCCTCCGTTCATATGGCACCCAGTCCAGGAAGAAGACGAAACGGCCCAGCCATCCAGCCTCGCGGCATCGCTCCAGGAAACGGGCCGCTTTGGACATCGGAGGAACGACCTGAGGATCGTAATGCTGGAGGGCACCAAACACCAATCGCACATCCTGACGCTGGGATAAAACCCGCTCGAGGGCTGCAGCCAAAGTCAACGGATCCGTCCATTCCCAGATCCCGCCCATCCAGAGCACGACCTTGTCTTGGGGACCAACCCCGGGCACCACGCCCTTAAGAACCGGGCCGTCGGACCGTGGGGGGTCATCGGGGATCCCCATGGGGACGCGGGCGAACCAGCGTTCGGGATCGAGGAGCAGGGTGCGTGGATTCAGGCGCCCAGCCATCCACAGCACCCCCATCCAAAAATCCAACTGACGCTCCGTCGCGCAAAGGAAGAAATCGCCGTTGCTGAGATAAACCAGCGTTTCCGCGATCAATAAATCCACAATTGGAAACGAGGGGTCCGTCATGGCCTGGATCATGGCCATTTCAATCTCCGGCACATAATACAGATCCACAATCGTTGGAGGGTCTAAAGGCCTTCCAAGCCAATGAATGATCCGACTTAATACCGGCCCCACCGCCATGACCACATCGCTGTCCCGAATCCACGTCTCGAGCGATTGGGGATCATCCCACGAGAATCCCACCACCTTCACCTGGTCTGTCCCACTAATCCCTGGATGAGGAGTCGCCAACGTGACGGGAAACCCGTGCTGGGCCACAGCGCGGGCAATCTCCCATGCTCGGATCCCAGGACCAGCCATGCGAGGTCCAATGTGCTCATGGGTTATGATCAACAGTCGAGACATGGCATCCACCAAGGCTGGAATTTAACCGGCTTTGAATAGTTTAATTGGGTCAGCTGTTCTTCTCAACTCCAGTATGGTTGGTCCGACCGATCACCTCCGCCGGAGTCCTATCCCACAACCTCGCTGAACGGAAAATCCGCTGCCGGCAACTGCCGGGCCGCAACCCATGGGCTTCGAACCCGACCCCGGATCACCCCCCAGGCGTCTCCAAAGGCCGGCATCACAGCCTCCCCGCCCAAGCCGCAGCTCAGATCGTCGACGTCCCAGTTCCCGGCGCCTCAACCCGTTCCACCCATCGGCGGCAACGCCATCCGCTACGAGCTTGCGAATGCCCGTTGGCTTGATCCGGGGCAAGGCCTACGCCAGCGGCCCTCCACGTTTACCTAGCGGGTGGTTTCTCCGGGGCGGCAATGCCCCTTGTGTTCTCTCGCCTGCGCCGCGGTTTCCGGATTCCGACAACAGTCGAAGCCGAAAGATATCCCGGACGAATTGAACTAAGGAATCCATCCCAAGCGAGTTAAGCAATGCTTAATGAAATTTTTGATTTTATTCATGCCAGTCATTAAAGAACAAGATCGTATATATTGATTTTCGCCATGTCTTGATACGTCTTTTATTGCCTCCAGGCGGGCCAGTTCGTCCCGCATCTCCAGGAGCTTGGTCCGTAGCTCCACATTTTCCCGCCATAACCGCCAAAACTTCCGCTCATAGTTCCGAACCACCCGATGAAAAGGATCGGATGACCGCCGCCACCGCGCAGCCCAAGGCGTAATGAACGAAGCGTCAAAGTCCACATCTCGGAAGAACCCGTGAAGGGCGAAGCGTTCCGCCCAGTATTCCGGAGGCTGGACGTTCAGGTGTGTGATCTCTCGATAATCATCCGGCGTTGAAGAAAAAAGGATATCGTCGCTGAGTTGGCAGAGACGCTTGATGGCTTCATCCACCCGGTTCGAGGGCAGGTGTTCTAGAACTTCGATACAAACAACTAAATCGTATCGTGAGGGCAAGGCGCTCGGAAGGGGATCGAGAACAGAGGCCACATAGACATAGGCTTTGATGTCATCCCGGGCCTGGCGAATGGCAAACTCCGAGATATCGATTCCGAAGGCTTCAACCCCACGGTCCCGCAAGGCCTCAACGAGGAAACCCATCGCACAACCGACATCCAGAACGGTTCTGGGTCGGATCTCAGCGACAATACGATCGGCGATGGCTCTAAAGAACCTCAGCCATTCCTCGTTACGCTCGTAGGGTTTCCCGCAAGAGTGGCGGAAATACCAAGCGTCATACCATCGGCTTGAGATGTGTGGAATGCCCATACAAAAGCTCCTTTTTAACCTTGATCTCTCCCTCGATCCACAGAACGCTCAGCGGGCACAGGCCCGGCGGTCAGCGGAAAGCCGGGCACGTTTCCAAGGTATCGAAATGGAGCGTGAGCGCCAGATCGCTCTCCAACAAGCCCCCCGGCCAATCCGCATAGGGAACCCAGTCCCCAAAAAAGACGGCCCGATCCAGCAGCCCCAGCTCCTGAGCCAACCGGCGGGCCTCCTCATAATGGGTGGGAATCCCCAACATATGGGGATTGGGATGACGGGTCCCCGGAAACACCAGCCGGACGTCCCGCCGCCCTAAAGACCCAGTTTATCCTCCAGGCCGATACCAGGCCACATGCCTTTCACCACCGTCAGGTCGGAAGGATCCCCACCCAGATACGAGGTCTCGGCAATGAAAGGATCATATCCATCGATGATAATCGGGCTCTGAACGTCCTTCAAGGCAGGCACGTGAGCCACGAAAACAGCAGGAACCAAAATCGCGCGGGCGCCTGGATGGCCCTCCGCAGGCTCTCATCGCTCCCCGAGGCGTAGGCAATGATCGGCCAGTCAGCCGAAAGGGTCGACCCTTCCGGAACGGCCAGCACGGTTTCGAATTCCTGGGCGAGCACCCGCGCCAGATGGAAATAGCGAATGCCCGGCCCGGCCATCCGCTTGCCCACCACGTCGTGGCTGATGATCAAGATATACCCCTGCCGTTCCAATCCCGCTCCCCCCGAGGCATTGTGAGCCCGTACCCCTAGTGATGACACCCCCCACTGCCAGGACGCCCGGACCGGCAAGCCGAGCGTAAGGGACCGGCGAGGCGAAGATCCAATCCGAGCTACATGAAACAAACAGCCCGGAACTCTCCGAAGCCCTCCTCGCCCTACACCGCAGGGGTGAGTATCCGTTTCATCTCCCGATTCCTCAAGGGAATTCCAGCGCGTTCTACTCGCCCCGGCGCATCTCTTGCCTCCCCAGGAAGTAGAGGAGGCGGTGCGCGCTGGGCGGGAGCGTCTCTTGAACGGGGAGGACTCCCGTGTTCCTGGACGGAACGTTCCTTATCCATCCGTCAAGGGAAAAGTGCCCAGGAGCCGGTGTCCACCGCCCCGGGGGTCCAGCCGGACGGATGCCGGGCGATCCGGGGCTTTAGGTGGTTCGGGGCGGAAGGGGAGAGCGCCAGGAACGGGGAGGAGGTCCTCCAGGACCTTTGGCGGCGGGGTGGGAGGAGAGTGAGGATCTTCTGCGCTTAGCGTTCCTGCGCCATCCCAAGCCTATCCGCCGCCGCTTGTACCCCATGAACCCCCTGGAGCGCTCGGCCAAGTGGATCAAATGGTGGACGAAGGGGGTGGAGGTGTTCTGTGGCGAGGAGGCGGCGGAGCAACTCTTGTAACCTGATGCTGAGCCACTTAAATGAGCGGCTGGAAGGGCGTCGGCGGCGGGGCTTTGCGGAAATCGCGATGGGAAGCCGCCATTCTTGTGGGTCGACCAGGCCTAGCGTTCTCGGTGAAAAATGGACCGGCCGGCTGATGTTTCATCACTCTCCGGCCCGGCCGTTTCCGTTCGCCCGGAAGCCAAAACACCAGGTTGGGGGGCTCGCCGATGTCCGCCAGGGTATCGAGCCGTCGCCTCCGTCCGATGGATCATTCCTGCCCTGGTTGGGTAATCACCCCATACTGGCGGGATAGCAAGAGGACCTGGTGCGTTCACCATTCGCATCGGTACGCCACCAGTTCCCCGGGATACTCGGGGCGGGAGAAATGCGCTAGCGATTGGCAGAAGGGATTCACCAGTTGTTCCATCAGTCGGGGGAACCACGCGGGGTTCAACACAAGGAAATCGGGGCGATACTGACTAATAGCCCAGAGAGCGGTGTCCTCATATGTGCTCTCGTACTGCATTTGCAACGCCACATCAGGCTGGATCAGCCCGGCAAAGTCCACCATCCGACGGCGAGCGTAATAACCGATGATCCCGACCTCCAGCGTACCCACGCTGGCCTCCGGCGGCGTGTTTTCTGCCAGCCAGAGCCCAACGTCCCGATAAATCCGGGCGCGTGGGTCGGGATGATGCGCCAGCCCCCATAAGTCGCGCCCCTGCGGGAGGAGCAAGAACAGCAGGATCAGCGCCCCGAGGATTGGCTTGAAGCGCCCAAAGACCCGGCATCGGTCCGCCAGAAACTCCAGGGTGGCTTCCACCCCGAGCCCAATGGAAGCGATCATCACAGGAACTAGAGGGGCATAATACCAGAAGTAACGGCTGACCCCCAGCGCGGTGTAACCCGCAAAATAGAGCACTCCCCACCCAGTCAAAAGCAGCCAGCGGCGGGCCCTGCGCAACACGTAAGCCAACCCGACCACCAGGAATACTCCATGCGGCCAGTAGAAGGGATTGCGAGCGTACCCCTCAACCATCCGCAGGAATCCTTTAACGAATGAGTCGCTGATCGCCATCCGGGCCTGATGCTGCTTGGCGGCTAGAGTGACCGGGAAAGGGGAGCCAAAATAGAGCCAGGAGAAGAGATACCAAGGGGCAATCAACAGACCGAAGAGCAGGAGCGGCTTCCAGGGGATCCGGCGCTCTTTTAGGAGGAGCATTACGCCGATTGCGAGCCCGGCCAGCGCCCCATCCGCGCGCGTGAGGGTGGCCAGGGCCGCCAGCGCCATGGCGGCCAGGTCCCTCCCTTCCGCATGCAAAGCGAAAGCCCACAGGACCAGCGTCACATAGAAGCAAGTTTCCGCCCCAAACGTTTCGACCATCAAAGGAGTGAATGGATAGAGAAGGGCCGCCACAAGGCCCGCTGTAGGACGGCCCCACCGCCGACCCAACCGGTAGAGGGCGGGCGCGCCGATCCCCAGGCTGAACGCGCTGATCAGGGGGCTCAAACGGGGGAGGTCCGCCCAGAGGTAACTCAGGCCGGCCAACAGAAGCGTATATAACGGCGTCGTGGTGCTCAGGACCCGCTCGCCCGGGTTGTAAACAAACCCCAGCCCAACGCGCAGGTTTTGCGCGTAGCGGAAGGTGATGAAGGGGTCATCGTAAGCCCAAGAGGAGAAAGCCAAAAGGAGCAGAAGTGCCGACGTTCCGCCATAGAGAAACGGCATCCATTGTTTAAGGCGAACAATCGCCCTGAAAAATCCCGGTAACATCGTAGAGATCAGCATGCAAATCTTGGCCCATGAACTCTATCCGGGCTAGAGATGGCCGCCAAATGCTCTCCCAATCAAGCTGGAGGCCCTGGGGATGTAACCGGCCCGGCGCCTACAGAATCCAATAAGTCCCTGGATCCCTCCACTGGGTCAGTACGGATCTTGAGCGCTCAGGCCCAACACAGCCGAAGCGATCGCTTGCTGGCTCTTCCCAGATACCGTCCCCGGCCAGGCGCCAGACCGGGTATGTGGCCCCTTATGCCATCCTATCCTTCCTTATGGCACGGCCACCACAATAAACACGGGGTCGAAGCCCACCGATATCTTGCCATCCATTGGTGTCAAGGTCTGCCCAAATTTGTTATAAGCCACAGCGCCCTTAGGCAGGGTTAGCGTCGTCGTATAGGCTTTATCATTTGTCCAATAAACTTGATACTCCCTGCGAGCGCTTTTGTTGAAAAAGGCGTACCCCTCCAGAGCCCCCGTTGCAAGCGGTCCCCGATACGAAGATCCTTCGAGCAGCGTGGACATGAACTTAAAAGCATCATAAGAAGGACGCGGATGTTGGCTGCCGTCCAACAACCCTCCCTGCCGCCATCCCGGCCCGTTCATGGTGTACCAGACGCTGCCCAGTATGTTGTGGGCCCAGGTTCGAGCGTACAGCCGAACCACATACTTCGCTTGATCGTCACGAAAATCATCACGCGAGCATGCAGGATCATTATCGTCCCGCGAATCACACATCAACCCGCCCTCGTTCATTAGGATGGGCTTAGAGATACCATAGTTCTGGAACACCGACTTGATGAAATCCAATTTGCCCAGCAACGCGCCGCCTCGATGGCGCCAGTGCGGGTGGTTCAGATCCCAGTCTCCCCTCTCGTCAGGGGTCCAGAGGGGATATGCATGATAGGCCAGGATGTCAAAAAACGGTCCTCCTCCATTCCGTAGGATCCCCTCAAGAAACCTGCCCGGTTGACGGTCACAACCGCCGGTCCCGCTTTGAGGGTCGCAGTCCAGTAACAGCCCGCCAACAACCACTTGAGCCGTGGGATCCGCCTGTTTGATGGCCGGATAGACGCGCTTAAGCATCTCGGCGTAGTAACCACCCCCATAATAGTCATCCCCCTTGTCGCCCCAGCATCCGAAAGGTGAAGTGGGCGGCACAAGGCCCGGGTCGACGTCCGGTTCATTCCCCAATTCCCAATATTTCACGTTATACGGTTCGACGCTATATCGGGACACGACCTCACGCATGAAGGCGGCGAACTCGTCCAGCGCATCTTCTTTGATAGGCCCGCAATATGAACCCTGAACCCGTTGCGCCCAGGAGGGGGTCCCCCGTACAATGACCATGGGGATCAACCCATGGGCGGAAAGGGCCCGGATTTCCTGTTCCACATCAGACAGTTTCGACCAATCCCGAAGACCTATTTCCGGTTCTACCTCGGACCACAGGATGCCGTTGTATCGCACCCACCAGACGCCTGCTTCAATGGTCTGCGAGAGGGTGGCGCCGACCGCCCCCCGGTTGATCTCCACCCCGAAAACGGGAGGCGGCGGGGGATAGTTCATGGTCACCAAGGGCAAATACGTTGTGACCGGCCTTGTGTTCTGCAGCCCGTAATCCGAGCCGCTATCGGCCGCGCGCTTATCCGAATTCCGCACCCGGTCATCCAAGGCGTTCGCACGGCTCATGGTCAACCCCAGGGCGGCCGCCAGCACCACCATCACCCCGAAAACGCCCAACATGGCGGTAAACGACAATTTCCTGGTCATCTTCCTCCCCCTTTAGTGAGGCCGATAGAAAGACCAAATGGTTGATATAGAGAGAAGATCGAGAAGCAGCAGAACCAACAGCAGGCCAACCCCTCCCCTCTTCCTTACGTTTCCGGGCAAACCGCCCAGCCACCCTATCGTTAACCCCATAATTGTTGGGATTATACCCGGAAACGCGTAACGTGCAACCGACAACAGGGGATAAGGACGCTCCAACAAATAGGGGAGGACTCGGAGGAGGGCGCTCGTCCAGAGCCAGAGGCCGGCCACCAACATGAGAACAGCGCTGGCCCGGGCCGGCGGGGAGAGCTCCCTCCACCGACGGATCCCATAGACCATAGCGCCGCCCAGACCCAACAGGGTCAACCCGTCCAGGAGCCGGTACCATGGGGAGGCCAGCTGGACGTGTCCCCAGCCGAAGTAGGCCCAGAAACTCCGAAGGAGCGTGCGCGCCGTTGGAAGGTAAACCCAGCCGCTCCACGGCACGTCCAGCAGCGTGGCCAGGAAGAGGTCGAAGTCGGCAGGGATCCGCAGGAAGCGGGGAAATACCTGCTCCATCCATCTTCGCACCCGGGGCCAGGACGCCTCAGCGGAGCCGTTGCGGAGCCGGTTGACGAAGGAAGCTCCCCCCCACACGCCCTCCCGCCCCTCGGGATCGCTAAAGACGGGCGGCCGATTAGCCGGACGGATCCCCTCCACCAGAACGAGCCCATCGTAATAAACCGTGATCGTTGTCTCCCCCGTCCGGCCCAGCGAGGGCTGTAGGATGACCCAGAGGGTCCTCGCATCGGGAGCAACCGTGCCTGTAACCACGTAGAACGCTGGGGATGTCCCCACCTCGAGGGGCCGCCAGACCTCCCGGACCCCATCGTTCAACATGGGCGATCGGATTCGCACGGGCTCTGAGGCCCATACCCACGCCCCCAGGGTGACCTCCTTGCCCCGCAGGGCCTCGACGTGCCCCGCCAGGAGCGGTTGCATCAGACGGCGCCCCGGAACGGCCGAGGACATCTCCAGGGCCAACACGGCTTTCCCCAGGGGGGCTTCCGCCCGCACCTCCCGTGTGGGCCCCGCTTGGTCGCTCTGGCGGTACCAGTAAGCCGCATCCCCCCACCCCACGACCAGCATACCGGGCAACAGCCCCCATACCCCAAGCGCCAGCCACATCCACCGTTGCTTCGCCTCTCGAAGGAGCGCCAGGGCCACAACCAGCGGCACCATCCACACGGCCACGGCGACGGTGTTCTTGGTCCATAGGCACAAAGCGGCTCCTCCCCCCACCCAGACCAACCTGGGCCAAGAGAACCCTCGCTGAATCATTCGCACCGCGCCCCAGAGGAACAGCGAAAAGACCATAACGGCCCCCACGTCGTTGTTGACCGCCGTCATCAGATCCGTGTAGGCGGGCAGGAGGGCCATCATCCCCGGCACGGCCCAACGGAGGACATGCCCTGCCGGGACGAGTTCGGCGACCACCCGTCCCGCGAGCCAGACGCTGCTCAGGTAGAGGAGCAAGGAGGCGAAGCGGGCCACGTATAGCTGAAAGGTCACGTCCGCGTGGGGGATCCATCGGAGGAAGAGAGCGACCCATAAGTAATAGAGAGGCGGATGACCCAACTGCGAGGCGCCCAGCCAGACCGGCTGATCCCGGGCCAGGAGGTTGGGGGTGAAATTCATCCCCCGGAAAAACCTATGCTCCACCATCGACGCCGCCACCTCCCGCCGCAGGTCCTGGTCGTAATCCCCGGGTTTGGGCAGCACCCCCCGGCTGGCGATAAGCCACGCGTACTCGAAATGCGTGGGCTCATCGTAATGCTGCCAGGGGGGGACCAGGACCAAATACAGCAGGCCGTTCAGCAGCGCTAATACCAGCACCCATCGTTCCGGCGAGGCCAGCCGGAGCCAGCCCAGCCATTCCGTTTGACGGATTTCCAGAGCCTTCACTAGGCCAGAGCCATTCCTCCACAAATCCAGCCATGCCCTGGGCTTGGCGCCCAGCCGACCGAGAGCCCGGGAAAAGAAGGGCAATCGAACCCACCGTCCGCCGTTGTGCCCGGTGCCGGGCGGCCGCAAGGGCGTTTTCGATCTTTGGAGGGGCAGCATATGGAGCCTAAGGGAGGAAATGATTGCCGCTCTATCTCCAGCGGGAATCTCCTCGCAAGGTGGGGATGATCCGGCGGCATGGCGAACGCGGACCATACGACCCCTATGGGGCACTACAGTTCCCCACGACCCGGCTGTCGGCGGGAGGCGCTATCCTCGTGGTTCTGCTGCGCCTCCATCCCTCACCTCCTAATATGCCCCTCTCCCCCGCAACACGACCCAGATGGTCTTCCATAGAATCACCAGGTCCAGCCAGAGGGAGTAGTTCTGGATATAGAACAAATCCTCTTCGGTGTGCAGGTGCATGGGCTTGTCGGAGCGGCCGTTCACCTGCCACCAACCGGTGATGCCCTGGGGGACGGCGAAGCGTTTGCGCTGCCAGGGCTGGTACCGCTCCACCAGCCAGGGCAGCTCCGGCCGGGGACCTACTAGGCTCATGTCCCCCTTGAGGACATTGAAGAGCTGAGGGAGCTCATCCAGGCTGTACCGACGGATGAATCGCCCGACCCGCGTCACCCGAGGGTCATCCGGTTTCTTGTGGATGATGGTGCCGTCCTCCCTCACCTCGGTCACTTGGTCCTGCAGCGCCTCCGCGTTGACGACCATGGAGCGGAACTTGTACATTGTGAAGAGGCGGCCGTTCTCCCCCACCCGCTGCTGGCGGAAGAGGATGGGGCCGGGCGAATCCAGTTTGATCGCCAGTGCCACAAGGCCCATCACCGGGAGCGCCAGGAGGGTCAAGATGCTGCCGACCACCAGGTCGAAGGCCCGCTTGACCAGCCGCTGGTAGTCGTTCAACGCCGGGGCCCGCAGGTTGATCATCGGGATGCCCGCGAAGTCCTCCACAGAGGCCCGGTAGAGGGCCAGGGCGAAGTAATCGGGGACGACGTAAACATGGACCGGAAGCTCGTGGAGAGCCTGCACCAGCTGGTCCAACCGGGCGTGGGCCCGGCGGGGAAGGGCAATGACCACGTCCTCCACCCCGTGCTCCTGTACCACCCGCGTCGCATCGTCCAGCGTCCCTAGGACCGGAAGGTCGCAATCCCGTTTGGCAGGGTCGTCGTCCAGAAACCCCACCAACTCCAGGCCGGCCCAGGCATATTGCTGAATCTCTTGGGCCACCCGTTGGCCGACCTCCCCGGCGCCGGCAATCAGGACCCGACGCCGGGCCGGAGGGGCCTTGACCACCTTCCAGACCAGCCGGGCCATCATGCGCCAGCCCAAGAGCAGGACGAAGTTCAGGAGGATAAAGAGCACAAAGAGCCCACGGGAGACCTCGCGCTCGGTGAGGTAGAGCAGGCCGGCGAAACAGAGAGAGGCCAGGAGGGAGCCAAAGCCGACCCGCCCGAACTCATCTGCGGCCCGGTAGGTCCGGCGAGGATCGTAGGCGGAGACCACCAGCAGGATCAGCACCCACAGGAGCGGTGCGAGGAAATAGAGATGGGTTGGGAGATAGAGAGCGCGCAGCGGTTGGAGGCCTGGGAGGAAGGCGGGGAGTTGAGAGCGAAGGAGGGCGGCCCCTCGGAGCACCAAGAGGGTGAGCGCAGCATCCAGGGCCATGGAGAAAATCGCGAAGTCTACGCTGAAGCGCCGGAGCATAAGCCCCTCCCCGATCGCAGGTTATAAAATACCGCTCGCCATCCGCCGTTGGCGTCACTTGGTCAGCGGCCTTTTGGGCCGCAGCCTCATCGCCTCCAGCACCACCAGCGCCACGAAGAGGGGGTTATTAATTAGATACCGCCGCCACAGACGGCGGGGTTCGGTGAGCAAGCGGAAGAACCATTCCAGACCAGCGCGCTGCATCCAGCGGGGGGCCTGCGGCTTGCGACCGGTAAGGAAGTCGAAAGCCGCCCCCACGCCGATCAGCACAGGAGCCGTCAGCCGCGCCCGGTGCTCTGCCATCCAGTGCTCCTGCTTGGGCGTGCTGAGCCCCACCCAGACGATATCCGGGTTGGCCGCGTTGATCATCCGGACTACCCGCTCGTCTTCCTCGGGTGTTAAGGGACGGAAGGGCGGTGAATATGTTCCCGCCACCTGCAGGCCGGGGAAACGCTTCTGGAGCACCTCAGACAGTCGCTCCGGCACACCCTTCGCCCCACCGTAGAAGAAATGGCGGTAGCCCCGTGCTATGGACCGTTCGCAAAGGGCCAGCATCAAATCCGGACCATATACCCGATCCACGTGGCGAAAGCCCTTGAGACGGCTCAGCCAGACCAACGGCATCCCATCCGGTGTGACCAGGCCGGCCTGGTTGTGGATCTGTCGCAAAGCCTCATCCCGCTGGCTCTCCATCACGCCGTGGACGCCAGTGACGCAAATGTAATGAAGCTCCCGGCGGGCGATCCAGCCCTCAATGATCTCCAGGGCCATCGCCATATTGATCGCGCTCACACTGACGCCCAGGATGTTGACCCGCTCCACACCCTCCATACTTACCGCTCTGTCAACATTCGCCCCAGAATTCTCCGCACCTGCTCCCGGTCTTTGGTGGCGAAATACCAGTCAATCGTCCGCTTCAGCCCCTCCCGGAAGGGCACCTGCGGCTCCCAACCGAGAAGCTTCTTTGCCAGGGAGCAGTCCGCCACCCGGTTCAACGGACCGGTGGGCATATCCGGCCGGAAGACGATCTCCGCTTTATGACCCGTATACTCCAGAATCATCTTCACCGCATCAATCACCCGCACCCGCTCCATCGTCCCCAGGTTGATCGCCGTGCCGTCGTCGATCTTCTCCGCGGCCAGGAGGGTGCCCCGCACAATGTCATCCACGTAGGTCCAGTTGCGCACCTGGGTGCCATCCCCCCACACCTCAATGGGATTCTGGCCGATAAACGCCTTGGCGATCAGGGCAATGATCGCATGGTTCTCCACCCCACGAGGACCATACACGGTAAAGTAACGACAGGAAACCGACTTCAGCCCATACTCCCGG